>NZ_AKJC01000310.1 GCF_000282535.1 Pseudomonas sp. GM84 | reverse complement strand
CCGGCGATGAGGCCGGAACAGACATAAAAAAGCCCGGCCATGCAGGCCGGGCAGGTACACCCAAAGGAGCAAACAAGGTGTCAGGGTTGGGAATTCGTTGAAGCTCAGGCCACCGCAGCCAGCTTGGCCTTGGCCTGGTTGATGCCCTTCTCGTGGAAGTCACCGCTCATGTTCAGGCCTTCGGCATGAATGAAGTTCACATCATGGATGCCGATGAACGCCATCACCTGGCGCAGGTAGGGTTCCTGGTGGTCGCTGGTGGCACCGGCGTGAATGCCGCCACGGGCCGTCAGAACGATCGCGCGTTTGCCGGTCAGCAGGCCTTGCGGGCCGGTCGGGGTGTATTTGAAGGTGATGCCGGCGCGCAATACGTGGTCGAGCCAGGCCTTGAGCGTGCTGGGGATGGTGAAGTTGTACATCGGTGCGGCCATCACCAGCACATCGGCAGCCAGCAGCTCGTCGGTCAGCTCGTTGGAACGGGCCAGGGCATCCAGCTCGGCGGCGCTGCGCTGCTCTTCAGGCTTCATCCAGCCGCCCAGCAAGTTGGCATCCAGGTGCGGCACAGGCGTCACGGCCAGGTCGCGCACGTTGATCTCGTCGGCCGGGTGCGCCGCCTGCCACTGCTGGATGAAGTCGCGGGTCAGTTGACGGGATACGGAATCCTGCTGGCGGGCGCTGCTTTCGATGATCAGTACGCGGGACATGGCTGCCTCCATCGGCAAAAAGGGTTGCGATTCGATGGAGGTGAGATTAAGGCTTGACCTATCGATAAAAAAGCGTAAAAAGCGGGTTAAACATATCGATTAATCCGTTTTATTCGGCTTTGCAGTTCAGCGCGATGCGCAGCTTGATGATCTGCCGGTTGAACTTGGCCGTCACGTCTACGCTCTTGCCGGCCGGTACATTGACCCGCCGCACCCGTGGCGCCTCCGGGCCATTGCGGAACATCACCTTGCAGGCCGCCGGCACCTTCCCATAGTTGTTCAGGGTAATGGCACCGATGTCGTAGGCGGTGTCGTAGGCGGTGTAGTCCAGCTTGACCCCGGTCAGTTCCTTCTCCACGTCGATGGGGTAAGCCATGGCCCCAAGGGGTAGGCACATCAGTATTGCCGCACAACATTTCTTCATGGGGCGCTCTCCTTGAAAGAGCGCAGCTTAGGACAACAGGAGCCAAAGATGAAAGCGCCGCGCGTAACCCTGGATCAGTGGCGAACCCTGCAGGCAGTGGTCGATCACGGTGGGTTTGCCCAGGCCGCCGATGCGCTGCACCGGTCGCAGTCGTCGGTCAGCTATACGGTGGCGCGCATGCAAGAGCAACTGGGCGTGCCCCTGCTGCGCATCGACGGGCGCAAGGCTGTGCTCACCGACGCCGGCAACGTGCTGCTGCGCCGCTCGCGGCACCTGGTCAAGCAGGCCAGTCAGCTCGAAGACCTGGCCCACCACATGGAGCAAGGCTGGGAAGCCGAGGTGCGCGTGGTAGTCGATGCCGCCTACCCCAGTGCCCGCCTGGTACGCGCCCTGGCCGCGTTCATGCCGCAGAGCCGCGGCTGCCGGGTGCGCTTGCGTGAGGAAGTGCTGTCCGGCGTCGAGGAAGTGATGCACGAAGGCATTGCCGACCTGGCCATCAGCAGCTACAGCATCGGTGGCTACCTGGGCGCGGAACTGAGCGCGGTGGAATTCGTCGCCGTCGCCCACCCTGAACACAGCCTGCACCGCCTGGGCCGCGAACTGACCTTCCAGGATCTGGAGAGCCAGCTGCAGGTGGTGATCCGCGACTCCGGCCGCGCACAGCCGCGCGATGTCGGCTGGCTCGGCGCCGAGCAGCGCTGGACCGTGGGCAGCCTGGGCACCGCCACCACCTTCGTCAGCAGCGGCCTGGGCTTTGCCTGGTTGCCACGGCACATGATCGAACGCGAGCTGGCCGAAGGCGTGCTCAAACCATTGCCGCTGGATCAGGGTGGCAGCCGCCACCCACTGTTCTACCTTTATTCGAGCAAGGAAAAGACCCTGGGCCCAGCCACGCAGATTCTCATCGACCTGCTGCGCAATTTCGACACTGCGCCGCTGGACGTGCCCTTCGCAGCCCCCCCACAAGCCTGAGAGGACCTCGACCTTGGCCTATTTCGAACATGAAGGATGCTCGCTGCATTATCAGGAATACGGCCAGGGCGAACCCTTGGTGCTGCTGCATGGGCTGGGCTCCAGCAGCCAGGACTGGGAGCTGCAGGTGCCCGAGCTGAGCCGCCACTACCGGGTGATCCTGATGGATACGCGTGGCCACGGCCGCTCCGACAAAACCCGCGACGGCTACCAGATCGCCACCTTCAGCGCCGACCTGCTGGCCCTGCTCGAACACCTGCAGACTGGCCCGGTGCACCTGGTGGGCCTGTCCATGGGCGGCATGGTCGGTTTCCAGTTCGCCGTCGACCATCCGCAATGGCTGCGCAGCCTGTGCATCGTCAACAGCGCCCCCGAGGTCAAGCGCCGCACCCGCAGCGACTGGGTCTGGTGGGCCAAGCGCTGGGGCATGGCGCGCATCCTGAGCATGGAAACGATCGGCAAGGGCCTGTCCGCGCGCCTGTTTCCCAAGCCTGAACAAACCGATCTGCGGCACAAGATGGCCCAGCGCTGGGCGCGCAACGACAAGCGCGCCTACCTCAAGAGCTTCGACGCCATCGTCGATTGGGGCGTGCTGGAACGCATCGGGCAGATCCACTGTCCCACGCTGGTGATCGCCGCCGACCATGACTACACGCCGGTCAATCTGAAACAGCGCTATGTCGCCCTGATGCCCCAGGCAACGCTAGCGGTCATCGACGATTCCCGGCACGCTACGCCCCTCGATCAACCCGAGGTCTTCAACCAGACCGTGCTGCAATTCCTCGCAGCCGCTTCCACCTCTCAAGGATCTTTGAGCCCATGCTGAAAAAACTCCTGCTCACCGCCTGCTCGGTCGCCTTCGCCACCAGCGTCATGGCTTCCGACAAGACCCCGCACGTACTGCTGGACACCAGCTTCGGCCAGGTCGAAATCGAGCTCAATGCCGAGAAGGCGCCGATCAGTACCAAGAACTTCCTCGAATACGTCGACAGCGGTTTCTACAACAACACCATTTTCCACCGTGTGATCCCGGGCTTCATGGTCCAGGGCGGCGGCTTCACCGAGCAGATGGTGCAGAAACCCACCAACGATCCGATCCGCAACGAAGCCGGCAACGGCCTGCAGAACACCCGCGGCACGCTGTCGATGGCGCGCACCTCCGACCCGAATTCGGCCACCAGCCAGTTCTTCATCAACGTGGCCGACAACGACTTCCTCAACCCGGGCCGTGACCGTGGCTACGCGGTGTTCGGCAAGGTCACCAAGGGCATGGAGGTGGTCGACCAGATCGTCAACTCGCCGACCACCGTCAAGAAAGGCATGCGTGATGTACCGGCCGATCCGGTGTTCATCAAGTCTGCCAAACGCATCGACTGAACGCAGGTTTCACAAGGACGTGAAACCGCCTGAGGTCGGGTAGCACAGGAGTCTCGTCACCCATGCTGTACCGCCGCTTCGAGCAATTGATCGATATCTTCCGCGACGCCCCGAGCGAATCGCCGCCGACCCAGGTGTGGCCGTTCTACCTGTACTACCTGCGCCAGGTGTGGCCAAGCTTTCTCGCCCTGCTGGTGGTCGGCCTGGGCGCCTCCTTGATCGAAGTGGCGATGTTCAGCTACCTGAGCCGCATCATCGATCTGGCCCAGGGTACCCCCAACGCCAACTTCTTCAGCGAGCACAGCGGTGAGCTGATCTGGATGCTGGTGGTGATCCTGCTGCTGCGGCCGATCTTCTTCGGCCTGCATGACCTCTTGGTGCACCAGACCATCAACCCCGGCATGACCAGCCTGATCCGCTGGCAGAACCACACCTATGTGCTCAAGCAGAGCCTGAACTTCTTCCAGAGCGACTTCGCCGGGCGCATCGCCCAGCGCATCATGCAGACCGGCAACTCGCTGCGCGACTCGGCGGTGCAGGCGGTCGATGCCTTGTGGCATGTGCTGATCTACGCCATCACTTCGCTGGTGCTGTTCGCCGAGGCCGACTGGCGCCTGATGCTGCCCTTGCTGGCGTGGATCGCCGCCTACGTCGCTTCGCTGTTCTACTTCGTGCCCAGGGTCAAGGAGCGCTCGGTGATCTCCTCCGATGCACGCTCCAAGCTGATGGGGCGCATCGTCGACGGCTACACCAACATCGCCACCCTCAAGCTGTTTGCCCACACCGACTACGAGCAGCAATACGCCCGCGAAGCGATCCGCGAGCAAACCGAAAAAACCCAGCTGGCCTCCCGCGTGGTCACCAGCATGGATGTGGTCATCACCACCCTCAATGGCCTGCTGGTGGTCGTCACCACCGGCCTTGCCCTGTGGCTGTGGAGCCAGTCGCTGATCACCGTTGGCGCCATCGCCCTGGCCACCGGCCTGGTGATTCGTATCGTCAACATGTCCGGCTGGATCATGTGGGTGGTCAACGGCATCTTCGAGAACATCGGCATGGTCCAGGACGGCCTGCAGACCATCGCCCAGCCGGTCACTGTCACCGACAAACCCCAGGCCCCGCCACTGAAAGTCAGCCGCGGCGCGGTGCACTTCGATGATGTGGACTTCCATTACGGCAAGGGCGGCAACGTCATCGAAGGGCTGAACCTGAACATCCGCCCGGGCGAAAAGATCGGTCTGATCGGCCCCTCCGGTGCCGGCAAGTCGACCCTGGTCAACCTGCTGCTAAGGCTCTATGACGTACAGGGCGGGCGTATCCTGATCGATGGACAGAACATCGCCGAGGTCAGCCAGGCCAGCCTGCGCGCGCAGATCGGCATGATCACCCAGGACACCTCGCTGCTGCACCGCTCGATCCGCGACAACCTGCTGTATGGCCGGCCAGACGCCAGCGAGGCGGCGCTGCATGAAGCCGTGCGCCGTGCACGGGCCGACGAGTTCATCCCGCAGCTCTCCGATGCCCAGGGGCGCACAGGCTTCGATGCCCATGTCGGAGAGCGCGGGGTCAAGTTGTCCGGTGGTCAGCGCCAGCGCATCGCCATTGCCCGGGTGCTGCTGAAGAATGCGCCGATCCTGGTCATGGACGAGGCCACTTCGGCCCTGGACTCGGAAGTGGAAGCGGCGATCCAGGAAAGCCTGGAAACCCTGATGCAGGGCAAGACGGTGATTGCCATCGCTCACCGGCTGTCGACCATTGCCCGGATGGACCGGCTGGTGGTGCTGGACAAGGGGCATATTGTCGAGAGTGGCAGCCACAGCGAATTGCTGGAACAGCAGGGGTTGTATGCCCGGTTGTGGCATCACCAGACTGGGGGGTTTGTCGGGGTCGACTGACGCCTGTGAGGGCCCTATCGC
>NZ_AKJC01000309.1 GCF_000282535.1 Pseudomonas sp. GM84 | reverse complement strand
AAGCCGGCTCCCACAGGGACATCACTGAGCAACCCTGTGGGAGCCGGCTTGCCGGCGATGGGGGCGCCTGGCGCCCCCCTCTCAAATCCCCCGCTCCCCCCATTCCCTGTGCGTGACCTTTGCCTATAATGATGGCCAGCCTGAACCCGGCATCGACTGCCCTGTCCAAGCCCCACCACGCATCAAGGAATTCTGCTCAATGGCGTATTACCGTACACCCCACGATGTTACGGCCCTGCCTGCCTGGCAGGCACTCCAGCAACACCGCGACGCCATGCAAGACTTCAGCATGCGTGAAGCGTTCGCCGCCGACGAAAAACGCTTCGAACAGTTCTCCCTGAGCTGTTGCGGCCTGTTCCTCGACTATTCAAAAAACCTGATCACCGACGAAAGCCGCGAGCTGCTGGTCAAGCTGGCCGAACAAGTCGGCCTGCAGGATGCGATCAAGTCGATGTTCAGCGGCGAGATCGTCAACGCCTCGGAAGGCCGCCCGGTCCTGCACACGGCCCTGCGCCGCCCGGTGGGCGACAAGCTCAGCGTCAACGGCGTGAACGTGATGCCGGACGTGCACAAGGTACTCAACCAGATCACCGAGCTGGTGGGTCGTATTCATGACGGCCTGTGGCGCGGCTACAGCGAAAAGCCGATCACCGACGTGGTCAACATCGGCATCGGCGGCTCGTTCCTCGGCCCCGAGCTGGTTTCCGAAGCCCTGCTGCCCTATGCCCAGCGTGGCGTACGCTGCCATTACCTGGCGAACATCGACGGCAGCGAATTCCATGAGCTGTCGGCCAACCTGCGCGCCGAAACCACCCTGTTCATCGTCTCGTCGAAATCGTTCAACACCCTCGAGACCCTGAAGAACGCCATGGCCGCACGCCACTGGTACCTGGCCCAGGGCGGCTCGGAAGCCGAGCTGTATCGCCACTTCATCGCGGTATCGAGCAACAAGGCCGCTGCCATGGCCTTCGGCATCCGCGAAGAGAACATCTTCCCGATGTGGGACTGGGTGGGTGGGCGCTATTCGCTGTGGTCGGCGATCGGCCTGCCGATCGCACTGGCCATCGGCACCGCCAACTTCAAGGAACTGCTGTCCGGTGCCTACACCATGGACCAGCACTTCCAGACCGCGCCGTTCGACAAGAACATGCCGGTGCTGCTGGCCCTGCTGGGCGTCTGGTACGGCAACTTCTGGGGCGCCCGGAGCCACGCGATCCTGCCCTACGACCATTACCTGCGCAACATCACCAAGCACTTGCAACAGCTGGACATGGAGTCCAACGGCAAGAGCGTGCTGCAGGATGGCTCGCCCGTGAAGACCGACACCGGCCCTGTGATCTGGGGTGGCGTCGGCTGCAACGGCCAACATGCCTACCACCAGTTGCTGCACCAAGGCACCCAGCTGATTCCGGCGGACTTCATCGTTCCGGTGGTCAGCTTCAACCCGGTCGCCGACCACCATCAGTGGCTGTACGCCAATTGCCTGTCGCAGAGCCAGGCGCTGATGCTCGGCAAGACCCGCGAGGAAGCCGAGACCGAGCTGCGCCAGAAGGGCCTGAACGAAGCCGATATCGAAAAGCTTGCGCCGCACAAGGTGATTCCGGGTAACCGCCCGAGCAACACCCTGGTGGTCGAACGCATCAGCCCGCGCCGTCTGGGGGCTCTGGTGGCGATGTATGAGCACAAGGTATTCGTACAGAGCGTGATCTGGGGTATCAACGCCTTCGACCAGTGGGGCGTGGAGCTGGGCAAGGAGCTGGGCAAAGGCGTCTACCAACGCTTGGTGGGTAGCCTTGAAGACAGCGCCGAAGATGGCTCGACCCAAGGCCTGATCAACTACTTCCGCGGCCGTCACCGCGGTTGACCGGTTCCGGCCTCATCGCGGCTAAAGCCGCTCCTACAGGGTTTCGCTGAACCTGTAGGAGCGGCTTTAGCCGCGATGAGGCCAGCACTGGCTTGCACACATCCTCGGAACACCCCCAAGCGCTACACTGTCCAATCGAATAGCCGTTGCAGTCCATCGCCCCCGACAAGCGCAAGGACCACCCGCCATGTTCGATATCCGCAACTACCCCGAGGCCCTGGCCGTCAGCCAGTCCTCCACCCTCTCCCCCGACGACTACCGCCGCCTCTACCGCGAGTCGATCGAAGACCCCGACACCTTCTGGGCCGAGCAAGCCAAGCGCCTGGACTGGATCAAGCCCTGGTCCAGCGTGCAGCAATGCGACCTGAAGACCGGCAAAGCCCGCTGGTTCGACGGCGGCCAACTGAATGTCAGCTATAACTGCATCGACCGCCACCTGGCCCAGCGCAGCGAACAGACCGCCCTGCTGTGGGAAGGCGACGATCCCAAGGACGCCAAGGCCATCACCTACCGCGAACTGCACCGCCAGGTGTGCCGCCTGGCCAATGCCCTCAAGGCACGCGGGGTAAAAAAAGGTGACCGGGTGTGCATCTACATGCCGATGGTCCCCGAGGCCGCCTATGCCATGCTCGCCTGCACCCGCATCGGCGCCATCCACTCGGTGGTGTTCGGCGGCTTCTCCCCGGACGCCCTGCGCGACCGCATTCTCGATGCCGACTGCCGCACCGTGATCACCGCCGATGAGGGGGTGCGCGGCGGCAAGCGCATCCCGCTCAAGCAGAACGTCGACAAGGCCCTGGCCAGTTGCCCTGCGGTCAGCAGCGTGCTGGTGGTGCGCCGTACCGGTGGCGAAATCGCCTGGAGCGAGGGCCGCGACCTCTGGTATGACGACGCAACCGAAAACGCCGGTGACGAGTGCCCAGTGGAACCGATGGACGCCGAAGACCCGCTGTTCATCCTCTATACCTCAGGCAGCACCGGCAAGCCCAAGGGCGTGCTGCACACCACCGCTGGCTACCTGCTGCAAGCGACGATGACCTTCAAGGTGGTATTCGACTACCGCGACGGCGAGGTGTTCTGGTGCACCGCCGACGTCGGCTGGGTCACGGGCCACAGCTACATCGTCTACGGCCCGCTGGCCAACGGTGCGATCTCGCTGATGTTCGAAGGCGTGCCCAACTACCCGGACACATCGCGCTTCTGGCAGGTGGTGGACAAGCACCAGGTGAACATCTTCTACACCGCGCCCACTGCCCTGCGCGCGCTGATGCGCGAAGGTGCGGCGCCGTTGCAGAGCACCTCGCGCAAGAGCCTGCGCCTGCTCGGCAGCGTCGGCGAACCGATCAACCCCGAGGCCTGGGAGTGGTACTTCGAAGAGGTCGGGCAAAAACGCTGCCCTATCGTCGACACCTGGTGGCAGACCGAGACCGGCGGCATCATGCTCACGCCGCTGCCCGGCACCCAGAATCTCAAGCCCGGCTGTGCCACCCAGCCCATGTTCGGCGTGCAACCGGTGCTGCTGGACGAGCAAGGCAAGTTGATCGAAGGCCCAGGGGCCGGCCTGCTGGCGATCAAGGCCAGCTGGCCAGGGCAGATCCGCAGCGTCTATGGTGACCACCAGCGCATGGTCGACACCTATTTCAAACCCCTGCCCGGCTACTACTTCACCGGCGACGGCGCCCGTCGCGACGCCGATGGCGACTACTGGATCACCGGCCGCATCGATGATGTGATCAACGTCTCCGGCCACCGCATTGGCACCGCCGAAGTGGAAAGCGCACTGGTGCTGCATGACAGTGTCGCCGAAGCCGCCGTGGTCGGTTATCCACATGACCTCAAGGGCCAGGGCGTCTATGCTTTCGTTACCCCGATGAACGGTGTTACCCCGGACGATGCGCTCAAGGCCGAGCTGCTGGCACTGGTCAGCAAGGAAATCGGCAGCTTCGCCAAGCCTGAGCTGATCCAGTGGGCCCCGGCCTTGCCCAAGACCCGCTCGGGCAAGATCATGCGGCGTATACTGCGCAAAATCGCCTGCAACGAGCTGGACAACCTGGGCGATACCTCGACCCTGGCCGATCCGAGCGTGGTCCAGGGGTTGATCGACACACGCCTCAATCAATAGCTGGCGGCCACCGTCCGTGGCCGCCCTGAACCACAGGTCGCCATGGAAGCCCTACGTCGCCGCATCGAAACCCAGGTCATGAGCCTTACCGGGCTGGCCCTCGGCCAGCTCGACCTGGAGTCGCCCAAAGGCGACCCCGGCCTGTTCGGCCCGCACAGCCTCAGCTGGCGAGTACATGGCGATTTTCCGAGCATGCTGGTCGGGGGCATCAGCGCTTTGCTGCTGCAGTTGCTGCATCCACTCGCCCTGGCCGGTGTATGGGACCATTCCAATTTCCGCGAAGACTTGTTGGGCCGCCTGCGCCGCACCAGCCAGTTCATCTCCGGCACCACCTTCGGCTCGACCCGCGATGCCAACTGGCTGATCGACAAGGTGCGCACCATCCACCTGCAGGTCACCGGTACCGCGCCCGATGGCCGGCCCTATGCTGCCAGCGACCCGGACTTGCTGACCTGGGTGCATGTGGCCGAAGTCAGCAGCTTCCTCGCCGCCCACTTGCGTTACCGCGACCCTCTGCTGTCACGCGCCGATCAGGACGCTTACTACGCCGAAATCGCGCTGATCGCCGAGCGCCTTGGCGCGCGTGACGTACCGCGCTCATGCCAGCAGGTCGACGACTACCTGCGACACATGCGTGCACACCTGCACTGCGATCACCGTAGTCTGGAAGTGCTCGACATCCTGCTCCAGGCCCCCGCCCCTAGCCGCCTCGCCCAACCTGTGGGCAAGCTGATGCTGCACGCCGGTATCGATCTGTTGCCGGATTGGGCCCAGGCCATGCTCGGCCTGCAGCACGGGCCGTTGCAGCGGCGCATGATTCGCCTGGGCTTGAAGCGCACGGCGCCCGTGCTGCGCTGGGCGATGCGCGATGGCTCGGCGCATCGGGCCAGGCGGCGCATGGGCATCGAGTGAGGGAATTGGTCGCATCAGCGGAACCGATTTAACGTGCCATACTCCAAGCATTCCTGCTTTGACAGACGATGCACACATGTACAAAGGATTGACTCGCGCCCTCGGCGCCGTGCTGGCTCTCGTGGCCCTCTACAGCTTGCTTGGTTTCCTGATTCTCCCCGGTGTCGGCCTGCGCATCGCCAACCAGCAGTTGGCGCAATACGCGACCGTGCCTTCCAAGCTGGAGCGTATCGAATTCAACCCGTTCAGCCTCGAGCTGACCTTGTGGGGCCTGCAGATCGGCGAGCCCGGCAAGGAGCAAGTCGGTTTCGCACGGCTGTACGCCAACCTCGCGCTCGACAGCCTGTGGAAAGGCGCCCTGCACCTGCAGGCCGTGGAGCTCGACAAGCCGCGCAATGAGGTGCTGTTCGCCAAGGACGGCACGCTCAACCTGACCCAGTTGTTCAAGCTGCCTGCCAGCGAGCCGCAAGCCGAGCAGCCGCCCAGTGATCCGTTCCCGCTGCGTATCGGCAGCATCAAACTGAGCGGCGGCTACCTCCACTTTGCCGATCAGCGCCCGAGCGAGCCGATCGAGTTCATCTACGACGACATGAACCTGGAGCTGAAGAACCTCAGCACCCTGCCCGACGACAACGCCGACATGACGCTGGTGGCGCGCGGGCCGAACGGCGGGCGCGTGGACTGGAGCGGCACCTTGAGCCTGTCGCCGATCGCCTCGGAAGGCACCCTGAAGATCACCGATGGCAAGATGAAACTGTTCTGGCCCTATGTGCGCGACGCCGTTCCGCTGGTGCTGGAAGACGGCGTGTTCCACCTCGACACCCATTACAAGCTCAACCTGTCCAAGACCACCGAGCTGCTGCTGGACAACACCTCGATGCGAATCGCGCCGTTCGCCATCAAGGCACCGGATGGCCGCCCACTGGTGCGCCTGGCCAGCCTGGACGTGAGCGAAACCTCCATCGACCTGGCCAAGCAGCGGGTCACCGTGGGCAAGGTCCGCAGCGAGAAACTGGAGACTTGGGCCGCCCTCGAACAAGACGGCCAGCTCGACTGGCAGAAGCTGTTCGCCAGCCAACCGGCCAAGGCTACGCCCAAGGAAAAGGCCGAACCAGCCGCTGCCGAGCCTACCCCTGAAGAGCAGGCCGCCAAGGAACCGAGCAAACCGTGGCAGGTGCTGCTGCAGGACGTGCAGCTGCGCAATTATCAGGTGCACCTGGCCGACCGCAGCCAGAAGGAACCCGTAGCGCTGGACGTCGGGCCGTTGAACGTCGACCTGCAGGGCTTCGACAGCCTCAACCAGTCGCCCTTCACCCTCAAGCTCGACACCGGTATCGGCAAGCAGGGCAAACTGCAAGCCGCAGGCCAGGTGAACCTGGCACCGGTGACGGCCAAGCTCGATGTCAGCACCCGCGATATCGACTTGCGCATCGCCCAGGCTTACCTCAGCCCGTTCATTCGCCTGGAACTGCGCAGCGGCATGCTCGCCAGTGATCTCAAGGTCGACCTCAAGAGCACCGAGCCCTTGGCCTTCACCGTGGCCGGCAAGGCCCAGGTCAACCAGTTGCACACCCTGGACACCATCAAGGACCGCGACTTCGTCAAATGGCAGCAGCTGAATGTCGACGGCCTGTCCTACGTGCACGGCGATGCCGTTTCGATCGACAAGGTGACCCTGCTACAGCCCTATGCCCGCTTCATCATCAACGAAGACCGCACCACCAACGTCGATGACTTGCTGATTCCGCAGCCCGCCGGCGCATCCTCCGGTAAGACCAAAGCCGCCAGCGCGCCGGCGAGCAAGCCGTTGGGCGTGCGTATTGGCCAGATCAACATCAACGATGGCTCTGCCAATTTTGCCGACCTCACCCTGACGCCCAACTTCGCCACCGCCGTCCAGCAGCTCAATGGCCAGATCGGCACCATCGACAACCGCAAGCCGGCGCCGGCCAAGGTGGACGTCAAGGGCAAGGTCGACCGTTACGCACCGGTCACCATCAAAGGCGCGTTGAACCCGTTCAACCCGCTGGCCAGCCTGGATATCGCCACCAGCTTCAAGCGCGTCGAACTGACCACGTTGACGCCCTACTCCGGCAAGTTCGCGGGCTTCCGTATCCGCAAGGGCCGTCTGAACCTCGATCTCCACTACAAGATCACCAACGGCCAGCTCCAGGCCGAGAACAAGGTGGTGGTGGAGCAATTGCAGCTGGGCGAGAAGGTCGACAGCCCGGATGCAGTGGACCTGCCTATCCGCCTGGCAGTCGCCCTGCTCAAGGACACCGAAGGCAAGATCTCGATCGAGCTGCCGGTATCCGGTGACCTCAACAACCCGCAGTTCAGCGTCATGCCGATTGTCTGGCAGACCCTGCGCAACCTGGTGCTTCGCGCGGCCCAGGCGCCGTTCAAGTTCATCGGTGGGCTGATCACCGGTGGCGGTTCGGAAGACCTTGGCAATGTCGCCTTCGCCCCTGGATCAAGTGAACTGAGCGGCGATGCGAAGTCGGCCCTGGACAAGCTGGCCTCGGCCCTTAAGGAACGCCCTGAACTGCGCCTGGAGATCGAAGGCACCAGTGCCCAGAGCAGCGATGGCCCGCCGATCGCGCAGCAGCGCCTGGAGCGCGAGTACCAGGCGACCTGGTACAAGATCCTGCAACGCCGTGGCGACAAGGTGCCAGCCAACGCCTCGATGCTGGTGGTCGACGACAGTGACAAGCCGGCGATGCTCGAAGGTATCTACCGTAATCGCCTGAAGCAGCAGCCGCCTGCCGAATGGCAACAGCTCAGCCGTGACGAGCGCACCACCAAGCTGCGCGAGGCGGTGATCAAGTCATGGGCGGAAAGTGCGGCCCTGCTGCGCACCCTGGGTCAGGAGCGGGCCAGCAGCATCAAGGATTACCTGGTCGACAAGGGCAAGCTGGAGGATGACCGGGTGTACTTCATCGACACCAGCCTGGGGCAGGCTGAAAAAGATGGTCGGGTGATTACCCCGATGCATCTGGATGCCGAGTGAATCATTACCGGCCCCTTCGCGGGACAAGCCCGCTCCCACAGGTACAGCGCAAGTATCAGGGCCTGTATTGTCTCTGTGGGAGCGGGCTTGTCCCGCGAAGGGGCCGGCACAGCAATACACAGCGTTAGTCAGACCAAGCGCTGCCCCGACACCGCCGGATGATACAAGGGCTGTACCTTGTTTCCCGCTGGGTCCAGCAAGTGGAAGCTGCGCGCCCCATCACCATGGTTGAAGGGACGATCGAGCAGCGTCACCCCATGCGCCTTGAAGTACGCGTACCAAGCCTCCAGTTCCTCGACGCTGTCGACGATGAACCCATAGTGGTCCAGGGTCTGCAGCCCATTGGCCGCCCCCGCACCCCGCCCCAGCGACAGGTTGTCGTTGCCGCAGGTCAGGTACACCAGATCCTCGTTGGCCCGGTTCAGCACCTCCATGCCCAACACATCGACATAGAAGCGCTCGCACTCCTCCAGGTTGGGCACCAGCAAGGCGATATGACGCAGGCCGTTCAGGCGACCAGGGCGTGCAGGTAATTCGGACATTGGCGCGGCTCCATTTTTGTATACAATTCAATAGTGAATTTAAAACAAAAGGAGCCACTTGTGTACAGCCTGTTCATCAAAACGCGCGTGAAACCCGGCTGCGCCGAAGCCTTTCTTGCTGCAATCAACATCAATGCCGCAGCCTCGGTGGCCACCGAGCCGGGTTGCCTGGTGTTCGATGTCTGCCAGGACCGGGTCGATCCCGATGTGATCTACCTGTACGAGATCTACCGCGATGATGAGGCCTATGAAGCGCATACCCATACGGCGCACTTTCGCGACAGCCGACCATTGGTCGAACCCCTGATACTTGAGCAGGAATGCTTCGAAAGTGACGTGGTCGCGCGTAACCCGGTGAATTGAGCGCCATGAAAAAGCCCCGGCCAAGGCCGGGGCTTTTTTGAAGTGGTGGCCAAATCCTTTTGGCCGACGGGACATCCCTTATTCGGTTTTCAGGCCGTCAGCCGAAACGGCCTGAACGCCTTTGATCTTCTTGGTGATCGCAACCGCGGTCTCTTTTTGAGACTTGGTAACGGCAGTATCCGAAGAGAGCGAAACCACGCCTTTGTTGGTCTCGACCTTGATGTCAGTACCTGGGATGCCTTTTTCAGTCATCAGGTCCGATTTAACCTTGGTGGTGATCCAGGTGTCGGAGGTCGCCTCCTTGGCTTCGGTCATCTCACCGGCTGCCAGTGTCATCGGGGCCTGGGTGGACTGCTGGGCGAAAGCCGCGTTAGCCATGGTCAGGGTCAGAGCGGTAGCAGTAGCGGCAGCAATGGCGAACTTCTTCATGTGGGTCACTCCTGTTATTCGAAAGGTCTGCGCCGTATCTCCTGGCGGCAGGTAAGAGAGTAGTTGCACGCCGTGTGCCAGCTTTTCCGCTTCGCTTGTTTCCTTATAAATCAACGACTTAGATCATTCAGCCAAAGACCTTGGTCGTGCATTTTGCAATCCGCGCGGTAAACCTGCATGCAAGATGCAAGTGCGCAAAAGGTTCCGCAGGGCCAATAAAAAAGGGCCCCGAAGGGCCCTTTTTCACTGCGTGTCAGTCGCTTAGACGCCCGAAGCCTTGGCTGCGGCAACGTCCTTGATCGACAGCTTGATACGGCCGCGGTTGTCCACGTCCAGTACCAGCACTTCGACTTCCTGACCTTCTTTCAGCACGTCGGTCACTTTCTCTACGCGAGCGTCGCTCAGCATGGAGATGTGCACCAGACCGTCCTTGCCAGGCAGGATGTTGACGAAGGCGCCGAAGTCGACGATGCGCTCGACCTTGCCCACGTAGATCTTGCCGATCTCGGCCTCGGCGGTGATGCCCAGGATGCGCTGGCGAGCTGCCTCGGCCGCTTCCTTGGTTTCGCCGAAGATCTTGATCGAGCCATCGTCTTCGATGTCGATCGAGGCCTTGGTTTCTTCGCAGATGCCGCGGATGGTGGCGCCACCTTTACCGATGACGTCACGGATCTTGTCGGTGTCGATCTTCATCGCGATCATGGTCGGTGCGTTGGCCGACAGCTCGGTACGCGACTCACCAATGATCTGGTTCATCTGGCCGAGGATGTTCAGGCGCGCTTCCAGGGCCTGGCCCAGGGCGATTTCCATGATCTCTTCGGTGATGCCGTTGATCTTGATGTCCATCTGCAGCGCGGTGACGCCTTTGGCGGTACCGGCTACCTTGAAGTCCATGTCGCCCAGGTGGTCTTCGTCACCGAGGATGTCGGTCAGGACTGCGAACTTCTCGCCTTCCTTGACCAGACCCATGGCGATACCGGCAACCGGTGCCTTCATCGGTACACCGGCGTCCATCAGAGCCAGGGATGCACCGCAAACCGAAGCCATGGAGCTGGAGCCGTTGGACTCGGTGATTTCCGACACTACACGGATGGTGTACGGGAACACGTCGGCAGCAGGCAGCATGGCCTGAACCGAACGGCGGGCCAGACGGCCGTGACCGATTTCACGACGGCCAGCACCGCCCATACGACCACACTCGCCTACCGAGAACGGCGGGAAGTTGTAGTGCAGCATGAAGGGGTCTTTCTTCTCGCCTTCGAGGGTGTCCAGCAGCTGGGCGTCACGGGCAGTACCCAGGGTCGCGACGACCAGGGCCTGGGTTTCGCCACGGGTGAACAGTGCCGAACCGTGAGTCTTCGGCAGAACACCGACTTCGATGTTCAGCGGACGAACGGTCTTGGTGTCACGACCATCGATACGCGGCTTGCCGTTGACGATGTTTTCGCGAACGGTGCGGTATTCGATTTCGCCGAAGATTTCTTTGACTTCGGAAGCCGAAGGCTGACCTTCTTCACCGGAGAACTTGGCGATCGCCTGATCGCGCAGCTCGCCCAGGCGCGCGTAACGGTCGGCCTTGACGGTGATGGTGTAGCCCTGCGAAACGCCCTCGCCGAATTCGGCGCGGATGGCGTTGAACAGTTCGGTGTTGGCAACGGCCGGTTTCCAGTCCCAGGTCGGCTTGCCCGCTTCGGCAGCCAGCTCTTTGACAGCCTGGATGACCGACTGGAATTCGTCGTGGGCGAACAGTACAGCGCCCAGCATCTGGTCTTCGGTCAGCTCTTGGGCTTCCGATTCAACCATCAGTACAGCAGATTCGGTACCGGCTACGACCATGTCCAGGCTCGAAGCCTGCAGCTGCTCGTAAGTCGGGTTCAGCAGGTAGCCGGTGCTTTCGTGGAAAGCAACGCGGGCGGCGCCGATCGGGCCTTCGAACGGAATGCCGGAAATAGCCAGGGCAGCCGAGGTACCGATCATCGCAGCGATGTCCGGATCGGTCTTCTTGCTGGTGGAAACCACGGTGCAGACGACCTGGACTTCATTCATGAAGCCTTCAGGGAACAGCGGGCGGATCGGACGGTCGATCAGGCGCGAGGTCAGGGTCTCTTTCTCGGAAGGACGGCCTTCACGCTTGAAGAAGCCACCAGGGATCTTGCCAGCGGCGTAGGTCTTTTCCTGGTAGTGGACCGACAGCGGGAAGAAGCCCTTGCCCGGGTCTGCCTGCTTGGCGCCGACCACGGTCACCAGCACGGTCACGTCGTTGTCGACGGTCACCAGCACGGCGCCGGTCGCCTGACGGGCGATGCGGCCCGTTTCGAGAGTAACGGTCGATTGACCGAACTGGAATTTCTTGATTACCGGGTTCACGGTTTCCTACCTTTTTCAGTGGCTCTGGGGGAACTGGTTTCTTGCGAATTCTTGGGCAGAACGGGGAATCGGCCCCATTGACCGTCCAGATACAACACGAGGCTGGGAGCCTGGCGCCGAGCGGAAAATCCGCTCAGCACTGCCAGGCTGCCAACCTCGGAGATACGCGTGACGTGTCCAACGAAAACGCTGCCAGGCAGCATTCCCGAAGCATGCGACACGCCATGCACACCACTGACCAGGCCGCTATTAGCGACGCAGGCCCAGGCGACCGATCAGGGCGCTGTAACGAGTGGTGTCTTTGCCCTTCAGGTAGTCCAGCAGCTTACGACGCTGGTTAACCATACGGATCAGGCCACGACGGGAGTGGTGGTCTTTGCCGTTGGCCTTGAAGTGGCCTTGCAGCTTGTTGATGTTCGCGGTCAGCAGAGCAACCTGAACTTCCGGGCTACCAGTGTCGCCAGCAGCTTGCTGGAAGTCGGTAACGATTTGAGCTTTTTCTTCAACGCTGAGGGCCATGAGGCTACTCCTGATTAAACGGATCCCGTTGCCGGGGTCCAATAGGCCAGGGACAAAACCCTGTATTAATAAAAAAGGTGTGACCGTGCCTACTGACAGCCACCCTTGTATCCGCCGGTTTCAGCCGAAGCCTCGACCTGCGGTTCCGGTCATTCCGACCGAATCAGTCGACGCGGCGCAATACGCCCGTCTTCGCTCACTTCACCGATACCGATGAAGCGACCATTGTGATCCTGCACCCGGACCATGCCGAATTGCGGCGCGTCCGGTGCACGTACCGCCTGGCCATGCAGCCAGTAGAACGAACTGTGCTCGGACAGGCAGACCAGCGGCCAGTCCAGCAGCCCACTGTCGGACGGCATCAGGAAGCGATCGAGCGCTTCGTTGCCGCCTTCGGCGTGGGCCTGCTCGAGTTCCTCGAGGGTGACCGTCTGTGCCAGCACGAAGGGCCCAGCCTGGGTCCTGCGCAGCTCGGCGACATAGGCGCCGCAGCCCAGGGCTTCACCGATATCCTCCACCAGGGTGCGGATATAGGTGCCTTTACTGCAACCGACCGACAGTCGCGCACGGGTGCCTTCGCACTCGAGCAACTCCAAGCGACCAATAGTAACAGAACGCGCCTCGCGCTCCACTACCTCTCCTGCACGTGCCAGTTTGTACAGCGGCTGGCCATCGCGCTTGAGCGCCGAGTACATCGGCGGTACTTGAAGGATTTCACCCCGAAAACGCGGGATAACCGCTTCCAGGTCGGAGCGACCAACGGTCACTTCGCGGGTCTGCAGGACTTCGCCCTCAGCGTCCGCGGTGCTGGTAGTCTGCCCCAGCTGCATGACCGTCTCGTAACCCTTGTCGGAATCGAGCAGGTACTGCGAGAACTTGGTCGCTTCACCGAAGCACAGTGGCAGCACGCCAGTGGCCAGTGGGTCGAGGCTGCCGGTATGCCCGGCTTTCTCGGCATTGAGCAACCAGCGAACTTTCTGCAGCGCAGCGTTGGAGGTGAACCCCAGCGGCTTGTCGAGCAGGATGATGCCGCTGACGTTGCGGCGGATACGTTTGACCTGGGCCACCGCTTACTCCTTGGTGTCCAGCTCGTCGGTATCCTTGTGCAGGCGGTCTTCGGCCACTGCACGCTCGATCAGTGCCGACAGGTGTACACCACGGCTGACACTTTCATCGAAGTGGAAATGCAATTGCGGCACGCTGCGCAGCTGCATCGAGCGGCCCAGGTGCAGGCGCAGGAAGCTGGCGGCGCTGTTCAGTGCCTTGAGCGACTGCTGCACGGCGTCAGGGGTTTCTTCGCCCATGACGGTGATGAAGACCTTGGCATGACCGAGGTCGCGGCTGACATCCACGGCGGTGATGGTCACCAGACCGACGCGTGGGTCCTTGACTTCACGGCGGATCAGCTCTGCCAGCTCGCGCTGCATCTGATCACCGATACGTTGGGTACGGCTGTATTCTTTGGCCATTCTTGCTACCTGTAACTTAAAGCGGCAAACGCCCGGTCAAGCTGAAGCCTGACCGGGCGCTACCTTCTGAGGCGCCGCCCACCGCCCTGCGGCGGGGGTTGGCGCCATGCCCGCCCTTAAAGGGTACGAGCAACCTGGACTTTCTCGAAGACTTCGATCTTGTCGCCGACCTTGACGTCGTTGTAGCTCTTGACGCCAATACCGCACTCCATGCCCGAACGCACTTCGGAGGCGTCGTCCTTGAAGCGACGCAGCGATTCCAGCTCGCCTTCGAAGATCACCACGTCGTCGCGCAGTACGCGGATCGGACGGTTGCGGTACACGGTACCCTCGATGACCATACAGCCAGCGATGGCGCCGAACTTCGGCGAACGGAACACGTCACGCACTTCGGCGACACCCAGGATGTTCTCGCGAACATCGCTGCCGAGCATGCCGGTCAGGGCTTTCTTGACGTCTTCGATGATGTCGTAGATCACGTTGTAGTAACGCATATCCAGACCTTCCTGCTCGACGATCTTGCGCGCACCGGCATCGGCACGCACGTTGAAGCCGAACAGTACTGCATTCGAAGCCAGCGCCAGGTTGGCGTCGCTTTCGGTGATACCACCGACGCCGCCACCGATCACGCGAACCTGAACTTCGTCGTTGCCCAGGCCGCCGAGCGAACCCTGCAGTGCTTCCAGGGAACCGCGCACGTCGGTCTTGAGGACGATGTTGAGGGTCTTCTTCTCTTCCTGACCCATGGTCTCGAAGATGTTTTCCAGCTTGCCGGCGTGAGCACGGGCCAACTTGACCTCGCGGTACTTGCCTTGACGGAACAGGGCAACTTCGCGGGCTTTCTTCTCGTCGGCAACCACGGACAGCTCGTCACCGGCTTCCGGCGTACCGTCCAGGCCGAGGATCTCGACCGGGATCGACGGGCCAGCTTCCTTCACAGGCTTGCCGTTCTCGTCGAGCATGGCACGCACGCGGCCATAGTTGGAGCCGCACAGGACCATGTCGCCCTGACGCAGGGTACCGTCCTGAACCAGGATGGTAGCCACTGGGCCGCGGCCCTTGTCCAGGCGCGATTCGACGACGACACCACGACCTGGAGCGGTCGGAGTAGCGGTCAGTTCGAGGATCTCGGCCTGCAGCAGAACGGCTTCGAGCAGCTCGTCGACACCGGTACCCATCTTCGCCGAAACCTTGACGAACGGAGTGTCGCCACCCCAGTCCTCGGAGGTCACGCCTTCGACGGCCAGTTCGTTACGGATGCGATCGAGGTCGGCACCCGGCTTGTCGATCTTGTTCACCGCGACTACCAGCGGAACGCCAGCTGCCTTGGCATGCTGAACGGCTTCGCGGGTTTGCGGCATCACGCCGTCGTCCGCCGCCACCACCAGGATGACGATGTCGGTCGCCTTGGCACCACGTGCACGCATCTGAGTGAAAGCTGCGTGGCCCGGGGTGTCGAGGAAGGTGACCATGCCGCGGTCGGTTTCCACGTGGTAGGCACCGATGTGCTGGGTGATACCACCGGCTTCGCCAGCAGCAACCTTGGCACGACGGATGTAGTCGAGCAGCGAGGTCTTACCATGGTCAACGTGACCCATGACGGTAACCACCGGCGCACGCGACTCGGTCTGGCCTTCGAATTTCAGCGATTCGGCCAGGGAGTCTTCCAGGGCGGTATCGCTGACCAGGGTGACCTTGTGGCCCAGCTCTTCTGCGATCAGCTGAGCGGTTTCCTGGTCGAGCACCTGGTTGATGGTAACCGGGGTGCCCATCTTGAACATGAACTTGACCACTTCAGCGCCCTTGACGGACATCTGGTTGGCCAGTTCGGAGACCGTGATGGTCTCGCCGATGGTCACGTCACGGATGACCGGGCCAGTCGGGTTCTGGAAGCCATGCTGATTGCGTTTCTTCAGCTTGCCCTTGCCACCACGACCACGACGAGCGCCATCGCTCTCTTCATCGGTAGTGCGCGGAGCGGCACGTGGAGTCGGAGCCTTTTCCTTCTCCTTGACCTTGACCTTGATCGACACACGCGGCGCCTCGCCACGACGACGGTCGTCATCGCGAGTGCGGTTTTCGTTGCGACGGGTCTCGTCCTTCTTGCGCTCGGCAGCGCGGGCAGCGGCGTCTTCCGACGCTGGCGCCTCGGCGACTACCGGTGCCGGAGCGGCGGCAGGAGCCGGCTCAGCCTTGGCAGCCGGCGCAGGAGCAGCCGCAGGGGCATCGGTCGCCTGACGGCGAGCCTGCTCTTCGTTGCGCTGGCGAACATCAGCTTCGACCTTCTCACGCGCGGCGTTTTCGGCCGCACGGCGCTCATCCTGCTCACGCTTCTGCTCAGCCTGGATTTCTTCAGGGCTGCGCTGCACGAATACTTTCTTCTTGCGTACTTCTACGCTGATGCTTTTGCTACCGGCGACACGCAGGGTGCTGGTGGTCTTGCGCTGCAAGGTAATCTTGCGCGGCTCTTCCGCCTTGCTCTTGTGGCTGCTCTTCAAATGAGTCAGCAGAGTCTGCTTCTCATTATCGGTCACTACCTGACCGGCGTCGGTGTGCGGCAGACCTGCCTCACGCATCTGCTGCAGCAGGCGCTCTACCGGTGCCTCGACCTCTTGGGCCAGTTCTTTCACCGTGACTTGCGTCATGCACTTCTCTCCTCAGGCCGCGCCTAATTACTCGAACCAGTGGGCTCGGGCGGCCATGATCAACTTGCCGGCACGCTCTTCGTCGATGCCGTCGATGTCGAGCAGGTCGTCAATCGACTGCTCGGCCAGGTCTTCGCGGTTAACCACGCCGCGCACCGCCAGTTCCGCCGCCAGGTCCTTGTCCATGCCCTCAAGGGAGAGCAGGTCTTCGGCCGGATGGGCGTCTGCCAGTTTTTCTTCGGTAGCGATGGCCTTGGTCAACAAACGGTCCTTGGCTCGAGCGCGGAGCTCATTGACGATGTCCTCGTCAAAGCCATCGATGTTGAGCATTTCTTCCAACGGTACGTAGGCAATTTCTTCGAGGCTGGTAAAGCCTTCGTCGACCAGCACTTGGGCCAGCTCCTCGTCGACTTCCAGTTCTTCGATGAAATTGCGCAGGATGTCACCGGTTTCGGCCTGCTGCTTGGCCTGGATGTCCTTCTCGGTCATCACGTTCAGGGTCCAGCCGGTCAACTGACTGGCCAGGCGAACGTTCTGACCGCCACGGCCAATGGCCTGGGCCAGGTTGTCCTCGGCAACGGCGATGTCCATGGCATGGGCATCTTCATCAACGATGATCGCCGCGACTTCGGCCGGCGACATGGCGTTGATGACAAATTGCGCCGGGTTCTCGTCCCACAGGACGATATCCACACGCTCACCACCCAGCTCGCCGGATACGGCTTGGACGCGCGAACCGCGCATGCCGATACAGGCACCTTGCGGGTCGATGCGCTTGTCCTTGGAGCGGACGGCGATCTTGGCACGCGATCCCGGATCACGGGATGCGGCCATGACTTCGATGAGGCCTTCAGCGATTTCCGGCACTTCGATGCGGAACAGTTCGATCAGCATCTGCGGCGCGGTGCGCGACAGGATCAGCTGAGGACCGCGGTTCTCGGTGCGGATTTCCTTGAGCAGCGCACGCAGGCGCACGCCAACCCGGAAGGTCTCACGTGGAATGATGTCTTCGCGAGCCAGCAGCGCCTCGGCGTTGTTGCCCAGGTCGACGATGACGTTGTCGCGGGTGACCTTCTTGACGGTGCCCGAGATGATCTCGTTCACACGCTCGCGGTAGGCGTCGACCACCTGGGCGCGCTCGGCCTCACGGACCTTCTGCACGATCACCTGTTTGGCTGTCTGGGCGGCGATGCGACCGAATTCGATGGACTCGATCTTCTCTTCGATCACGTCACCAACCTTGGCTTCAGGGTGGGTCTCGTGGATCTTCGCCAACCAGGTCTCGATGGCCGGATCGTCCAGATCGGCTTCGTCGACCACAGTCCAGCGACGGAAGGTTTCGTAGCTACCGGTGTGGCGGTTGATTTCCACACGCAGGTCGACTTCGTCCTCAAAACGTTTTTTGGTTGCAGTGGCCAGGGCCACTTCCAGCGCTTCGAAAATGACGCCGGGCGGTACACCCTTTTCGTTGGATACCGATTCAACAACCAGCAGTACTTCTTTGCTCATCGTACGCCTCGCCTTGCGCAAGCCATTGGGCCCGGAAAGTCCGCCGGGCCCGGCACGTCTCAGTCAAAACTGGGAATAATATTGGCCTTGTCGATCGAGTCGATCGGCAACAGGAATTCGTGATTGTCCACCTGGACCACAACGTCCTGTTCCTCCACACCGCGGAGAAGGCCCTGGAAATTACGACGACCTTCGAAGGGCGTACGCAGCTTGATCTTCACTTGTTCGCCGGCATGCGAGGCAAACTGTTCCAGAGTGAACAGCGGGCGATCCATGCCTGGTGAGGACACCTCAAGGGTATATTCACTGCTGATCGGATCTTCGACATCGAGGATGGCACTGGCCTGACGACTGACCGCTTCGCAGTCGTCCACCAGGATGCCGCCTTCCTTGTCAATATAGATGCGCAATACCGAATGCTTACCCTGGGATACGAACTCGATCCCCCAGCACTGATAGCCCAGACCCTCGACCACCGGGGCCAACAAGGCCTGCAACTGTTCTAGCTTGCTCGACACCTGAACCCCCTCGTGCATGCTGTGCAAATAAAAAATGGGCGAAGCGCCCATCCCTGAAAGCGCCGTTGGACAACGGCGCCGAAAACTGTTCGGCTAGCAAAAAGCCCCTGAAAAGGGGCTCCGCTAAAGCTGGTTGCGGGGGCTGGATTTGAACCAACGACCTTCGGGTTATGAGCCCGACGAGCTACCAAGCTGCTCCACCCCGCGACAAAGCTGGGGCGAAAGTATAAGACCGAACCCATTGCTGGGTCAATCTAACCTCCACCTACAAGAAAGCCCGCTAAAGCGGGCTCTCAAGCTTTAATTGGTACCGAGAAGGGGACTCGAACCCCTACACCCTATGGGCACAACCACCTCAAGGTTGCGTGTCTACCAATTCCACCACCTCGGCAATACTACTTCTTGAAACCCGTTACTTCTGCTCTTCGGTCGGAGGAGGTACATCACCAGTGTTGGTGGTTTCGCTCTTCTGCTCCTGGAGCACCGGTACATCATCATTTACTGCCGGCTTTGGCTGTTTCACTTCCAAGACCGCCGGATCCGGGAGACCCGCTTGGCTCAGCTGGTGAGCTTGTTGCTTCGCGAAGTATCCTAACCCAAGTGCTGTCAAAAAGAAAGTGGCAGCAAGTATAGCAGTGAATTTACTTAGGAAGGTGGCAGAACCCTGGCTTCCGAACACAGTATTAGAAGCACCTGCGCCGAAAGATGCACCTGCTTCCGCACCCTTACCCTGTTGCAGCAGAACCAGCACTACAAGCGACAGCGCTGCCAACAGATGAAAAACAACGATGACTGTTTCCAGCATTTGTTCAGTTTCCTGCGGCGCGACAAATTGCACCGAATTCGTCTGCGTTCAGGGACGCTCCACCAATGAGCCCCCCATCGATATCCGGCATGCCGAACAGTTCGGCCGCATTGGCCGCCTTCACGCTGCCGCCGTATAGAAGCTGCACATTCGCGGCAACTTCGGCGTCCTCGGCCGCCAACTGCGCCCGGATGGCTGCGTGCACATCCTGGGCTTGCTGAGGCGAGGCTGTCAAACCTGTACCAATGGCCCAAACAGGCTCATAGGCAATTACAGCATTGGCAAAAGCCTTAACACCGAATGCATCGATGATACTGCTTAGTTGACGCCCGACAACTTCGAGCGTCTTGCCTGCTTCGCGCTCCTCGAGGGTTTCCCCTACGCAGAGCACCGGCATTAAACCACTAAGTTGAGCCGCTGCAAACTTGCGATTGAGTACTTCGTCACTTTCGCCAACGATCTGGCGGCGTTCGGAGTGGCCAATCAGCACCAACTTGCAACCTGCTTCAACCAACTGACTAGGTGCAACTTCACCGGTCAGCGCGCCCTGCTCGGGCTGTACAGCAGAATTCTGTGCTCCAACGATGATTTCTTTGCCTTGCAAGCCATCAATTACCTGATTGATGAACAAGACAGGCGGAAACACCGCGACTTCAACACCGTTCGGCACGGGCATATTGCCCAAGCCCTGGATCAGCTCAGCGACGCTGGCGCGGGTACCGTGCATCTTCCAGTTACCAGCTACCATAGGGCGACGCATGCTTTACCTCGTCGGTCAAAGTGGGCGCAGATCTTACCCAACCCGATCTGCGCTGGCAAGCCTCTTTCAGATACAAACTTCTGCGACCAGTTTGGCCAGGGCCTCGGCGTGCGCGCGCACCTGACTTTCGTCGTCGCCTTCGACCATCACCCGCACCAGCGGCTCGGTACCGGACTTGCGCAGAAGCACCCGCCCACGACCCGCCATGTCCTCGGTGACCTTGGCACTGGCCTCTTTCACCGCAGGGTGTTCCAGAGGGTCGACCTTGCTCGCGCCGAAACGCACGTTGATCAGCACCTGCGGGCACTTGCGCAGGGCCTGCCGGGCCTGAGCAAGGGTCTCGCCACGGCGCTTGAGGGCCATCAGCACCTGCAGCGCGGCGATGATCGCGTCGCCGGTGGTTGTGTGGTTGCAGCACACCACATGGCCGGAGTTTTCCCCGCCCAACAGCCAGTCACGCTCGAGCAACTCGGCCATCACGTAGCGGTCGCCAACCTTGGCGCGCACGAATGGGATACCCAGGTCCTTGAGCGCCAGCTCCAGGCCCAGGTTGCTCATCAGCGTACCCACCACGCCGCCCTGCAGCTTGTTGCGGTCATGCAGGTCGCGGGCGATGATGAACAGCAGTTCGTCGCCATCGACGATGGCTCCGGTGTGGTCGACCATCAGTACCCGGTCGCCATCGCCGTCGAAGGCGATGCCCAGGTCGGCATGACCCACAAGCACCGCGGCCTGCAACGATTCGATGTGGGTCGAGCCACAGCCTTCGTTGATGTTGAGGCCATCGGGCTGCGCGTGCAGCACCGTGACGTCGGCGCCCAGCTCGCGGAATACGCTAGGCGCAACCTTGTAGGTGGCACCGTGGGCACAGTCGACCACCAGCTTGAGCCCCTCGAAACTGGTGCTGCTCGGCACACTGCTCTTGCAGAATTCGATGTAGCGGCCAGCGGCGTCGTTGATGCGGGAAACCTTGCCCAGCTTGCTGGACTCGACCACGGTCATCGGCTGGTCGAGCAGCTCTTCGATCATCAGCTCGACCTCGTCCGGCAGCTTGGTGCCCTGGCCCGAGAAGAACTTGATCCCGTTGTCATCGTGCGGGTTGTGCGAAGCACTGATGACGATGCCCGCCTCGGCATGGAAGGTGCGAGTGAGGTAGGCGATCGCCGGGGTCGGCATCGGGCCGAGCAGCAATACGTCAGCACCTGCCGCGGACAGGCCGGCCTCGAGTGCCGATTCGAACATGTAACCGGAAATACGCGTGTCCTTGCCCACCAGCACGCGGCAATTGCCCTGCTTGCGGAAGGCCATGCCCGCAGCCCAACCCAGCTTCAGCATGAAGTCGGGAGTGATCGGGTATTCGCCGACGCGGCCACGGATGCCGTCGGTACCAAAGTATTTTCTGCTCATAGGGACTCCAATGTTCTTATTCGGCGTTCTGTACTGCAGCGATCATACGTACGACATCGACGGTTTCGGCCACATCATGGACGCGCAGGATACTGGCCCCCTTGGTCATGGCCAATGCCGCCAGCGCCAGGCTGCCATACAGTCGCTCTGCGACCGGACGATCCAGCGTCAGGCCGATCATGCTCTTGCGTGAAACGCCCACCAGCAGTGGGCGCCCGAGGCGATAAAGCGCCTCCATGTGTTTGAACAGGCTCAGGTTATGCGCCAGCGTCTTGGCGAAGCCGAAGCCTGGATCGAGAATGATGCGCTCCGCACCAATGCCCGCCGCCGCGCATGCTGCCATGCGCTGCTCAAGATAACGCGTCACATCTGCGGTGACATCTTCGTAATGCGGGTCATCCTGCATAGTCCCCGGCTCGCCGCGCATATGCATCAGGCACACCGGCAAGCCGGTATCCGCTGCCGCATCCAGGGCGCCATCGCGCTCCAGGGCCCGCACGTCGTTGATCAGGCCAGCACCGAGGCGCGCCGACTCACGAATCACCGCAGGCGTAGAGGTATCGACCGAGATCACCACGTCCAGGCGGCTGTTGATGGCCTCGACCATCGGCGCCACCCGCTCCAGCTCTTCGGTCACCGAGACAGCCCGGGCACCGGGCCGCGTCGACTCGCCACCGATATCGATCAGCGTGGCGCCCGCCGCGACCATGGCCTCGGCATGGCGCAACGCTTCGTCGCGCCGATTGAAGCGCCCGCCATCGGAGAAGGAGTCGGGGGTGATATTGAGAATACCCATGACATGGGTACGGGACAAATCAAGAACCCGGTTGCCGCAAGGCAACCGGGTCGGGTACAGCTGTGAGCTCATAAGTGCCCTTAGTGTTGAGCCGCTGGGCCGCCGATTGGCGATTCCGGGCGATCGTTCTGAGCAGCAGGGGTGCCCGAAGTCTTGTCGTCATCCCAGTCACGCGGTTCACGCGGCGTGCGACCGGACATGATGTCTTCGATCTGCTCGGCGTCGATGGTCTCGTACTTCATCAGCGCTTCGGCCATGGCATCGAGCTTGTCGCGGTTCTCGGTCAGCAGCTGCTTGGCAGTGGCATAGCACTGGTCGATGATGCTGCGCACTTCGGAGTCGATCAGCTTGGCGGTTTCACCGGAAACGCTGGCGTGCTGGCTGCCGGCACTGCGGCCGAGGAACACCTCGCCCTCTTCTTCCGCGTACATCAGCGGGCCGAGCTTCTCGGAAAGACCCCACTTGGTGACCATGTTACGGGCGATCTGACTGGCCCGCATGATGTCGTTGGAGGCACCGGTGGTGACGCCGTCGAAGCCCAGGGTCATCTCTTCGGCAATACGGCCGCCGTACAGCGAGCAGATCTGGCTGATCAGGGCACGCTTGGACAGGCTGTAACGGTCTTCCTCGGGCAGGAACATGGTCACACCCAGCGCACGACCGCGCGGGATGATCGAGACCTTGTAGACCGGGTCGTGCTCAGGCACCAGGCGACCAACGATGGCGTGGCCCGCCTCGTGGTAAGCGGTGTTCTGCTTTTCCTTCTCCGACATGACCATGGTCTTGCGCTCGGCGCCCATCATGATCTTGTCTTTGGCCAGCTCGAACTCTTTCATTTCGACCAGGCGCTTGTTGGAGCGAGCGGCGAACAGCGATGCCTCGTTGACCAGGTTGGCCAGGTCGGCACCGGAGAAGCCTGGGGTACCACGGGCAATGACCGCCGGATTGACGTTCTCGCCGATCGGCACCTTGCGCATGTGCACCTTGAGGATCTGCTCACGACCACGGATGTCCGGCAGGCCAACCACCACCTGACGGTCGAAACGGCCGGGACGCAGCAGCGCCGGGTCGAGGACGTCCGGACGGTTGGTGGCGGCAATGACGATGATGCCATCGTTCATTTCGAAGCCATCCATCTCTACCAGCAACTGGTTGAGGGTCTGCTCACGCTCGTCGTGACCGCCGCCCATGCCGGCGCCACGGTGGCGACCCACGGCGTCGATTTCGTCGATGAAGATGATGCACGGTGCATGCTTCTTGGCCTGCTCGAACATGTCACGCACACGGCTGGCACCCACGCCGACGAACATCTCGACGAAGTCCGAACCGGAAATGGTGAAGAACGGCACCTTGGCTTCACCCGCAATGGCCTTGGCCAGCAAGGTCTTACCGGTACCGGGCGGGCCTACCATCAGCACGCCGCGCGGGATGCGGCCACCCAGGCGCTGGAACTTGCCCGGGTCGCGCAGGAACTCGACCAGCTCGCCAACCTCTTCCTTGGCCTCGTCGCAACCCGCGACGTCAGCCAGCGTGGTCTTGACCTGGTCTTCGGACAGCAGGCGCGCCTTGCTCTTGCCGAAACTCATCGGGCCGCCCTTGCCGCCCGCGCCACCTTGCATCTGGCGCATGAAGAACATGAATACGGCAATGATCACCAGAATCGGGAAGCTCGCCACCAGCAGCTGGGTCCAGATGCTCTGCTGCTCAGGCTGCTTGCCCTCGACGACCACGTGGTTGTCGACCAGGTCGCCGATCAGGCCATTGTCGGTAATGGCCGGGCGAACGGTCTTGAAGTTGTCGCCATCGGCGCGCTTGCCGGTAATGATGTAGCCGTCGACGGTCACACGCTCGACCTTGCCATCCTTGACCTGCTGGATGAAGTCGGAGTAGTTGAGGGTCTGCGGCTCGTTAGGGCTGGAGAAGTTGTTCATCACTGTCACCAGGACAGCTGCGATGATCAACCACAGGATCAGATTCTTTGCCATGTCGTTCAATTCGCTACCCTCTGAGGCCGGCGCACGACGCAGCCGTGCCTCGCATGATATTCATCGCCCTAACTTACTACATTACCTACGCAGCCGCAGGCACCGTCTGTAACCCTTTGTGAAGCTAGACTACACGAAGTTCGGACGATCCAGACGGGAGGGCCGATTGGAAATAACTATCGACCACCCGCAGCACGTTTTTCAAACGCCTTTGAATCCTTTGCCCAACAGGTACTGCTCACGAGAACGGTCCCGCGAAGAGGACGGCTTGCGCATTTGCACCTTGTCGAACTTGGTGCGCACATCCTTCAGGTACATATCGAAGCCTTCGCCCTGGAAAATCTTGATCAGGAAATCACCGCCAGGCTTCAACACGCGGGTTGCCAGATCCAGCGCCAGCTCGCAGAGGAACATGGCGCGCGGCATGTCCACTTCGGGCGTACCACTCATATTGGGGGCCATGTCGGAAATCACAAGGTCTACATGCGAATCACCGACCGCCTCCAGAATCTGCTGGAGCACTGCATCATCGGTGAAATCACCCTGAATGAAAGTCACGTCAGGGATCGAGTCCATTTCCAGGATGTCGGAAGCGATCAACCGGCCCTGGCCACCAATCAGACGACTGGTCACCTGCGACCAGCCACCGGGCGCCGCGCCAAGGTCGATTACACTCATGCCTGGGCGAATAAGGCGGTCTTTCTCCTGGATCTCCAGGAGTTTGTAGCTCGCACGCGAGCGGTAGCCATCCTTCTGCGCCTGCTTCACAAAAGGATCGTTAAAATGCTCTCGCAGCCAGTTTGCGCTGCTTTTGGAACGTTGTACCACGGGGCACCTCGATGATATGCGTCGTGATTGACTGGGCGGAGCCGGTGGCCCTCGGGTAAAATGCCGGTCAATTTTACAGAATCAGACGGAAAGGGTCAGATTATGCCGCTCAATAACGAGCAGAAGAAGCAATACAAGTCCATTGGTCATGACCTGAAGCCGGTCCTGATCGTTGCTGGCAACGGTTTGAATGAAGGCGTCGTCGCCGAACTGGATCGCGCCCTGGCCGACCATGAGCTGATCAAGGTCGAAATTCGTTCGGAAGATCGCGAAGAACGTGCCGCCACCATTGCCGAACTGTGCAAGGCCGGCCGCGCCGAGCTGGTGCAGACCATCGGCAAGAAAGCGCTGATCTACCGCAAGAACCCACAGCCGAACAAGCAGCTGTCCAACATCCACCGTTACAAGTAACGGTACAGGGGCTGCTGCCCAACCCAGTGTGGGAGCCGGCTTGCCGGCGATCACCGGCGTAGCCGGTGCCAAGCACCGCACCGCCTTCATCGCCGGCAAGCCGGCTCCCACAAGGGCCGCTGCATAGCCTTGTCAGTGGCGCGCTTTGCGCGCCCTGACCGGGACTGGCTGGGCTACCAGCACGATGCCGGAGAAGCCCAGCACCAGGAAACAGAACATCTGCCAGCGCTCGCCGACCGAGATGCCATAGCGCAGGAAGTAGTACCCCACGCAGGCCGCAAAGCCGAGCAACAGCATCTGGCCGCGGAACTGCCGCCACCAGGCTGACAGCCCGTCGACCCTCGCCAGTACCGCCAGCTGCGTCAGCAGCCCGAGCAACGCCACGCCAATCAACCAGCGGTCAATCTGCCCGGCGATGTCCTGTACCAGCAAGGGTGCCAGGCCACTGACCTTGAGCGCCGGCACCAACCCTACATGGAAAACCCACAGGCCACCGACCCAGAATACCTGGGCCAGTTGCCAGAGGATCCCCTCGAGGGATGGCGCCCGCAGGCGCCGGTCAGATGTGCTTGACTTCGACAATCTCGTACTCGACCGTGCCACTCGGCGTCTTGACGACGACAGTATCACCTTCTTCCTTGCCGATGATGGCACGAGCGATGGGCGCACCGCTCGAGAGCTTGCCCTGCTTCACGTCGGCTTCATCCTCGCCGACGATCTGGTAGGTCACCTCGTCATCGGTTTCGGTATTGGCCAGCACCACCGTGGTGCCGAAAATGACCTTGCCGGTGTGAGGGATAGTGGTCACATCGATCACTACCGAGTTCTGCAGACGGCCTTCGATATCGCGGATACGCGCCTCGACCATGCCCTGCTCCTCACGGGCGGCATGGTACTCGGCGTTTTCCTTGAGGTCGCCCAGCTCACGCGCCTCACCGATCGCCTGGCTCAGACGCGGGCGCTCGGTCTTGCTCAGGAACAGGTGCTCCTCTTCCAGGGCGCGAGCGCCCTGGACGGTCATCGGGTATTTGGTAATGCTCATGCTTCAAGTCCTGCATGCAGATCCTGCAAGCGACGAACGGTCTTTTCAGGGCCGAATTTCAGCGCTTCGCAGATGGCTTCACCTGCCGCAATGGTCGTGGTGCAGTAGATCTTGTGCTGCAACGCATTGCGACGAATCGAGTAGGAATCGGCGATCGACTGGCGGCCTTCGGTGGTGTTGATGATCAGCGACACTTCGTCGTTCTTGATCATGTCGACCACGTGCGGGCGACCCTCGGTCACTTTGTTCACACGGCGCACTTTCAGGCCGGCCGCTTCGATGACCTTGGCGGTGCCGACAGTGGCGACCACTTCGAAGCCCAGGGCGATCAGGTCGCGGGCAACGCCAGCCACTTGCGGCTTTTT
>NZ_AKJC01000308.1 GCF_000282535.1 Pseudomonas sp. GM84 | reverse complement strand
TTGCCGGCGATAGGGCCCGTACAGGCCGTCACGACTGACTCGCCGGGATCCGTCGCTCACCCATCCAGGCATTGACCTGCTGCCCGAACTCCGCCGGGGCCTTGCGCCCGAACCGGCGCGACAGGTCGAGAATGGTCTGCTGGGCCAGCGCCTCTTCCATGCGCTTCTGCGCACTCAGCATCACGGCGTGAATCGCGCAGGTGCCTTCAGTCGCCCAACCCGGTGGCGACCCCTCGAACAACGTGCAACGTTCGCGAATCTCGCGGCAGTCGAAGATCTTCTTCGGCCCGTCGATGGCATTGACGATGTCCAGCACGGTGATCTCGTCCGACGGACGGGCCAGGCGAAAGCCACCGCGCACCCCTTCCGTGGCCACCACCAACTTGGCGCGAGCCAGCTTGGTGAAGACCTTGGCCAGGTACTCCTGTGGCACGCCTTGCAGCTCTGCGAGGTCGCGCACGCTGGATTCGCGCGTGTCGCCGCGCTCGTCCACGAGGTATAGCAGGCAATGGATGCCGTATTCGACGCCAGCACTGTAGAGCGACATTTCAATCTCCGACCAACTTTGTCGCAAATCATACGCGGGTAGCGCCAGCACCGCAAAGCGGCTTGCCACTTCAGGTGCTGGCGCCCCTCCAATGCCTACCCGCGCAGCGCCTTCACCTCGCCCTTCTTGCCGTCCGTCTCGCGCAAGTACTCCTGCAGCGAGTCGTCCATCGCCTGCATCCAGCGGGTATGGTGGGGCACCGCCTTGGTGCCGGTGATCACCGAACGGTACGACTTGTCGCGGTAGCCCATGATGTCGTGCTTCTTGTCCTGCTTCCATTGCAGGAAGATGCGGTTGACTGCATCGATATCGAAGCTCGGGTAATCGGTCTGCCCGATCAGGTGCTTGATGTATCGACCCTGGAACTCATACATCGAGGCCGTGGTTTCCAGGCCCTCCTCCTCCGCGCGCCAACGCTTGCTGTCCGCTTGCATGTCGGCCCTGGACGGCAGCTTGATGCGGCCCATCATGTAGTCGCGGGCAAACCACGCCTGTGCGTCGAAGAGGTTGAAGCTGTACCAGAGGTCCTGCATGCCCAGGTAGAGCAATTGCGGATTCTGCTCCCAGACCACACCCTGGTAGAGCCCCGCAGGCCACAGGCGGTTGTTGGTCTTGAGGGTCAGTTCATCGGGCAGGAACGGGAAGTGATGCTGGTAGCCCGTGCACAGGATGATCGCATCCACGCGCTTGTTCGACCCATCGGCGAAGAACGCCAGGTCGTTTTCGACCCGCACCAGTTGCGGGCGCTCTTCCCAGCCCTTGGGCCACTTATAGCCCATCGGTTGCGTACGGTAGGCCGTGGTGATCGAGCGCGCGCCGTACTTGAAGCATTGCGAGCCGATGTCTTCGGCGGAGTAGCTGCTGCCGACAATGAGCAGGTCCTGGCCGTGGAATTCCATGGCTTCGCGAAAATCGTGGGCGTGCAGGATACGCCCGGTAAAACGCTCGAAGCCTTCGAACGCCGGCACGTGCGGGGTGGAGAAGTGCCCGCTGGCCACCACCACATAATCGAACACCTGCTCGATACCAACCCCTGCACCGTAGTCATGGGCGCTCACGGTGAACTCGCGCGTGTGTTCATCGAAGCTGACGTTCTTGACCACGGTATTGAAGCGGATGTAGTCGCGCACCCCGGCCTTTTTCACGCGGCCTTGAATGTAGTCCCACAGCACCTCGCGCGGCGGGTACGAGGAGATCGGCCGCCCGAAGTGTTCATCGAAGCTGTAGTCGGCGAATTCCAGGCACTCCTTGGGGCCGTTGGACCACAGGTAGCGGTACATGCTGCCGTGCACCGGTTCGCCATGCTGGTCGAGGCCGGTGCGCCAGGTGTAGTTCCACATACCGCCCCAGTCGGCCTGTTTTTCGAAGCAGACGATTTCCGGCATGGGGGCGCCCTGGGCATGGGCGGACTGGAACGCACGCAGTTGCGCAAGGCCGGACGGGCCGGCACCGATGATAGCTACACGAAGAGTCATAGTGATTCCTGAACAGTTGAACGCTGAAAAAAATGCAAAGGCTCCCCAACCCCGAACGGCAAAAGGCCGGGGGTGGAGCGATTCAGGCGTTACGGTGCAGGTGGAGGGACGGGGCGTTTGCGCATCTGGCTGAGCAGGATGTTGACGGGCGGAATCGACAACACGTGATACAGGCTGGAAAGCGGGGAGAGGGTCATTGGAGTGGGCCCGTATCCATCAGCGCAGGGCGCGGAATGGGGGCCTGAGGGGCGCAAGATACGTGTGATCTCGTACATGGGGGCTGAAATGGCCTCTTTTCTTTGTGGTTTCCTTTTTATCTATAACGGATGGGGGTGGGGATATCAAGGTTTGTGCCCAACCGCCCGCCAGCCGCCTGAGTACAGGCCTTTCTACGCGCTGACCGATGAGCTGCCCCCCTCGTCGCGAAGAAAAAACTTGCAAACGTAAACTCCGACCAATACAGTCGTAGTTATTCGAGAGACACCTAGCGTGTGGATCGAAGCCCTCTTCTTCCCTGTACGACCTTTGCGGAGCACCTGCATGAAATCCAACATCCTGATCATCGGTGCCGGTTTCGCCGGCGTATGGAGCGCCCTGAGCGCCGCCCGCCTGCTCGACCAGGCTAAACGCGACGACCTCAGCATCAGCGTGCTCGCACCACAGCCGGAACTGCGCATCCGCCCGCGCTTCTACGAAGCCAACGCACATACCTTGAAAGCCCCCGTGGGCGAACTGTTCGAGGCCGTGGGCGTACGCTTCATCACGGGTAACGCCGAGGCCATCGACGCCGACGCCCGCAACGTCAGCTACACCGACAGCCACGGCCAGCGCCAGCAGATCGGCTACGACCGCCTGATCCTCGCCGCCGGCAGCCAGGTGGCACGCCCGGCTATCCCGGGCCTGGCCGAACACACCTTCGATGTCGACCAGATCGAATCGGCCATGCACCTGGAGCAGCACCTGCAGAGCCTCGCCGCCCTGCCCCCTTCGCCGGCACGCAACACCGTGGTGGTCTGCGGCGGGGGCTTCACCGGCATCGAAACCGCCACCGAAATGCCCGCACGCCTGCGTGCCTTGCTCGGTGACAGCGATGTGCGTGTCGTGCTGGTCGACCGTGGCGCCAGCATTGGCGCGGCACTGGGCGCGGGTATCAAACCGTCGATCGTCGCCGCGTCCGAGCAGGCTGGCGTCGAATGGCTGACCGGTACCACGGTGGTCGCCGTCGATGCCGGTGGCGTCACCCTCGACAATGGCGAATACATCGCCAGCAAGACCGTGATCTGGACCGTCGGCGTCAAGGCCAGCCCGCTGACCGCGCAGGTGGCCGGCGAGCGAGACAACTTCGGCCGGCTCAAGGTCGACGACCACCTCAAGGTGATTGGCCAGCCGCATATCTATGCCACGGGCGATACCGCTTGGGCGGCCGTCGACGAAATCGGCAACCACGCCCTGATGACCTGCCAGCACGCCATCCCCATGGGCCGCCACAGTGGCAACAACGCCATGGCCGACCTGCTCGGCGTGCAGCCGGTGGTCTACCGCCAGCCCAAGTACGTCACCTGCCTCGACCTCGGTGAATGGGGCGCGGCGTACAGTGAAGGCTGGGAGCGCGAACTGAAACTGCACGGCCAGGAAGGCAAGGACCTCAAGCGCCAGATCAACTCGGTATGGATCTACCCTCCTGCCGCCGACCGCGCCGTGGCACTGGCAGCGGCAGACCCGCAGATCGCAATCGTTTGACCGCATGATCCCGGCAGATCCGTCCAATAAATGACGGATCTGCCTATGCAGGGCACAAGGGTGGATGTCTGGCCAATGGTGGTGGCCATATGGCATCATCGAAATCAAAAAAGTATTCGAGAGGGTGAGGCACACACTTAAATCCGCAGCGCATCAAGATGCCTGGCATCCCCCGCTCTTGACGCTCTGCACGCCACCGTCAAGGAGCACTTCCATGCAGTTACGGAACATGAAGATCGGTATTCGCGCTGCCAGCGTATTCGCCCTGTTGGGCACCCTGGTCCTGTTCATGGGCCTGCTCGCACTCTATGAAACCCGGCAGATGGACAAGGCCACGGACGAGATCCGCGTCACCTGGATGCCTGCCGTGGTCGCCCTCAGTGACATCAGCAGCAACCTCGGCCGCGCCCGCGCGGTCACCCTGCGCGCCGCGCTGTCTGATAGCCCCACCGAACAGGCACGCAACGTCGACCTGCTCAAGAGCATCAACGCCCAGCTCGACGGTGACCTCAAGCACTATGAGGGCACCATCATCGCCGCCGACGACCGCGCCCTGTACAACACCTTCTATGCCGCTCACCATCAGTACCGCGACCTTCAGGCGCAGGTGCTGCAGGACATCCTCGCCGGGCGCATGGCCGAAGCCAAGCAGCAGATCAACAGCGCGCTAAGCCAGCATGCGGACGCCATGATGAAGGCCATGGCCGCGCTGATCGTCTATAACGGCAGCGGCGCCGAACAAGCCTCGCAACGCAGCAGCGACGTGGCCGACCAGGCCTCCAACGCCATCATCGGCTCGCTGCTGGTGATCATTCTCGCCCTGGCCACCATTGCTACCCTGCTCACCCGCAGCATCGTCGTACCGCTAGCCGATGCGGTGGCCGTGGCCGAACGTGTGGCCACCGGCGACCTGACCCAGGACATCCAGGTCACTGGCCGCGACGAACCCGCCTTGCTGCTGCGGGCACTGAGCCGCATGCAGGCCAGCCTGCGTGACACCATCCGCAAGATCGCTGCCTCCTCCGACCAGCTGGCCTCGGCCTCGGAAGAGCTGCACACCGTCACCGAGGACACCAGCCGCGGCCTGCACCAGCAGAGCGCGGAAATCGACCAGGCGGCCACCGCTGTCAACCAGATGACCGTTGCCGTGGAAGAAGTGGCGAGCAACGCGGTGAGCACCGCCGACGCCTCCCAAGGCGCCGACCGCACCACCCGGGACGGACGCGACCAGGTCAACCAGGCGCTGGCCTCGCTGCAGCACCTGGTGGCAGACGTGACCGGCACCTCTGCCGAGATCGAACAGCTGGCCACCAACGCCAACGAGATCAGCCGCGTGCTCGACGTGATCGGCGCAATTGCCGGGCAGACCAACCTGCTGGCACTCAATGCCGCCATCGAGGCCGCACGTGCTGGCGAGGCGGGTCGTGGCTTTGCCGTGGTCGCCGACGAAGTGCGCGCCCTCGCCCACCGTACCCAGCAGTCCACGGCGGAGATCGAGCAGATGATCGCCGGGATCCAGAACGGCACCGGGCGTGCAGTGACAGCCATGCAAAGCAGCCAGGGGCGTGCCACGGGGACGCTGGCAGTGGCTGAGGGTGCGGGGCAGGCGTTGGAGGTGATTGCCGAGGCGATTGCCTCGATCAACCAGCGCAACCTGGTGATTGCCAGTGCTTCGGAGGAGCAGGCGCAGGTGGCGCGGGAGGTGGATCGCAACCTGGTGAATATTCGCGACCTGGCAATGCAGACTTCGGCGGGGGCCAATCAGACCAGTGCGGCGGCGCAGGACCTGTCGCGTTTGGCGGTGGATTTGAATGGCATGGTGGCGCAGTTCAAGGTTTGATCCGAAACAGCCGGGGCCGCTGTGCGGCCCATTCTCGGGACAAGCCCGCTCCCACAGGAACACCACTGCCCTTAAGTGCTATGGAGTACCTGTGGGAGCGGGCTTGTCCCGCGAATGGGCTGCAAGGCAGCCCCATCAAGCAGGATCAGTCGTTGACGCTAACAGCCCGCACAACCTTCTCGGCACCCTTGCCCCGCGTCGCCAGGCAGTAGTACAGCGGCACCGTCACGATCAAGCCGAACAGCCACGACAAGTCCGCCCCTTCGACAATGTTCGAGTACGGTCCCACATACAGCGCCGTATTGGCAAACGGCAGCTGCACCAGGATCCCGCACGCATAGGCAATGATCGCGTGGTGGTTGAAGCGCCCATAGATGCCGCCATCCGCCTGGAAGATCGAGGCAATGTCGTACTGCCCCTTCTTGATCAGGTAGAAATCGATCAGGTTGATCGAAGCCCACGGCACCAGCACCAGCAGCAGCGCCAGGATCAGGCCGATGAACTGGCCGATGAAGTCCGCCGAGGCATTCAACGCCACCATCCCGCAAGCCACCAGGATCACCGAAGCCAGGATCACCCGCACCTTGATGCTGGGCGTCCACTGAGCGACGAAGGTCTGGATCGCGGTGACGATCGACAGCACTGCACCGTACAGGTTGAGGGCGTTGTGGCTGATGATGTTGAGCAGGAACAGCACCATCAGGATCGGCCCCAGCCAGCCAGTGGCCTGCTTGACCGCGTCCATCGCGTCGGTGCCTTCCGGTACGCACAGCACCGCTACCGCACCGAAGCTGAAGCACAGGATGGTGCCCAGGGTCGCGCCGAAGTAGGTGGCCCAGAACGGCTTGGCGATCCCCACTTCCTTGGGCAGGTAGCGCGAGTAGTCGGAGGTGTACGGCGAGAAGCTGATCTGCCAGATGGTGCCCAGCGACACGGTGGCGATGAAGCCCGACAGGTTGAACGCGCCACGGCTGAAGAAGTCGGCGGGCAGGTCCTGAACGAACATCATGATGAAGCCGGCCAACAACGCCGAGCCCATCACCCAGGTCCCGATGCGGTTGAGGATATGGATGAAGCGGTAACCGATCACACCAATAGCCGTGGCGCTCAGGGCACCGATGACGATAGCGCCCGGCATCGGCACGCTTGGCGCGATGCCATGGATGGTCTTGCCCGCCAGCACGATATTGGAAATGAAGAAGCCGACGTAGATCAGCGCCGTGAAGAACACGATCAGCAGCGCGCCATAGCGGCCGAACTGGCCACGGCTCTGGACCATCTGCGGAATGCCCAGCTGCGGTCCCTGCGCAGAGGCCAGGGCGATGACCACGCCCCCCAGAAGATGACCCAGCAAGATGGCGATCAGGCCCCACAACAGGTTCAGGTGGAACACCTGTACCACCATGGCGCCGGTGACGATAGGCAGTGGCGCGATGTTGGTACTGAACCAGAGGGTGAACAGGTCGCGCGCCTTCCCGTGGCGCTCGGCAGGTGGAACGTAATCGACCGTGTGATTCTCGACAAACTGGTGTTGCGATGACGGTTGGGACATGGTTTTCAGCTCGAAAGGTCGTTTTTATCTTTGTAAGGAAACCGCATCAAGGCGGCCTCTCAGCTGCGGACCATATTATGGTATTCCAAACTTTTGACAACACTGCTGCGGTCTAAAAATCTGTAACTGATCCGGTTCAGCAGCCGGCGCCAAAGCCTCGCGCGTTGGTCAAAGCCCCTGTTCATGCGGCTTTGCGCCATTCATCGTGAATGTGCGGCGTTGCGAAATTCCGCTTGCAAATCGAGTATTACGGTATACCATCAGACACATCAACGATAAAAACCGCGGACCACCGCAGCCCTTTCGAGGTACTCGCCATGATCGACGCAACCGTCTACAAGAACGTCCTGGGTTCCTTCCCGTCGGGCGTCACCGTCATCACTACCCTGGACGACGACGGCTCGATCGTCGGCCTCACCGCCAGCGCCTTTTCCTCCCTGTCGATGGACCCGCCGCTGGTGCTGTTCTGCCCCAACTACAGCTCCGACTCCTACCCGGTGCTGATCAGGAACAAGCGCTTCGCCATCCACCTGCTGTCTGGCGAGCAACAGGCCGAAGCCTATGCCTTCGCGAAAAAAGGCAAGGACAAGGCCGCCGGCATCGAGTGGACCCTGAGCGAACTGGGCAATCCTATCCTGGCCGGTGCCACTGCCGTGATCGAATGCGAACTGTGGCGCGAGTATGAAGGTGGCGACCACGCCATCATGGTCGGCAAGGTGCACAACCTGATCGTCCCCGAGCAAGCGCCACGGCCGATGGTGTACTGCCGCGGCAAGATGGCCAGTCTGCCCGCCTTCGCCTGAAGTCATGAATTGTTGATTCAGCAGCTGTGGGAGCGGGCTTGCCCCGCGATCACCGGCGCAGCCGGTGCCATCCACCGAGTCGCCTGCTTCGCGGGACAAGCCCGCTCCCACAAGGGTTTCGCCAACTTTCAGATTTTCAGCAAGACAGTTGCTCCCACATTGAGACCTGCCCCGGCAGGCGACAACAACAAGCTCCGAGGAAAGCCCCATGAAATTTTCGTTGTTCGTGCACATGGAACGTTGGGATGAACAGGTCAGCCACCGCCAGCTGTTCGAAGACCTGACCGAACTGACCCTGATGGCCGAGAACGGCGGTTTCAGCACCGTGTGGATCGGCGAACACCACGCCATGGAATACACCATTTCGCCAAGCCCGATGCCGCTGCTGGCCTACCTGGCCGCCCGCACCGAGAAGATCCGCCTGGGCGCCGGCACCATCATCGCGCCGTTCTGGAACCCGATCCGCGTGGCCGGCGAATGCGCCCTGCTCGACGTGATCAGCAACGGCCGCATGGAAGTGGGCCTGGCCCGCGGCGCCTACCAGTTCGAGTTCGACCGCATGGCCAATGGCATGCCGGCCACCGACGGCGGCAAGGCCCTGCGCGAAATGGTCCCGGCGGTGCGCGAGCTGTGGCAAGGCGACTACGCCCACGAAGGCGAAGTCTACAAGTTCCCGACCTCCACCAGCGTGCCGAAACCGGTGCAAAAAGGCATGCCACCGATGTGGATCGCCGCCCGCGACCCGGACTCGCACAACTTCGCGGTCAAGAACGGCTGCAACGTCATGGTCACCCCACTGATGAAGGGTGATGAGGAAGTGCTGGACCTGAAGAACAAGTTCCAGGCTGCCCTGGACAACAACCCCGACGTGCCACGCCCGCAACTGATGGTGCTGCGCCACACCCACGTGCACAGCCCGGCCGATCCGGAAGGCTGGAAAGTCGGTGCCCAGGCCATCTCGCGCTTCTACCGCACCTTCGATGCCTGGTTCGGCAACAAGACCACGCCGGTCAACGGTTTCCTGGAGCCAAGCCCGGAATCCAAGTTCGCCGAGGTGCCGGCCTTCGCGCTGGAGAACATCCGCAAGAACACCATGATCGGCACCCCCGAAGAGATCATCGCGCGCATCAAGTACTACCAGGAACTGGGCGTCGACGAGTTCAGCTTCTGGTGCGACAACAGCCTGCCCCACGCCGATAAGAAGAAGTCGCTGGAGCTGTTCATCAAGGAAGTGGTGCCGGCGTTCGCCTGAATTCCCATTGCCTGAAGTAGTTGCGGGATCAGCCCGCTCACGGGGCCCTTGTGGCCTTCGCGAGCGGGCATTTTTTTGAGATGTGCATAGGCAGTACCGGCCCCATCGCC
>NZ_AKJC01000307.1 GCF_000282535.1 Pseudomonas sp. GM84 | reverse complement strand
CCCGTGGGAGCCGGCTTGCCGGCGATGAGGCCGGTACATATCACCTACACTGTCCCTGATTGCCTCCGATTTCCTCAGGAGCCCCCATGGACGATTCCAGCCAAGGCAAGCCCCCAACCTTCTGGCAGATGCTGCACAGCATCCTCGCCGCCGCCTTCGGTGTGCAAAGCGGCAAGAACCGCGCGCGCGACTTCACCCACGGCAAAGCCAGCCATTTCATCGCGCTGGGCACGCTGTTCACCCTGGTATTCATCCTGGTACTGATCGGCCTGGTGCAGCTGGCCCTGCACCTCACCGCCCGCTAGAACGCAATCCGCCCGCGGAACTCCCTTCCGCGGGCGGCTCAGGTTGCATCACGGCCTGGAAAACAAGGTGCTACTGGTGGCTGACCCAATACACGGCAGTGACCACCACCAGGACGATCAGGCAGAGGATCGCCCAGGCATCGACACTGCTGTCAGCTTTGCGGACCTTGGTAGAGTTTCCCATTGCATTGCCTCTTGTAGTGGTTATGGGAATGCACTTCACCACCAGCAGTTAAGACGAGCCATGCCCTTTGCTCAAGCAGGGTCTTTCAATAGTCGACGGGTGACGCAATAAAAGGATATTGGTAGCTCGCCGGACGCCCTTCGGCACTGTAACGCTGAAAATCGACGCCGTAGTCGTCCTTTTCCAGCAACTTGAGCCAGCGCCTGGCCTTGGCCTGGTCGATCGACTGCAACACCGGCAGCACATGCTCGGAACGTCCATCACGGTTGATCTGCACCCCCTGCGCGTGGTCATGCAGCATGACCATGGCCCAGCCGCCGACACTGAAATGCCCGGCCATCAGCACCCCCAGGCGCCCGTCGATCCGCGCGCGCAGCGCTTCGGGCGAGCTGTTGACCGCACTGAACACCACGTCGCGCCCCGGCTTGCGCCCCGCCGCTTCGAACGCCTGCATGGCGCCAAAGGCCATCTCGTCATTGGCCGACCACACCAGCTTCGTATCCGGGTAACGCTGCAGCAACTGTTGCGCCTGTTCAAAGGCGCGCTGCCGGCTCCAGCCGCCGTACACCACCTGGCGCAACCGCACCTGGGGGAAATCGGCCAGGGCCCGGCGCATGCCTTGCTCGCGCAGCTGCGAGGCCGGTGTGGTCTTGACCCCGGCAAACGCCACCAGGTCGATCGGTTCGTTGCTGCGCGGCAGCAAGGCCACCATCTGGTGCAGCATCTGGTAACCCGCCTGTTCGTCATTGCTCGTCAGCGTGCCCAACAGCTGGGCATATCGGCCAGGTTGCGCCTCGATACTGTTCGACTGGTCTGCGGTCAGGCCATTGTTGACCAGAAACAGCTTCACCCCGGTACCCTGGGACAACCGGATGATCTCCGGCGCCACGTACTGCTCGTTGACCAGCACCAGGTAATCAGGCCGCTGCGGCCCTTCGAGAGCGGCCCGCGCCTGGGTCAGCGCGCGCTCGGCATTGCGCTCGCTGTACGCCACCCGCAGGGTCATGCCCAGGTCATCGGCAGCCGCCTGCATGAAGCGCGAGTAGCTGAGCCAGAAGGTTTCAGTGGGTTGCCCGGGGTTGAGGAACACCACCGAAGCAGCCTGCGCCGTGGCTGCCAGTGGCAAGCTCAGGCACAAGCATTGGCATAGCGCCTTGAGCATGCGGTCAACCCCTTGTAAAAAACGCGGGATTATAAGCGCCGAGGAACAAATGCCAGTCAGTCTCAGTTAGTTCGTTTGGTTCTTTTCATATGCAAAAACATCACTTTAGCGCATAACCCCAACCTGATATCGTTCCTCGGCTCCGAACTGGAGTGCGCGGCCGTGCGCGCGAATTGCTGCATGCAGCCTGAGACAGGACTTTTATGTACGTATACGACGAGTACGATCAGCGGATCATCGAGGACCGCGTCAAGCAGTTCCGTGATCAGACCCGCCGCTACCTGGCCGGTGAGCTGAGCGAAGAAGAATTCCGCCCTCTGCGCCTGCAGAACGGCCTCTATATCCAACGTTTCGCGCCGATGCTGCGCGTCGCTGTGCCCTATGGCCAGCTGAACGCCCACCAGGTCCGCACACTGGCCAAGATCGCTCGCGACTACGACAAGGGTTACGCCCACATTTCCACCCGCCAGAACGTGCAGTACAACTGGCCGGCCCTGGAAGACATCCCGGACATTCTTGCCGAGCTGGCCACCGTGCAGATGCACGCGATCCAGACCAGCGGCAACTGCCTGCGCAACACCACCACCGACCAGTTCGCCGGTGTGGCCGCAGACGAGATCGTCGACCCGCGCCCGTGGTGTGAGATCGTCCGCCAGTGGACCACCTTCCACCCGGAATTCGCCTACCTGCCGCGCAAGTTCAAGATCGCCATCAACGGTTCCAAAGAAGACCGCGCCGCGATCGAGGTGCACGACATCGGCCTGGAGCCGGTGCGCAACGCCGCCGGCGAGCTGGGCTTCCGCGTGCTGGTCGGCGGTGGTCTGGGCCGAACCCCGGTGGTCGGTTCGTTCATCAACGAGTTCCTGCCGTGGCAGGACCTGATCAGCTACCTGGACGCCATCCTGCGCGTGTACAACCGTTACGGTCGCCGTGACAACAAGTACAAGGCGCGGATCAAGATCCTGGTCAAGGCGCTGACGCCGGAAGTGTTCGCCGAGAAGGTCGAGGCCGAAATGGCCCACCTGCGCGGCGGCAGCTCTACCCTGACCGAAGAAGAAGTGCAGCGCGTCTCGCGCCATTTCGTCGACCCTGAGTACCTGGCCCTCGACAACGTCGACTACAGCGCCCAGGACGCCGAAAACCCAGGTTTCGCCCGCTGGCGCTCGCGCAACACCCGCGCCCACAAGCGCCCTGGCTATGTCGCCGTGACCCTGTCGCTCAAGCCGACCGGCGTTGCCCCAGGCGACCTGACCGACAAGCAGCTGGACGCCGTGGCGGACCTGGCCGAGCGCTACAGCTTCGGTTTCCTGCGCACCTCGCACGAGCAGAACATCATTCTCGCCGACGTCGAGCAGCGCCAGCTGCACGCCCTGTGGCTGGAGCTGCGCGAGTCGGGCTTCGCCACGCCGAACATCGGCCTGCTGACCGACATCATCTGCTGCCCGGGCGGTGACTACTGCTCGCTGGCCAACGCCAAGTCGATCCCGATCGCCGAATCCATCCAGCGCCGTTTCGACGACCTGGACTACCTGTTCGACATCGGCGAAATCGACCTGAACATCTCCGGCTGCATGAACGCCTGTGGCCACCACCACGTCGGCCATATCGGCATCCTCGGGGTGGACAAGAAGGGCGAAGAGTTCTACCAGGTGTCCCTGGGCGGCAACGCCGCGCGCGACGCGAGCCTGGGCAAGATCCTCGGCCCTTCCTTCGCCCAGGACGCCATGGCCGACGTGATCGAAAAGCTGATCGCCGTGTACGTGGAACAGCGTACCGAGGAAGAGCGCTTCATCGACACCTACCAGCGTATCGGCATCGACCCCTTCAAGGAACGCGTCTATGCAGCGAATCATTAAGAACAATCAGATCGTCGACGAAACCTGGCACCTGCTGCCCAAGGAAACCACCCTCGACGAGCTGACCAACTGCGACGACTACATCGTCCCGCTGCACCTGTGGCGTGACCATGCCCACGTGCTCAAGGCCCGCGACGGCGGCCTGGGCGTGTGGCTGGACAGCGACGAAGAAGCCGAAGAGATCGGTGACGACGTGCAGCATTTCCAGGTCATCGCCCTGAACTTCCCGGCCTTCACCGACGGGCGCAACTACTCCAATGCGCGCCTGCTGCGTGACCGCTACCAGTTCAAGGGTGAGCTGCGTGCCATTGGCGATGTGCTGCGCGACCAGCTGTTCTTCATGGCCCGTTGCGGTTTCGATGCGTTCGCCATCCGTGCCGACAAGGACCCGGAAGACGCACTGCAGAGCCTGAAGGACTTCTCGGTGACCTATCAGGCCGCCACTGACGAACCGCTGCCGCTGTTCCGCCGCCGCTGATCGTTGTGCTACATGCTCATGGCCCACCCTTTGGTGGGCCATGTGCTTTCTGTAGCATTCAGGTTTATTGCTGGCCTGCCGATATCAAGGTTTAGCCTTGATGATCAGTAAGGATGCTGGCGATGACCCCCATTACCTCCGCGGTACGCCTGACACCCGTCGTCCAAATCGCCTCCCGCGCCCCCCAGGTCGCCAGCACCAGTTCGCCCCAGGCATTGACCGTGCGCCCCAGCACCGTGGTCAGCCTTGGCCAGCAGCCCACCAGCGTCGAACCCCGGACCTACACTGCCAAAGGTACGCTCCAAGCGGTGCAGGGCCAGTACGTATGGGAGCAGAATGGCCTCGACAAGCTCAGCATGTACATGCACAGCGCGGTCCAGTCGACGTCCCCTGCAGCACGCTTCCAGGGGCTTGGCGCCGCCCTGCTCGAACAGTTGGCGGCCAACGGCGGGCAACGGATTTCCCAGTCGGGCCTGGCGGTCAACGACGGCACGGCAACCGAGCCCTTGCTGCTGGGCATGCAACAGGCCAGGCTGCGCGAGCATGCCACCAACAGTGTGACTTTCCAGCTCACCAGCGCATCGGGCGCCACCCTTTCCCTGGGCCTGTACAGCAGCGAGGCGGGCCTCGCGGTCGACGCCGACGTACAGGGCGGCACATTGACCCGCGAAGAGCTCAAAGGCCTGGCAGCCTTGGCAGACAGCTTCCAGTCCGCCATCAACGGCCTGACCCGGGAGCCCCCTCAGCTGCAACTGGGCGCGCTGGTCAAGCTCGACCCAGGCCTGTTCACTGGCCTGCAGATGAACGCCAGGCTGGACACCGCCAGCGGAACCCAGCAGACCTTTGACCTGCACCTGGACGAACACACCCGCAGCCTGAAGCTGCAAGGCCCGAGCGGCGAGGTGAAGATGAACCTCGATACCCAGGGCGGCACCCTGCTCGGCAGCCAGGCACAGCGCCAGGCGGCGGTGGCCAATTACCTGACCCAGTTCGATGCCGCCCAGCAGCGCGGCCAAGGTGATGAGCAGTTGATGGCCCTGTTCAAGGATGCCTTCAGCCAGCTCAACCGTGTGGACGACGTCAGCCCACGCCCATCCGGGCATGACACGGCGCAGAACAAGGTCAGCCGCACGCTGTTGAGCGGCCTGGCCGACTTCGACGCCTCGATCACGCAAACCGTGCAGAAGATCAACCCGATGCGGCCTGAGGAAGCGGATCACTTCGACTACAAGGTCTCGCAGTCGACCAGCCGCAAAGGCAATGCCGCAAACCTGACCGTGCAGCAGGATCAGCAAGCCAGCCTGAAGGCGGCCTGGCACAAGGGCCTCAACCCGCTGGTGGACCTGATGCTTACCCGTGACAGCAAATCGCAGAACTACCGCTATCACGAGGTCGAGGACGCTTCCCGCAGCACCACCCGCCTGGCGTTCGCCAACAACACGCTGGTGGAAGCCAGCGCCTCCCAGGAGGCCAGCCAGCAGGAGCGCGTGCGGACCTATCAGGAAGGGGTCGTGCAGACGGATGTCACCCACCGTACTTCGGCGGATCAATCGCGCGACTTGCTGAACATGCTTGAAGCGCTGCTCGACCAGGACCGAGCCGCACGGCGCACGGGCGCGGCTTCGACACTGGAGAATCAGCTGCAGGGACTGCGCCACCTGTGGCTGTTACAGTCCGCACCGGGGCAGATAGCGCCGTGATGAACCAGCCCGCCCTTTGGCGGGCTGGTTCGTAGTTGCCGCTTGAATTATCCGATCTGCCAGCCTTGGCGCAGCACCGCCTCGCGGCTGAGCTCGACGATCAGATTGCGCTCCACCGCTTCGCGCTCGTTCACGATCTGCTCCACCTGTTGCAGATAGGCCTGATCGCTCATCGTCAGCCCCTGCTCCATCAACGCCTCCAAACGCACATGAAAGGGTGCGTTCATCTGTTCGAAGCGCGCGGCCTGCTGCTCGTGCAGATGCTCCACCCAGAACTCTCGGTCAGCCAGTGCCTCGGCCAAGGCCTGGGTGGTTTCCCCCCTGAGCACCTCGGCCCGGGCGGCCCCGAGGTCCGCCGCGGTTATTCCACTGTAGGTCTGAAACGCCAGGTACCCCGGCTGGGCAGGAAGATCCAGGCTGTCCGCCAGCCTGACGCGATACGTCAGGTAAACTTCCACAGGGTCATTCGACCCCAGCACGGCCACCTGCCGGGCGGCGATGGCATTCACCCGGTCCAGCCGGTACAGCGAGCGTCCCAGGCTTACCAGCGCCTGCTCACCGTGAAGCCCCGCGGTCTGTGCATTGGCTCTGGCGACCAGTGCACCGACTTCCAGCTCGCTGAGTGTCATCAGAAACTCATCGCTACAGGTTCGTGGCCCGCTCACCTGTTCGAACAACCGGGTGCGCACCTCGGCATGCTGTTCGCAGGCCTCGATGATATGCCATACCCGCGCCTGCACATCGCGGGGGTGGTCGTGGTACTCGCGAGTATCGAGCAGGTCCGAGAAGAACCGCATCAAGTCCCCAGATCGCCGCTCCCGCTGGACACGCTGCCATTGCGCCAGCCGCTGTTCACGCTGAGTCGGTGTGAAGCCGCGCAGCCAACTTTCGTCAGGGGAACCGTCGGTCTGCGAGTGCACGAAGCCGGACGACATACCTGCATCGGCACTGGCACGCGCGCGCTGCCAACGTAGCACGCTGTCCTCGGTGAGCGGGTTGTCATGCAAGTGCAGGCGCCGCAACAAACGCGGCGAGTAGCCGGAAAGCTCGTCCGGTAACACACTGATCCGATTGTCACGCAAGTCCAGGGCTTGCAAGTTGGCATGCACGGTCAAATCTGCCGGCAACTCACGCACACCGGTCCGGCGCAATGACAAGCGACGCAACTGCGCAAAAGACGCCAGGGGGGGCGACATGCCAATGGGGTTATCGTTCAGATCCAGGCGCCGCAGACCACTGAGCTGGGCCAGGCGCAGGCTGTCCTCGGCGGTGAGCACAATGCGGTTGTTGCCCAGGAGCAGGCTTCTCAGCCCGCTCAGGTGTTCGATCCCAGCAGGTAGACGAGACAGCTGATTGTCCCTCAGGTCCAGAATGCGGACGCCTGAGAACCGCGCGAACAGGGAGGCATCGATGGCGTCCAGATGCATGTCGCGCAGGGTCAAGTGGCTTATGTGACTGAAGTCCACATCCGTCGGCACAGTCGGTAGCCCGCCCACATGATCGCCATTGATGGTCAAGTGAAAATCGCCCTCCACCATGCCCGGGTACATGCGCCGCCAACTGCCGAGGATACGCCTGGCCACCCAGGCACGGCGCAGGCGACGGATCAGGCCCTGGCCCGGCTCATTGCGCCAGGCATGCAAGGCTTGCTGCAGGCTTTCTCTGGTGCGACGCAACTGGCTGAAGTGCTCCCAAGGGTCCACCTGACGCTGTGCCAAATCCTGCAGGTAACGCGCCAGCTGGGCATCGTCGAGCAGCGGGAACAGCTGGCCCAAACCCTGCAGAAGTGCCTGGCGGCTACCTTGGCCGCGACCGCTGAGCGGATAACCCAGGCGTCCGTCCAGCAAGCGCTGCGGGGGGCGTATACCCTGTCCGACAGGCGCCAGGCCGATCTGCTTCGCCAGTGCCTCGCGGTCTATCTCAGCGCCTTCGGCGATCGTTCCCGTCTGGTACAGGGCGGCGCACGCGCGGTCCAGCCGGCTATCGCGCACGGCCCACCGCGCCTGCTCAGCCAGGCTCAAGGGCACTCGTTGCGCGCTCAGCAGGCTATCCAGTTCGACACTGCTGGCCTGCTCGACGATTTCCCGGGCACAGCGCGGTGTAAGGCCGGTAAAGTCGCGCATCAACACTTGATCGGCAGGCTGCGGATGGACCTGGCGGTTGTTGAAGATCTCTTCGAACGCGTCGCCTTGCACCTGCGGATAACGCGCGTGCAACTGCCGACGTTCAATGACATCCAGCAGCCGTGCGGGCGGCGGGGCGTTCTCCACGTGCAGCCGACGCAGGCGATCGGTATCGAAGCCCGTGGTGCGCAGCGCGCTCTGCGCCTCTTCTTCACTGATCGCAGCCGTCCGGCTGGCCAGGCGCCGCACCAGATACACAGGGTCATCCCAGTAGCGTGGGCGTTCGAACTCATGCCGCCAGTCCCCGGCATCGTTGTGTTCCAGCCGTGGTGAATAGGCATCGGGCTGGGCAGGGTGGCGGATTTGCCAGTCGCCGCTTGCCGAATCCTGTGCCACCACATACACCCCTTCGTGCAAGCGCCTGTGCTGCCGGCCCCCCTGAAGAGCGGTCTGGCCCACATCCATTGCCTGCTCGCCCTCCTCCACGGCATAACCTGGCAGGCCAGGGTCACACAGGCGCAGCCGGCCATCGGCAAGGGCCACCGGCAGCAGGCTGTCGACCTTGCTCACCCGCTGGGCAAGCTTGCCCAGGCCATGGGCAGCGCCGGCAGTGATGCCAACCAGCGCGACCGTTTCGGCGACATTGAACAAATGCCCCAGGGCAGCCTCCCGGTCTCCCAGCTGCCAATCTTCATAGCCCTCATAAACATCGCCGGCGATCTGCACCGCGATGACGCCGAGCATCACTTCGCCCAGCCCCGGCACGAAGAACGCCGCCAGCCCCAACAAGTCCAGCCCCAGCTCCAGGTAGGCATGCAAACGGGCGCGGCGGTCCTCGCTGTCTTCGTCTCCGGTTGGCACTGCCAGCACCCGAGCGTCATCCAGCATCTTGTCGAGCTGCTCCCGACGCAGGCTGGCAAACACGTCACCCTCGATTGCGAAGTGGCGACCATCGACCTCCAGCGGCACATCGTTGCCGCCCTTGGCCAGGCGCACCTTGAGTACGGCGTTGAAACCGACCCGGTCGCGCTCGACGATCAGGCGCTGTATGTAAATGCGGTAACCACCAGTGCGCAGGCGCAAGCCCAGGGTCAGATACAACGCCTGCCAGTTGGCGTGCCAGCTCAGAGGGGCATAAGGGTCATCCGGCAGCCAGGCGACCACACCGAGCAGCGTGCCGGCCTGGCGCAGCTCCATGGCCAGCGCGCCGATCAGCCGCTTGCCCAGCAAGCGCACACTGTGGCAGTGCAGCGTCGCAGCGCCGAACGGGTTTGCCGGTTGCTCAAGCATGCTCAGGATGGACTGGAACGTAGCCTGGTCGATCTGGTTGCGGACCCTGGCAACGACAGCGGACGCTTCAAGGTTGATGCGCAAGGCTTGCTCCATGGCCGCCGCGACAGCTTGCCCTGGCGCACCGTCTTGCAGATGCGATTTCAGATGGTTTTGATACTGCGTGCCAAGGTCCAGGGTGCGACAGAGCTCGGCGAAGCGCTCAGGGGCCATGGCCAGCGGCTGGCCGTTCGCATCGAGCAGGCCCGAGCCACGGGCGAAACTTGCGCTTGTGGTCTCGCGCTGGTGGAAATTATGCAGGGCGGCCGCGAGCAGTGTCTGGCGCTGTTCGGTGCTTGAATAATTAAGCGGCAAGCTTGGGGAAATCGGTGGAGTCAGCCGCAGGTACTGTATTTTCAACTGAGCACTGCGCGGATTCACCTCGGCTAGCCCTGCATTAGCCAGGGCTTGCCTGAGCAGCGGCTCGGCGAAGCTGTCCAAGGGTGCGACAGCATCCAGCAAAGGTTTCAGCTGGGCCTGGGCCTGTTGCTGGCGGGTTGCACAGATACGCAACTGCGCCAGCAGTTCAGGTGCTGCGCCGGTCAGCCAGCTCGGCAACTGTCGGGCGATCAGAGCATCGATGGAGTCCTTGGCAATCGGGGAATCGGTCATGGCGCGCGGGTCCGTTCTGGAAGGAGAACGGCAGCTGACCTGATAGGGGCTGTTCCCAGGCCATATCTATGTACCTTTAGCACGACCGCTACGCGAATTCGTGACCACAGCGCAAATGACCTTGGCCGACGAGCCCCTTAATCATCACGCCTCAAAGCCGCACACTGGCTGTCACTCGAAACCTCGACCGGGCCACGGCCCGCTGAATTCAGGAGCAGCCCCCATGAGCATTCCATCCTTCGGCCTCGGCACCTTCCGCCTCACTGGCCAGGCCGTCATCGATTCGGTCAAGTCCGCCCTGGAACTGGGCTACCGGGTCATCGACACCGCGCAGATCTACAAGAACGAAACCGAAGTCGGCCAAGCCATCGCCGAAAGCGGCGTGCCGCGCAGCGAGCTGTTCATCACCACCAAGATCTGGGTCGAGAACTATGCCGCCGACAAACTGATCCCCAGCTTGCGCGACAGCCTGACCAAGCTGCGCACCGACCACGTCGACCTGCTGCTGATCCACTGGCCGGCGCCTGGCAACGGCGTTGAATTGCCCGAATACATGGGCGCACTGGCCGAAGCGAAAAAGCTTGGGCTGACGCGGCAGATCGGCGTCTCCAACTTCAACATCGCGCTGACCCGCCAGGCCATCGACGTGGTGGGCGCAGGTGAGATCGCCACCAACCAGATCGAACTCAGCCCCTACCTGCAGAACAGCAAGCTGGCGGGCTTCCTCAAGCAGCAGGGCATCACCGTCACCTCCTACATGACCCTGGCCTACGGCAAGGTGCTGAAAGACCCGGTGCTGGCCGAGATTGCCGCCAAGCACAAGTCCACCGTTGCCCAGGTGGCCCTGGCCTGGGCCCTGCAACTGGGTTACGCGGTCATTCCTTCGTCCACCAAACGCGAGAACCTGGCAAGCAACCTGCTTGCCCGCGACCTGCACCTGGACGCCGATGACATGGCCCGAATCGCCACGCTCGAACGCGGTGGCCGTGAAGTCAGCCCGGATGGGCTGGCACCGGAGTGGGACTGATCAGCGATGAGCACACTCTCTCCTAAACGGGTCTTGCTGGCCCTGGCCATCGGCGCCTTCGGCATCGGCACTACCGAGTTCACACCGATGGGCCTGCTGCCGGTCATTGCCGAAGGCGTGGATGTCAGCATTCCCAGCGCGGGGATGCTGATTACCGCTTACGCCATCGGGGTCATGGTCGGCGCGCCGATCATGACGCTGCTGTTCAGCCGCTTCGGCAAACGTGCCGCGCTGATGGCGCTGATGGCCATCTTCACCCTTGGCAACCTGTTATCGGCACTCTCGCCGGACTACTACACCCTGCTCGCCTCGCGCCTGGTTACCAGCCTCAACCACGGGGCCTTCTTCGGCCTCGGTGCGGTGGTCGCTGCCAGCGTCGTGCCCAAGGACAAGCAAGCCAGCGCGGTAGCCACCATGTTCATGGGCCTGACCATCGCCAATATCGGCGGTGTACCAGCCGCCACCTGGGTTGGCCAACAAGTCGGCTGGCGCATGGCGTTCGCAGGTACTGCCGTGCTTGGCCTGCTGGCCATGGCCGCCCTGTGGTATGCCTTGCCCAAGGGTGAGCGCGGCAGCGTGCCCCACGTGCGCAAGGAACTGGCCGTGATCGCCCGTCCCAACGTCCTGCTGGCGATGGCCACCACCGTGCTCGGCGCCGGCGCCATGTTCACCCTGTACACCTACGTGGCGCCGGTGCTGGCCGAACTGACCGGCGCTTCGGACAGCTTCGTCACCCTTGGCCTGGTACTGATCGGGGTCGGCTTCACCCTGGGCAACAGCCTGGGAGGTCGCCTGGCCGACTGGTCGCTGGACGGCGCGGCGCGCATTTTCCTCGGCGCCCTGGCGCTGATCATGCTGCTGATGCCGCTGGTGCTCGGCAGCCACCTCGGTGCCGCCGTCGCCTTGCTGGTGTGGGGCGTGTTCACCTTCGCCGTGGTTCCGCCGCTGCAGATGCGGGTGATGACCGCAGCCGCCGAGGCGCCTGGCCTGGCATCGTCGATCAACGTCGGCGCATTCAACCTGGGCAATGCCGTGGGCGCGGCCCTGGGCGGCGCGGTGATCAGCCTGGACCTGGGCTATGCGGCGGTACCGATGGCGGGCGGCATGCTGGCGGCTGCCGGCTTGCTGCTGGTGTGGCTGGGCGGGCGCGGCAAAGTGGCTGACAAGGCCCTGACCGGCATGGCCTGATCGCCAACCTCCTGAGGCTGCGCTGCAGCCTCAGGACCTTCGATTCGGGCCAGACAGCACACGCTGTTGCGCCTGCCGAAATTATGAAATGTCGCGGGCGCCCATTCTCGGTCGCGCCCCCCGGTACTACGCTCCTAACTGCGAAATCATTCCGAGGAGCTCACCGATGTCCCGCCCCCCATTGCCCCCTTTCACCCGCGAAAGCGCCATCGAGAAAGTCCGCCTGGCCGAAGACGGCTGGAACAGCCGCGACGCCGCCAAGGTGGCGCTTGCCTACACGCCCGATACCGTCTGGCGCAACCGTGTGGAGTTTCCCCGTGGTCGCGCGCAAGTGGAGGCCTTTCTGGTGCGCAAGTGGAACCACGAACTGGACTATCGCCTGATCAAGGAGCTCTGGGCCTTCACCGGTAACCGCATCGCCGTGCGCTATGCGTATGAGTACCATGACGACAGTGGCCAGTGGTTCCGCGCCTATGGCAACGAGAACTGGGAATTTGCCGACGATGGCCTGATGCAGCATCGTCATTCGAGCATCAACGAACACCCGATCGCTGAGTCGGAACGCAAATTCCACTGGCCCCTGGGCCGGCGCCCGGACGATCACCCCGGCCTCAGCGACCTCGGACTCTGATGGCGGTCAGCCGACCGGTAGCGTGACCTTGACTTCGAGCCCGCCAACCGGGCGATTGCTCAGGGTCATGCTACCGCCCTGCTCGAGCACGATGGCGCGGGCTGCGGGCAAGCCGAGGCCAACGCCGCCGGTGTCCTTGTTGCGCGAACCTTCGATGCGAAAGTACGGCTCGAACACCCGCTCCTGCAGGTGCGTCGCAATGCCCGGGCCACGGTCGAGCACGCGGATGACGATCTGCTCGGCATCGACCGTCAGCTGGACCGCAGGCTCGCAGGCGTACTTCGCGGCGTTGTCGAGGAGGTTGACCACCACCCGTTTGATACCGATTGGCCGGCCAACGTAGACGCAGCGCTGCGGCCCGCTGTAGGTGACATCCACGCCCGCATCCTTGAAATCGTCGACCGCCGTCAGCAGCAGCCCGCCCAGGTCGAAGGCGGTGACCTGCTCCAGCCGCGCATCATCGCGGAAGAACTGCAGTGCGGCGTCGACCATCGCCTGCATCTCGTCCACGTCCTTGAACATTTTCGCCTGCAGTTCGGCATCCTCGATGAACTCGCCGCGCAAGCGCATGCGCGTCAGCGGCGCGCGCAAGTCATGGGAGATCGCCGCCAGCATCTGCGTGCGGTCGTCGATGAAATGCTTGAGCTGGGCCTGGGTGGCATTGAACGCGAGGATGGCCTGACGCAGGTCGTGGGGGCCGACCACCGGAATCGGCGGTGCGTTGAAATCCTTGCCGAAACGGCGTGCGCCTTCGGTAAAACGCTCCAGCGGGTCGGCCAGATAACGCGCGGCGAACCAGGCCACGGCAAGGCTGGAGACCATCATCAGCGCCAGGATGATCAGGTTGCGCGGCAGCTCATCCAGACCCCAGCTGCGATCGTTGACATGAAACTGCACCCACGACTGGTCCGAGAGCTGGACCAGCAGGGCATAACCGCGCTGCGATGCCGGCAGGTTCTTGGGCCCGAACACCTCGATCTGCACATTCGGGCGCTGCAACAGGTCGCTCAGTATCATCGCGCCTTTATGGACGTCGCGCTCCACCTGCACCGGCAAGCCGGACTCATCGCGCCGCCGCAACCATTGCACGCTGTACGACCCATCGCCGGCGGCGCTGGCGATGGTCGCGCGCTGCGCCATGGAAGCGGCGTCGATCATGCGGGTGACGGTGGCGATCTTTTCGATGACACCGCTTTCGAGCAACGGCGGTTGTGCCCAGACGCCCAGCACCAGGCTGAACAGCCACTTGAGCAGCAGCAGGCTCAGCATGGCCGCCAGGGTGGTCAGCGCGATCCAGCGGGCAATGGTGATACGTGGCCGGGGCATGGCCTTGCGTGCCCAGGCAAGCCAGCTCATCGCTTGTTCACATGGGCGGTGAACAGATAACCGACATTGCGCAGGGTGCGGATCAGCGGCTCGCTGTCGCCATCGGTTTCAAGCTTGCGGCGCAGCCGGCTCACTTGCACGTCGATGCTACGGTCGCAGGCGTCGTGTGCCTCGCCCCGCGCCAGGTCCAGCAATTGCTGGCGACTGAGCACGCGCCGGGGGTGCTCGGCGAACACCAGCAGCAGTTCGAACTCACCGTTGGACAAGGGAATCAGGACGTTCTCCGGCGAGCGCAGTTCACGCCGCATCACATCCAGCTGCCAGCCCGAAAACTCGAGGAATGTGCGGGGGTTGGCCGGCGCGGCGGTGGTACTCTCGCTCGCCCGTCGCAGCACCGCGCGCACCCTGGCCAGCAGCTCTCGGGCGGCGAACGGTTTGGTCAGGTAGTCGTCCGCGCCCAGCTCCAGCCCGACCACCCGATCACTCAACTCACCCATGGCGGTGAGCATGATCACGCCGACCTTGTATTCGGCGCGCAGGCGTTGGCACAGCACCAGGCCACTGTCGCCCGGGAGCATCACATCGAGAATGACTAGGTCCGGCACGCGCCGCTCTAGCGCCTGCCAGAGCCCCTTGCCATCACAGGCAACATCGACTTCATAACCCTGCTGACGAAGGAACTTCTGGAGCAGGTCGAGCACTTCGACATCATCGTCGACAATTAGCAAATAACTCACGCCGGGGCACCGCGAACAAAGTTAAATAAGACCTACTGTAATGCCATCATCCGGCATTCGTCATATATTTCTACGCTGCAATAAAGTGTCTGCAACGAGATAAATCGGACATTCCCAGGCAATCAAACATCGGCAGCATTGGCACCAGTTCTTGACTGGAATCTGCCCCATGCCCATGTCTTCTTCAGCCTACAAAACGGTTCTCGCCCTGACCCTGCTCGCCGCCGGTGGCTGCAGCAATCGCCCGCCTGCCAGTGCCTGCGGGCACATGGCCTATCAGGTCAGCGACCCGGCCGAACCGGCCAACCGCGCCGTGTTCGCCTTCAACCGAAGTGTCGATGACTACGCGTTGGCCCCCATCGCTCGCGGCTACAAGCACTTGCCCGACTTCACCCGCCAAGGCGTGCACAACTTCACGACCAACTTCGGCGAGCCGAAAGTCTTCGTCAACGACGTACTGCAAGGTAATGGCGAACGGGCGATGACCAGCCTGTCGCGCTTCATGTTCAACACCACCCTGGGCGTGGCCGGCCTGTTCGATGTGTCTGGCAAGATGGGCCTGGCCCGCCACACCTCGGACTTCGGTCAGACCTTCGCCGTATGGGACATGGCCGATGGCCCGATCGTCGAACTGCCAGTGCTGGGTTCGCACAACCTGCGGGATGCGACCGGCACGGTGCTGGGCCTGGCGCTCAATCCATTTGGCGACAACAGCGACACGGTCAGTACCATGACCAGCGTGGCGTCGGCCGGCGGCCTGGTAGACGGTCGCGCGGCAGCACTGCCGGTGACCGACATGTTGCGCCTGCAGCCCGATTACTACAGCGCATTGCGTAACTACACGGCGCAGCAGCGCGCCGACCGGGTGGCCGAGGCGGAGATTGGCGCGCCGGGCAAACGCCCGTCGAGCTGCCAGGAGATGAACAGCGATGAATGACGTAGTCCAGTCTCCGGTGCTGCTGTTCCGCCGCCTGGAGAGTGACGCCAGGCAGGCGCTGCTGCACGAGCTTGAGGCGCGGGTGTCCGACGATGGTCGAGACCTGATCGTGAGCCGCTATCGCGAGCGGTATGGCAACGGCAATGCACTGCAACGCCATGAAGTACACCGCCGCGTGCCGATTGCCACGTTGCTGAAGTGGATGGCCAGGGAAGGCATGCCGCTCTAGCCATCCTCAGGCCAGGGTTCAGAGCGCCATCTTGTTGACGGCCGCGACCAGCAGCGGCCCGAGCTGCTCGTCGGTCATCGCCGGGCAGACGTGCATCTGCATCAGGTCGCTCCAATCCAGCGTCCATTGCAATACCGGGGCGAGTTCATCGCTTTCGACCACGGCAAACCCCAGCAGCTGCCCCACGGCATACCAGCGGCCCAGTACCTTCAGGCTGGCAGGTGCTACCCCGCCCGTCTCGGCGAAGCGGGCCATGGCGGCATTGCGGTTTTCCGGGGCGATGGTCCAGTGGATGATGAACAACATGTGGCACCTCCCAGTTGCGCGGCACCTGTGCGTTACGCCCGCCCTGGGGCACCGTGGCCAGGGGCGAGTGAATGCGCCAAGGTTAGGCATAGCAGCGCTGGCGCCAATTGCACGGTTGGCCGTCGGCGGGCCGTGGATTGATCGGTTGTCGGTACTGGCCCTATCGCCGGCAAGCCGGCTCCCACAGGGATTGCACCTAGCCGAAGCGCGCCACAGTACCTGTGGGAGCCGGCTTGCCGGCGATGAGGCCCAAGGTAATGTCCGAAACGCGCTAGCGAGTGCCCGTTCGACGTGAGACAGACAAAAGCAGCGCTGGCTATCCTCCAGCGGCAATGCCTTGCCCTCACTCGAAAAAAGAGCCACGCCCATGACCACTTCCGCCGCCACCACGGCCTCGCCCTCCGTCCCCAGCGATCAATCCCAGGGGTTCCTGGTAAGCATCGTTGGCGCCGCCGCCTTCGCGCATCTGCTCAATGACCTGATCCAGGCCGTGCTGCCCTCGATCTACCCCATGCTCAAGAGCAACTTCTCGCTGAGCTTCGCCCAGATCGGCTGGATCGCCCTGATCTACCAGGTGACCGCCTCACTGCTGCAACCCTGGGTGGGCATGTACACCGACAAGCACCCGCAACCCTACCTGCTGCCCGCCGGCATGCTGGTGACCCTGGTCGGCATTGCCTTGCTCGCCTTCGCCGACAGCTACACCCTGCTGCTGGTGGCGGCAGCGGTGGTCGGTGTCGGCTCCGCTACCTTCCACCCCGAAGCTTCGCGGGTGGCGCGGATGGCCTCTGGCGGGCGTTTCGGCACTGCGCAATCGACCTTCCAGGTCGGCGGCAATACCGGCTCGGCCATCGGCCCCTTGCTGACCGCCGCCATCATCATCCCCTACGGCCAATCGGCCATCGCCTGGTTCATGCTGGCCGCCGCGCTGGCGGTGTGCGTCCTGCTGCGGGTCACCGGCTGGACCGTGCGCCACGGCCAGACCCGGCTCAAGACCTTCGCCGGCCAGCAGGCCCCCGGGCTGTCCAAGGGCGCCATGTGGCGCGCCGTCGGGGTGATCGCGGTGCTGATGTTCGCCAAGTTCGTATACATCGCCTCGTTCACCAATTACTTCACCTTCTACCTGATCGAACACTTCGGCCTGAGCGTGCAGCAAAGCCAGCTGTACCTGTTCGTGTTCCTCGCTGCTGTGGCCCTGGGCACCTTCGCCGGCGGACCGGTGGGCGATCGCATCGGGCGCAAGGCGGTGATCTGGGTCTCTTTCCTGGGCGTTGCCCCCTTCGCCCTTGCCCTGCCCCACGCCAACCTGGCCTGGACGGCGGTGCTGGCGGTAGCCATCGGCCTGGTGATGTCCTCGGCGTTCGCCGCCTTGGTGGTGTATGCCCAGGAAGCCGTACCGGGCCGGGTCGGCATGGTGTCCGGGGTGATGTTCGGCCTGATGTTCGGCATCAGCGGCGTCGGCGCTGCCGGGCTCGGCGTGCTGGCCGACCGGCACGGCATCGAGTGGGTGTATCAGGCGATCGCGTTCCTGCCATGGCTGGGGCTTGCCACCGCACTGCTGCCGGCAACCCGCAGCAAAGCGCGGCCGGCCACCTGCTGCTAAGCTGGCCGCGCGGCAATGCGGCTGTACGGGAGCGCCATGGTCAAGCCCTTGAAAGACATGCTGGTGGAGGTGGATGAATGGTCCTGGGAAGTGGGCAGCCGTGCCACCGACTACCCGCCGGACTGGTACATCGCCCCGCATTCCCATGCCAAGCACCAGCTGATCTACGCCATCAAGGGCTTGATGATCGTGGAGTCGCAGGCCGAACGCTGGACCGTGCCGCCGAGTCGCGGCATCTGGATGCCCTGCGGGCAGGTACACGCCATCCGCTGCATCGGTGACGTAAAGATGCGCAGTGTGTTCGTACGCCCCGACACGGCCGCGCAGTTGCCACCCCAGAGCAAGGCCATCAGCATCTCGCCGCTGCTCAGCGAACTGATCAAGGCCTCGGTGGACTTCAGTGGCCCCTTCGCCGAAGACTCGCGCGAGGCGCGCATCATGCGCCTGATCCTCGACGAGATCAGTGTGCTGCCGACCCTGCCGCTGATGCTGCTGCAACCCAGCGACACGCGCCTGCGGGCGATTTGCGCGGCGCTGCAGCAAAAGCCGGACGACCCCTCGACGGTGGCCGACTGGGGCCTGCACCTGGGCATCGGCGAAAAGACCATCCAACGCCTGTTCCGCAAGGAAACCGGCATGACCTTCGGCCAGTGGCGCCAGCAGGCGCGGCTGATGCAGGCGCTGGAGCGCATTGCGCTGGGCGAGCGCATCATCGATGTGGCGGGCACGCTGGGTTATGACAGCCCCAGTGCGTTTGCCAGCATGTTCAAGCGCCAGTTCGGGGTCAGTCCGAGTCGGTTTTTCAAGTAGCGGCGGAGGGTGCAGACAGCCATGCCGATACGCATGGCCGAAGTCGAAGCTCCACTACTCGGCGTCGAGGCCAGCTACCTGCAGGCGGGCGTGGACCAAGTCGCGGCTGAGTACGGCATCAGCTCGGCTTCGAAGGCCGTCCTGCAGTAAAGTCCGGGGCAGCACGAAACCTTTGAAGAGCGGCTGCGTGAACGGGTTGTTGGCCTTTTCCGTGCTGATGCGATAGCGCATCCCACCCTCCGGCACGGAGAAACTGATGTCCACACTGGTACTGGTTGCGCCGTTCAGACGCGCCTGGCTCAGCAGACGGTAGAGCGACCAGGGACCACGATAGAGTAATCCGCTACTGCGGCCACCCGCATTGATCAGGGTGACCCGGCTTTCGTTGCTGGGGGCCAGGGTGTTTGGCCAAATGAGCCCGGTACTGGTGCTGGGGCCATGGTTATAGGTGATCAACTGCCCTTCGACGCCTAGAGAGCTGCTGCGCTGGTTTGGCGCCAGGCCCAAGGGCTCGACATAAAACTGCACCCCAAGCAGTCCGCGGCTGTTGAAGAAGGCATCGCGAATTCGATCGGCTGATTCAAGCTGCGATAGGACATCGGCACGCACCAGGTAGCCACCCAGGCGATCGAAGTAGAGCGCTTCGAGGTTTTCCTCGACAAACAGGTTCAAATACTTCTCGCGGAACTGCTGCAGTTTGCCATCAGGACCGAAGAACGCGGTGAAGTCTTCAAGCGAAGCCTCCTCCCGACTTGCAGGATTGAATGGATAAGGCTGCTTGCGAATAGCTTCGGTCAGCACCCCACCTTCGCCGTAGCCAACGTAGCCAGGCGGCGCACCCAGCAGGCGAGAAACGGTGAACCTCTCCTGGTACTCGGACATGTTGATGGTGGTGAGGAATTGTTCACCGCCAAAGAGTGCGTCAGCGACAGCCACAGCCGTCTCCGTCTTGCCCACGCCACTGGGGCCGACCAGAAGGAACACGCCCATCGGCGTTCCCGGACGACGAAGATCCGCCAACGCTGTAAGCAAGTGGCGGTAGACGATATGCAAAGCGCTGTCCTGACCCTTGACGCGGTTTCGCAGATTAGCCGGCAGGCTGTCCAGGCGGGCCATCTGGTCACTGCTGATGGTGGTGGCCGGTATCCCCGTCCAGTCAGCGATCACCTGGGCGATCTCTTCAGCCCCCACATCCGCATGCAGTAGAACTCCCGTACGCTGGAGTTCGCTCAACTGCCTGACCTTGTCCGTCAGTAGCTGCGATGCATCTTTGCCGTTGTCGCGGGTGCGTAGCTCAACGATTTTCTCGACCAGCGCCTTCTGCTGCTCCCAGGCATGACGCACTTTCTGGATTTTCTGCTCAACCTCATGCCGGGTGGTTACCAGCGAGTCCAGACGGCCTGGGTTGACGGCGCGCCCACAGCGACCGTCGCGGGCCAACTGAGCGGACTCGGCATCGATCTGATTGAGCTCATTCTCCAGAGCGTTCAAGCGCCGCGGCGACTCGACCAGCGCCGATGCCACCCGCGAACAGGCGGTATCGAGGACATCGATGGCCTTGTCTGGCAGCTTTCGTCCAGACAAGTAGCGGTCCGTCAGCACTGCGGCAGCCTGAAGCGCGTCGTCGCCGATGAACACGTTGTGAAAAGCTTCGTAGATGGGGCGCAGGCCGCGCAGGACATGCACAGCCTGGTCGGGCGTGGGCTCCTCCAACTTGAGCAACTGGAAGCGACGTGTGAGGGCAGGATCCTTTTCGAAATACTTCTTGTACTCGGACCAAGTCGTGGCGGCGATTGTGCGCAGCTCGCCGCGCGCCAGCGCCGGTTTGAGCAGATTGGCGGCGTCGCTTCCCCCAGCGGCATTGCCAGCGCCGATCAAGGTGTGGGCTTCGTCAATGAAGAGAATGATTGGACATGCCGACTCCTTCACCTCATCGATCACTGCCTTCAGGCGCTTCTCGAACTCCCCCTTCACCGAAGCCCCGGCCTGCAAGGCCCCGAGATCCAGCTCCCACAGTTCGACCAAGCGCAACGATTCGGGAACCCGCCCTTGAACGATGCGCAAAGCCAGTCCCTCGACCACTGCGCTCTTGCCGACACCGGCGTCGCCCACGACGATGGGATTGTTCTTTCGCCGTCGCGAAAGAATGTCGACCATCAGGTCGATCTCCACATCCCGACACAGAACAGGGTCGATCCGGCCACCACGCGCCTGATCGGTGAAGTTGTGGCAGTATTTGGCGAGTGCACTGTCGTGAATCGACGTGCCCATCGAACTGGCCAGTGCGGGCGCAACTCCCACAGCTTCCGCTGACCCTGATAGCAGCTCGCCGAAGCGCTTGCGCAGTGCCTCGCGATTGACTTCATCGAATAACTGAATGGCCGCCAAAGGCAAATAACGCGCTGGGTTGAGCAAGGTTGCCAGGAAAATTGCGCCGCTTCGGATATGGGGCTGCCCAAGCTCGACAGAGCTGAGCAGCCAGGCCTCCTGCAGCACCTCGATCAACAGCGGCGAGAAGCATGGGTATTGACTGTGGTTGCCGCCACGATCAGCGAATCCGGTGGACAAGGCTTGTCGAGATGCACCGACTTCAAGCCCGGCTGCGGCCAGCGTAATGCAGATATCGCTCGCAGGCTGATCAAGGAATGCCGTCAGCAGATGCGCAACGGTCACCTCCGCTGCGCGTTGTTCGATGCAGAGACTTCCAGCCTCCTCCACGGCACTGCGCGACCGCGTGCTGAT
>NZ_AKJC01000306.1 GCF_000282535.1 Pseudomonas sp. GM84 | reverse complement strand
GCCGGCGATAGGGCCGGTACTGCCACCTCACCCCAACGCCTGTAACCGCTGTTCGATATGCCGCCGCTCCGGCGCCTGCCGGGTCAGCTCCAGCGCCCGCCGCCAGGCCGCCCTGGCCTCTTCGACATTGCCCAGTTGCTGGTGCAGCTCGGCCCGCGCCGCATGCGCCAGGTGATACTCAAGCAAGTCCCCAGCCCGCAAAATCGCCTCGACCTCACGCAACCCCACCTGCGGCCCATCCCGCTGGGCCAGTGCCACGGCCCGATTAAGCGCCACCACGGGTGAAGGCCAATGCTGCTGCAGCACATCGTAAAGCCCGACGATCTCCACCCAGTCCGTTTCATCGGCGCTCGATGCCTCGGCATGCACTGCAGCGATCGCCGCCTGCACGGTATAGGCCCCGAACGCTCGGCTGCGCAACGCCAGCCGCACCAGCTCGCAACCTTCGCGGATCTGTTCGCGGTCCCAAAGGCTGCGATCCTGCTGGTCGAGCAGCACCAGGTTGCCCTCGGCATCACTGCGCGCCCGCTGCCGCGATGCCTGCAACAGCATCAGCGCCAGCAGGCCGACGGCCTCCGGGTCCGGCAACAGCTGCACCAGCAAACGTCCGAGGCGAATCGCCTCATCGCTCAGTTCCTGCTGCAGCAGCCCTTCGCCGGATGACGCCGAGTAACCCTCGTTGAACACCAGGTAGATCACGCGCAACACACTCTCCAGCCGCTCCGGCAGCTCGTGCAGCTCCGGCACCTGGTAAGGAATGCACGCATCGCGGATCTTGGCCTTGGCACGCACGATGCGTTGGGCGATGGTCGCCGGGCTCTGCAGAAACGCCCGGGCAATCTGCTCGGTGGTCAGGTCGCAGACTTCACGCAGGGTCAACGGCACCTGGGCATCGGCGGCCAAGGCCGGGTGGCAGCAGGTGAAGATCAGCCGCAGGCGGTCGTCGGCGAGCAATTCCTCCTCGCTGGGGTCTTGGCCCTGGCCCTCGATGAGCATGATCAGGTCTGCCTGGGAGCGGTCGAACCGTGCGCGCCGGCGCAGCGCGTCGATGGCCTTGAAGCGGCCGGCCGACACCAGCCAGGCGCGCGGATTGTCCGGGATGCCATCGCGCTGCCAACGCTCCACGGCAATGAAGAAGGCATCGTGCAGGGCCTCCTCGGCCAGGTCGAAATCGCCCAGCAAACGGATCAGCGTCGCGAGAATGCGGCGCGAGTCGCGGCGGTACACCGCTTCGACTTCAGCACGTACCGCGCTCACCTGCGCCATCAGTCCGGCATCCGCTGGGTTACTACCTCCACCAGGCGGTCCAGGCTTTCTCCCCAGCCCTGGTAGAAGCCCATTTCTTCATGGGCCCGGCTGTCGGCGGCGCTCCAGTGCCAGGCACGGGCGGTGTAACGGGTCTTGCCCTGTTCCTCGTCAAAGGTGATGACCGCCGTCATGAAGGCTTTGTCCGAAGGCACCCAGCCCGGGCCGAACGCGTCGGTGAATACCAGTCGACGTGGCGCGGCGATTTCCAGGAACACGCCCTGGGTTGGGTACTCGGTGCCATCTGGCGCGCGCATCAAGGTACGCAAGAGGCCGCCGACCCACAGCTGCATCTCGCATTCCGGGGTCGTCATGCCATGCGGCCCCCACCACTGCATCAGCCATTCGGGCTCGGTCCAGGCACGGAACACCTTGGCCGGCGGCGCATCGATCAGGCGGCTGATGGACAATTCGTGCTGCGCTTGCGCAGGCTGGGCAAGGCTCATGCTGGTTGTTCTCCGTGGCTGTCAGGGCTGCAATTCGCGCACTGGCCGTACTTCAACGCTGCCGACCCGCGCAGCGGGGATGCCCTTGGCGATGTTGAGCGCCTCGTTGAGATCGCGGGCATCGACCAGGTAAAAGCCCGCCAGTTGTTCTTTGGTTTCCGCGAACGGACCATCGGTCAGGCTCATGCGCCCTGCGCGCATGCGCACCGTGGTGGCGGTCTGCACAGGCTTGAGCGCCTCGGCTGCAAGCATGCGCCCGGAGCCGTGCAGCGCTTCGGCGTAGGCCATGCATTCGGCATCTTCCGGGCTGTCGGGCAGGCTGTGCAGCAGCCCTTCGTCACAATAGACCAGGCACAGGTATTTCATGGTCGTCTCCAGGGCATCGGCAAAGTGCGTTTGGCGATAGCGGCTCAGGGCTTGAGATCGAACAGTGCTTTCTGGGTTTCCATGTCGAACGGTGCCGACCAGTGTTCGTGGATCACCTGCCACTGGCCGCCTACCTTGCGATAGCCCACGGTGGCGCGCATGAAGCCGCACTGGCTTTCATCGTCTGACGGGCCACAGCGGTTGAGCCAGTGGGCCAGGCCCAGGTCGCCATCGGCATGCACGGTGAGCTCGGCCAGCTCGAAGACCATAGGGCCTGTGCAAAGGCCCATGCACATTTCCCAATGCGCCTGGTACACGGCCTTGCCCTTGAATTGCAGTTCCTTGATGGCATCGAAGGCGACGATATCGTCGGCGTAGGGGGCGACGATGTTTGGGATGTCACGGTCGCGCACGGCCTGCATCCAGCGATCGATCAGTTGGCGGATTTCGGATTCGGCTGCTGCGTTCATCGGTGGGACCTCCGGACTTTCATGAGTGTGTTTGCACAGGGGGCCTGCGCTTTCATCTCATAATCGAACGGTAGCCGGGGATATCGACAGGCCGAGAAAATTAATCTCGGTTTTGTAGCCTAAATCTGTGGGAGCGGGCGAGTAAGCGATGGACCCGACCTCACCAAAAACGTCAGCCAGATACTGGTAAGGACTTGAGGAAATAGACGACACGCTCGGTCTCGGTAAATCCAAGAGCAGTATGCATCAGATGGCTGTTGTGATTGTCCAAAGCTGCATCGGAAGCCAACTCCTCGCAACCTTTATCAGCAGCCCACTGCTCCACTGCGGCGATCAGTTGCCGGGCTACTCCTTGGCCACGGGCAGACGGTATGACGTAAATGCCTTCGAGAAATGCAACTGGAGAAGTCGTAGTCCCATTGACGTAATCATGCCGCACTGAAGCCTCGGCCAATCCCCTCGCCCTGCCTAGCTCATCCAGTGCAAGGAAAGCTACCAAGCTCTGTTCATTGCGGGCGATATCCGCCATTTCAGTCAAATGTTCATCAACTGAACAGTTTGGCCATAATGCACTGCGCAGTTCCAGCCAACCCGCTGTTTTCGGCTCTTCACACACTTGGATCATGAGCGCACCAAAGGAATCCAGATTTCCATCACGGCATTCGGGTCTGCGGGATCGAAACCTGCGGGATAACGCTCGAACAACGCCGCATCGGCCTGCTGCTCGCCCGATTGCGGCAACCACTGGAAGATGCCGTCGAAGGTCGCCTTCAGGCCCTGCAGGCTACCCCGATGCTCGAACACCGCGTAATGCTGCGGGGCCAACCTCAGCTTGCTGAAGCCTTCAGGTAACGACTCGGTAGCACTCACCTCAACGCCCGCCAGATAGTCGAAACCGCCCTGCTGGTCAGGGTTGTAGCAAACGCCGTAGCTGTCATGCCCGTGCTGCCCGGGCACATGGCCGATGTGCGGCGCGAAGCGTTGCCACAACAGCGGCAGGCCGCCCAGGTCACTCATGCTGAAACGCTCGGCGAAACCTGCCAGGGTCGGCGAGCGGCCATCTTCATAACGCGCAGGGTGTATCGGCTCCAGAGTCATTTCCATTGCCTCAAGGGATGGCTGGGGTAGCAAGAATGAATTCACGGTAGCCCGAAACGATGACATACACCGCGAAGTAGCAAAAAATCGCCGCCGACAGCAGGTACGACCAGGTCAGCAGCCGATCACCCAGCAATCGCCCCCCATGGCTGGCAATGCCGCACAGGCTCATGCACCAGACCAGCCCGGCAGCGAAGAAGCCGCCAAGAAACAATCCCGCATCCAGCAAACTGCCGCCGCCGGAGCGGGAAATCAGTACGCCCCCTACCGCGGCGAACCACAGAATGGCGCTGGGCGACGACATGGCCAGGAAGATACCGCGCAGGAACTCGCGCCATCCCGACTCCATCACCACCTCTGCCCGCGCCTCCATATGCCCACCGCGCCAGGCAGCCATCAGCATCTTCAGTGCGAACCAGACCAGTAACGCCGAGCCACCCAGCCACAACGTCCAGCGCACGCTTTCGAACTGCAACAGCACGGTCATGCCGGCAAGCGCCGCAATCGCATAGACCAGGTCGCCGACACAAGTGCCCAGGCCGAGCCAGAACCCTTGAAGGAAGCCACGCTGCATGGCCAGGGTGATCATCGCGATGTTGGCGATACCGATATCGAGGCACAGGGACAGGCTGAGGAGAAAACCGTTGGAGAATGGCATTGAATACTCGGTGGCTGACCAATTAGGCGCGGTAGAGCCTGCCACGAGTGAAGTGGGGATGGGAAGCGAGGTGTTCGGTCAGGCGAAAGCCGCCTGTTCGAACACCTCATCCGCCCACTGGTTCAAGCTCTTGCCGGCAGCACGAGCGGCGATGCTGGCAGCTGCATGCACCTCTGGCCGGATACGCAGCATGACCTTGCCCGATGCGGGCTTTTCAGGGGTGATACCTTGTTCGGCGCAGTCGGCCAGATAGTCCTCCAATGCTTCACGGAAGGCTTCATGAAGCTCGGGGACAGAGCTTGCGTGAAAGCTGATGATGTCGCGCATGCCAAGCACGCGGCCGACGAAAATATCGTCACGCTCATCGTATTCGATTCGGGCGGCATAGCCCTTGTAGCGCATGCAACTCATAGGCTGACTCCTGCCCGCAACAGGAATTCGCGGGCTTCTTCAATCTGATACCGCCTGGCTTCCTTGCCTGGATGGGGGCGATGACATCTCCAGCACTGGCCGCCAAGCATCAGCTTGACCCTGGACCCTTGCCGCTCCAGCACCTCGCCGCCGAGGTGAAGCACCAGCGCTTCGATCTCGGAAAAGGCCAATGACGACGTGGTTGGCGTCCGGTGGATGGCATCGAAAATCTTTCGGTATCGAGTGTTCATGGAAAAATGCTATCAAAATAAGATAGCACTTTTTCCTTAATATTCATTCAGGATTTTTCGTCCCCCGCCAGCACCTGCGCATAGCGTGCACGGTCCACGTTGGCCCCGCTCAGCACCACCGCCACCCGTTTGCCCCGCTGGCTTTCGCGCTCTTGCATCAACGCCGCCAGCGCGGCAGCTCCCGCACCTTCGGCGGTGTTGTGGGTGGCCTCGTGGTAGAGCCGCATGGCCTCGGCGATTTCGCCGTCGGTGACCCGCACGATCCGCGCAGCATGCTGGCGAACCAGGGCAAACGCATCAGGGTGCGGCACGCGGCAGGCCATGCCATCGGCGAAAGTCTCGGCGCTGGCGGTGGTGACGATGCGCCCTTGCTCGAAACTTTGCGCGTAGGCATCGGCCGCGCTGGAAACCACCCCTACGATCTCGGTCTTCAACCCCAGCAGGTTGCGCGCCTGGATCAGCCCGCAGATGCCCGATCCCATGCCGATCGGCACGTAGACGCAGTCCAGCGCCTGCACGGCTTCGAACAGCTCCAGGGCATAGGTGGCCACGCCACGCACCAGTTCCGGGTGGAACGACGGGACCATGTCATAGCCCAGGGCCTCGGCCAGTCGAGCAGCCTCCTCGCGGGCCACATCGAAGTCCACGCCGTGCTCGACCAACTCGGCGCCGAGTGCGCGCATGGCGGCGTTCTTCTCTTTCGAATTGCCTTCGGGCACCACGATCACCAGCGGCACACCCGCCTGGCGCGCGGCCAGGGCCATGCTCTGGCCGTGGTTGCCACGGGTGGCGGTGACCAGCCCGCGGGGCGGCTCGCCAGCGGCCAGCAGCGAGCGCACGTAGACCAGGCCGCCACGCACCTTGAACGCCCCTGTCGGCGCGTGGTTCTCGTGCTTGACCCAGACCTCGCAGCCCAACCGCTCGGCCAGCAACGGCCAACGGTACTGTGGGGTAGCGGGGACATGCTGGTGGACGAAGGCGGCGGCTTCACGCAGGGCGGCAAGGTCGAACATGGCGGTCATCCTTTATCGGTACGAGGTTGAACCGATCCTAGGCGCCGGGCATTGTATGGGTAAATCCTTATATTGCATGGGCGGCAATTTCATGTGGATGCCTCAACTGGCCGATGATGGCCAGCCCCGCTACCTGGCACTGGTCGACGCCATCGCCAGCGCCATCGAAGCCGGCACGCTCAAGGTCGGTGAGCGCCTGCCACCCCAGCGCCGCCTGGCCTGGAAGCTGGGGCTCAACCCCAGCACCACCCAGCAGGCCTACCGTGAAGCGGCCGCCCGACACCTGGTGGCGGGCGAAGTCGGGCGCGGCACCTATGTACTGGCGGGCAGCCGAGAAGCCACGCTGTTTCGCCTCAAGCAGCACGACAGCCAGGGCGCGCTGATCGACCTGTCGACCAACGTGCCGGTAGCCGACCCTGCCAACCAGGACCTGCAGACAAGCCTGCAAACCTTGCTGGCTCAAGGGCAGACGCAGTTGCTCGATCATTACCTTGGCCCGCAGCAACTGTTGCTGGGCCGCCTCCAGGGTGCTCGCTGGCTGAGCAATCGCGGCCTGGCCCTGTCGGCGGAGCAGTTACTACCTTGCGGCGGCGCCCAGCAGGCCCTGACCCTGCTGCTGCAGTCGTTCTGCCAGGCCGGTGAGCCGGTGCTGCTCGAAGCCCTGACCGCGCCCGGCATCAAGGCAGCGTGCCGGCAACTGCGCCTGCCGGTACACGGGGTCGCGCTCGATGCCCAGGGGCTGCTGCCGCAGGAGCTGGACCGGGTTGCCCGGGCCAGTGGCGCACGGGTGCTGGTGACGACCCCTGCCCTGCACAATCCCACCGGTGCCTGCATGGGCAACGCACGCCGCCAGGCCATCGCCGAGGTGGTCAGACGCCTGGGACTGCTGGTGATCGAGGATGATGTATACGGCGCACTCAGCGACCATGCCCCGCTCTATCCGCTGCTGGGTGAGCACGGCATTCTGATCAGCAGCCTGTCCAAGACCGTGGCCGCCGGGTTGCGTCTGGGGTGGATCGTGGCCAGCCCGGAGCTGCTGGAGCAGGTCGATCCGCATGCGGGTGCCAGCCATTGGCCCGTGTCGCCACTGAACCTGCACATCGCCTGCCAGTGGATCGAAGACGGCACGGCGGCGCGGCGGCTGGCCTGGCAGCGCAGGGAGGTCGCCGTGCGCTGGCGCCTCGCGCGCCAGTTGCTGGGAGAGACGTTGCACAACGCCAGCGAGCCCTCACCGCATGTGTGGGTAGCGGCTTCGCGGGGAGCTGACAGGGTGGTGGCGCAGTGCCGGGCGCAAGGCGTGGAGGTGGTGCCGGCGAGTGTCTTCGCGATTGGCGCGAGCGAGGTACAGGCGGTGCGTATCAGCTTGTCGGCGGCGACAAGCCGGGCCGGGCTGAAGCGGGGGTTGGAAGTGGTGCGACAGGTGTTGGCAGGCGGGTAAAACAGCCTGAAGCAGACATTGGAAACAGCGCTGCCCCCTGTGGGAGCCGGCTTGCCGGCGATAGGGCCGGAACAGGCTACTCAAGACGAAAGTCTTCTGCCTGCTCCGGCCTCATCGCCGGCAAGCCGGCTCCCACAGGGATTTGCGTCAGCGTTGGGATTTTCGGATCAACCTTGCTGGCAGCCCTCGCCCATGGCCCGGTACTGAATGGTGTGCACTTGGCCTTGATGGTCTTCATAGGTCATGGTCGCAGGCACCACTTCGCAGACATTGGGGATCGTCGACAAGTTGATCACCCGTTTGATGTCCAGGTTCATGGAGTAGTCGTACTGCTGGGCCACAGGCTCGGTGGAGACAGGCTTGGCCTCATCCGCCAGGGCGAACGAAGACATACCGACCAGTGCAAGAATCAGTAATGGTTTCATGGTGTTTGGCCTTAAAAGCAATCAAGCTGATCGATTGACTTCATGTGCCGTCATTGGCGCGGAGAAGTTGTCATCGACTGCGAAGATGACACGAAGTACCGATCCCGCTGTGTCGTACTGCCAGGGGGGATGAGTAAAATTCTACTCCCGGATAGGAATAGTTGAACCCCGACGTCGGACATTCACCCTTGTGTGATTTGCAACAATCTGCAACAAAAAACGCCTGAAAATACCGCCCCAGAGCCTCTGCCACGGGTTCACGCACGCCCTTGTCGCATTGCTTTTTTACTGGAAAACCCATGATTTCGCTAGACTGCACACAACTGATTGGCGCCGAACGCCGCCTGCTCGACCATTTCTACCGCCAGCAGGGCTCGCGCATGCGTGCAGACAATGAAGGGCAACTTTGGGTGGCGCGCGCCTCGGGCATCGTTGCAGGCCTGAGTCTCAGGCCCGTCGACGACGGTCATTGGCTTACCGGTCTGTTCGTTGCCCCGCAGCTGCGGGGCCAGGGGGTGGCCGGGCAACTGGTCAACGCCGCGTTGGCCCAGACGCAGGGCAGCACCTGGCTGTTCTGTCATCCCGAGCTTGTCGCGCTGTATGAGCGCCTTGGCTTCGAACACGCCGCCGCGCTCCCGCAAGCCTTGGCAAGCCGACTTTCACGCTACCAACGCAGCAAGCCGCTGGTCGCCCTGGTGCGTGCTCAGTCGTCGCTGGCGTCCAGCCCGGGGAACAGCACCTCGGTGTAGCCGAACTTGCTGAAATCCTGGATGCGCGACGGGTAAAGCCGCCCGATCAGGTGATCGCACTCATGCTGCACCACCCGCGCGTGAAAGCCATCGGCAAAGCGATTGATCGGTTGGCCCTGCGGGTCGATGCCCGCATAACTGATGTGTTTGTAGCGGGGTACCACACCGCGCAGACCCGGGACTGACAGGCAGCCCTCCCAGCCGTCCTCGATCTCGGTCGACAACGGCGTGATCACCGGGTTGATCAGGATGGTCTGCGGTACCGGCTCGGCATCCGGGTAACGCTCGCTGCGCTCGAAACCGAAGATCACCAGCTGCAGGTCGATGCCGATCTGCGGCGCTGCCAGCCCTACCCCACCGACATGCCGCATGGTTTCGAACATGTCGTCTATCAGTTGCTGCAGTTCGTTACTGCCGATCAGGTGGTCGGGGACCGGAGGGGCAACGCGCAGCAGGCGCTCGTCGCCCATCTTGAGGATGTCACGGATCATCGCGGGTTCGGCTCGGACGGTTGGGGCTCTACAGGGTGCTCATGGCCGAGCACGGTGATGGTTTCCTTGGCCTTGCTGCCCTCGAAATCCTTCTCGCCAGGGTTCTTGCCCTCGGTCGACATGTGCTCGATCACGGCATTCATTTCTGCGCCCAGAAGCAACACGGCCGCAGAGATGTAGAAATACAGCAAAAGCACGATGATTGCACCGATGCTGCCGTACATGGCGTTGTAGTCGGCGAAGGTCTTCACGTAGTAGGCAAAGCCCAGCGAGGCGATGATCCAGACCACCACCGCCAGCACCGAACCTGGCGTGATGAAGCGAAACTTCTGCTTCACATCGGGCATCACGTAATAGATCAACGCGACCGCCACCATCATCAGGATGATGATCGCCGGCCAGCGCAGGATCGTCCACACCGTCACCACCACCTCTTGCATGCCGACCTGGGCGGCAATCCACTCCATCACCTGCGGCCCCAGCACCATCAGTGCTGCCGTCGAGAGCAACATGCCGGCGATGCCGACGGTGTAGAAGATCGACAGCGGAATGCGTTTCCATACCGGGCGGCCTTCGGGCACGTCGTAGGCGGCGTTCATGGCGCTCATCATCAGGCGCACGCCGGCAGAAGCGGTCCACAAGGCGATCACGATACCCACCGACAGCAGGCCGCCCTTGGACTGTTGCAACTGGTCGATCACCGGATTGACCTGCTCAAGCGCCTGGGGGGGCAGCACCAGCTCCGATTGCAGGCGCAACCAGGAGAAGAAGTCGGGCAGGTGCAAAAAGCCGATCAAGGCAATCAGGAACAGCAGGAACGGAAACAGCGAAAACAGCATCTGGTAGGCCAGCGCAGACGCATAGGTGGACATCTCGTCATCGAGAAATTCCTGGACGGTGCGTACCAGCACGCGGTGCAAGGGCAGGCCGCGCAGGTCGGGGAAAATCATAGCGTCTCCTTTCGCCGCTTGATCAATACAACAGGGAAGTCTAATAGACCACGCGACTGATGTACTGCTCCCTACCGTACTAGAAGAAGTTGCCTGCTTGAAACTGTTCCGGCCTCTACCAGCAAGAGGCCGGCCCAGTCAGTGCATCATCAAGGCTTCTTCACCGCATCCTTGACGTTACCCTTGATCTGCTGCGCCTCGCCCTTGAGTTCCTGGGCCTTGCCTTCGGCGCGCAGCTTTTCGTTGTCGGTGACCTTACCGACTCCTTGCTTGATGTTGCCTACAGCTTCGTTGGCCAAGCCTTTCGCTTTGTCTTTGGTGCCGCTCATGGCAAATCTCCTGCAAATGGAGACACGGGGACCGTGTCGACAGTCGGTGGACCGAACCCCTGCGCCAGGAGTTTCAAACAATTTGCCCCGCTCAAGCCGAGCGGTGAATCTGCGGGCGAATACCGCACCAAATCGGCCCCGCGCCGCTTCGCCCCGCCAACCGGCTCCCCTAGAATCGCGGGCAAACGGCAACCCGAAGCAGGCTGCCAACCGACAAGAACAACCATTATCGGAAACCCGCACCTATGCGCCTCATGCCTTTGCTCGCGGCCTTGCTACCGCTATTGCCCTTGCCTGCACTCGCCGCCGCAGCGGCCAGTGAAACCCTGCTGGTGAACCGTTATGCCGACGATGGCGAGCCCGGCACCCTGCGCTGGGCCATCGAGACCAGCAACCAGCACCCCGGCCATTACCGCATCGAAATCGCCGCGGTCGGCCAGGCTCCGTATGTCATCCGCCCGACCCGCGCCCTGCCGGAAATCAAGGGCCCGGTGCGCATCACCGGCCAGTCCTGGGCGCGCGACGGGCAATACATCGCCATCGACGGTTCCGGCTATATCAAGGACCAAGGTGTACGCACCTGCCCCGGCGCCCTGCCCGGCCAGTTCGGCACCAATGTGCGAACCACCACCAATCCGGGACTGGTGCTGCGTGATACCCAAGGCGTGCACTTGAGCGGCCTGGAGGTGCGCAATTTCTGCATCGGCATCCTGGTCAACCGTGCAAGCGGCAACGTCATCGAAGACAACCGTATCGTCGCCAACAAGGGCGGTGCGGGGATCATGCTCACCGGCGACGACGGTGCCGGCAACCCCACAGCCACCACCACGATCAACAACAAGGTGCTGCGCAACCAGCTGATCGACAACGGCGACGGCCTGGAGCTGACCCGAGGCGCGGCGTTCAACCTGGTGGCCGACAACCTGTTCCGCTCAACTGCCGCCAACCCCGAGCCGTCACAAGGCATCGAGATCTTGCTGGGCAACGACAACACGGTGGTGCGCAACCGCTTCGAGGACTACTCGGATGGCTTGCAGATCAACTGGGGCAAGCGCAACTACCTGGGCGCCAATACGTTCAGCGGCAACTCGATCGGCGTCAGCGTGACCGGCGAAGGCAACATCCTCGATGGCAACCTGATCCACGGCAATCGCATCGGCGTCGCCCTGCGCCCGGAACCGGACCTCACCGCCACGCGCTTGAGCGGCAACCGTATCTGGGGCAACAGCCAGGATATCCGCCGCTGCGAGGCGGGTGGATCGTGTGTGGCGGATCAGCGCACGGGCGCCATCGTCTTCGGGGTGCCGGCTCAGGCCCATGCGTTGTACGTCGGTTCGCGCGGCGTAGGTGCGGACCTGCCCAAGCAGGACCAGGCGATCATCTGCGATGCCCAGGGCGAGCCCAAGCCGTGCCAGCCACTGCCCAACCACAATCAGCAGCCGCCACGGCTGGTGGCGCTGGACGGCAATGTGCTGCGTGGCGAGGTACAAGGGCCGGCGTCGAGCCTGTTGCGGGTCGAGGTGTTCGGCAATGCCGAGGCCGAGGGGACTGAAGCGCAGCAGTATCTGGGGGAAGTGCTGGTGAACAGCGATGACAAGGGCCTGGCGCGGTTTGCCCAGCCTTTGCAGAATGCCGGAGGGTTGCGCAGCTTTACCGCGACGGTGACCACGGCCGAGGGGGCGACTTCCGAGTTGAGTCTGCCGGTTCGTCGCTGAAGCTACCGGCCCTATCGCCGGCAAGCCGGCTCCCACAAGGACAACACAGGTTCTGAAAACTGTGGAGTATCTGTGGGAGCCACAAGGACAACACAGGTTCTGAAAACTGTGGAGTATCTGTGGGAGCCACAAGGACAGCGCAGGTTCTGAAAACTGAGGAGTACCTGTGGGAGCCGGCTTGCCGGCGATTAGGCCAGCAGACCTTGCCCCGCTACCCGCCACCCCTCACAATGCAGCCCTAATCAAGCGTCAACCCGCAGGAACCTGCATGAAACTCGACAAACCCGCCGCCATCGCCCGTCGCAACCAGGCGCTGGCCAAACCGGTACTCACCAGCGCCAACTCCCTGTTCGCCATCCTCGACCGCAAACGCAACCTGTGGTGGTTCGAAGTGCCGGTGGCACTGCTGCGCAAAGGCCAGCCGGACTGGGTCAACCTGCTGCTGCACACCCCCGAAACCGATGAGCTGCAGCACCTCAAGGTGCCCACCAACTTCATCAAGGCTCATCAGGAGCAGATGGAAGTGCGCAACCCCGGCAAGCGCCGCTCGACCATCAGCCTGGCACTGAGCGCCGACCGCGACTCGCTGCTGCGCGACACCCGCCCGGGTGGCGATCAGCTCGACTTCAAGCCCTTCGTACAGGCCTGATTTCAGGTCCGCTCGATGCGATCGTCATGGATGACGATGCGGCCTTGCTTGAACAACGCGCCAATCGCCTTCTTGAAGTTGCCCTTGCTGACATTGAACATGCGGCTGATCACTTCCGGGTCGCTCTTGTCGCACACCGGCAATACCCCGCCCTCGGCCTCCAGGCGCGCCATGATCTGCTCATTCAGGCCTTCGGCCAGGGCCTGGCCGACCGGCTGCAGGCTCAGGGCAATCTTGCCGTCGTGGCGCACTTCCTTGATGTAACCCTTCTCGTGCATCCCCGAACGCAGGAACTTGAACACTTCGTTCTTGTGGATCAGGCCCCAATGGCGGTTGTTGATGATCGCCTTGAAGCCCATGGGCGTCTGCCCGGCCACCAGCAGCTCGACCGGCTGGCCGACCGGGTACTCGGCCGGAGTACGGTCCAGATAGCGGTCCAGACGTGAGGTGGCGGTGATGCGGCGGGTGCGCTTGTCGAGATAGACGTGCACCACGCAGTAGTCACCCACCTTCAACGGCCGGGCCTCCTCCGAGTACGGCATCAGCAAGTCCTTGGACAGGCCCCAGTCGAGGAAGATGCCGGCACCGTTGATGTCCTTGACCTTGAGGCTGGCGAACTCGCCGACCTGAACCTTGGGCTTCTCGGTGGTGGCGATCAGCTGGTCTTCGCTGTCCAGGTAGATGAACACGTTCAGCCAGTCGTCGATTTCGGTTTCGGCGTCCTTCGGGATGTAGCGCCCGGGCAGCAGGATCTCGCCGTCGGCGCCGCCGTCCAGGTACAGGCCGAATTCCACGTGTTTCACGATTTGCAAACTGTTGTAACGCCCAAGCAGAGCCATTTCCGATGTTCCTCAAGACAAGACGGCTATTCTACACCTGAAGCCCGCGCGCTGCCCCACCGCTGATTCGGCGGAACCGTCGCACGGCCCTTGCGTCTACCGAGTGGCCAGCCCCTGCAAGGATCAGCACATGCTTCTACGCCTGTCCAAAGCCCTGCTCGTCACCCTCGGCTTCGCCCTGGTATTGGTTGCCTGCAGCCGCATCGACCTGGCCTACCGTAACCTTGACCGGCTGGTGCCGTGGTCGCTGGGCGAGTACCTGGCCATGAACCGCGAGCAGAAGACGCTACTCGACGAACGGCTCAAGCAACACCTGGCCTGGCATTGCCAGACCCAACTGCCGGGTTACCTCGACTGGCTGGACCGCGTGCGCGACATGGTTGCCGAGGACCAGGTGACCGACCAGGCCCTGCAGCAGCGCACGGCCGAGGCCCGCCAGGCGATCGGCCGCGTCGCCGAACAGATCACCCCTTCGGCCACCGAACTGCTGCGCGGCATGAGCGATGCCCAGGTCGCGAAGATGCGCGAAGCCTTCCGTGAGGACATCAGCGAGCGGCAGAAACTGTATTCCGATACGCCCTTGCCCAAGCAAATTGCCCGCCGCGCCGAGCGCATGGAAAAACGCCTGACCCCCTGGTTCGGCGAACTCACGGCGGCCCAGCGCCTGCGGGTGCTGAGCTGGTCGCAGGCGCTGGGCGACCAGAACCGCCAATCGATCGCCAACCGTGCCCATTGGCAGCAGCAGCTGCTATTGGCCATGAACCAGCGCAGCGACGCCAGCTTCGAGCCGCGCCTTGCGCAACTGCTGCAGCGCAAGGAGAGCCTGTGGACGCCGGAGTACCGTATTGCCTTCCAGAACAGCGAGCAGCAGGCGCGCAGCCTGGTCATCGACTTGCTGCACCAGAGTACGCCAGCGCAGCGCCGCTACCTGCAGGATCAGTTGGCCAAGGTGCGAACCGACTTCAGTGAGCTCAAGTGCATGAGCGGTTGACTGGCGGGCCCTATCGCCGGCAA
>NZ_AKJC01000305.1 GCF_000282535.1 Pseudomonas sp. GM84 | reverse complement strand
TGCCGGCGATGAGGCCGGAACGGGCAAATCAGTCTTCGGCCTGTTCCTCGCCGCCCTGGCGGCTCATGCCGTACTTGCGCATCTTCTCCACCAAGGTGGTGCGGCGAATGCGCAAACGCTCGGCCGCCCGCGCCACGATGCCGTTGGCATCGTCCAGCGCCTGCTGGATCAAGCCCTGCTCCAGGCTGCCCAGGTAGTCCTTCAGGTCCAGCCCTTCTGGCGGCAACATGGCCTGGCTGGCGAAGTTCGGTACGTGGCCATTGATCGCCACGCGCTCTTCGAGGTCGCTGCGCAGGGTGTCGACCAGGTGCTCGTCCTCGTCGTCGATGTAGCGGAATTTCTTCGGCAACTCCGACACCCCGATGACCCCGTACGGGTGCATGATAGCCATGCGTTCGACCAGATTGGCCAGCTCGCGAACGTTGCCTGGCCAGCCGTGACGGCACAGCGACATGATGGCTGCGGAGTTGAAGCGGATCGAGCCGCGCTTTTCATGCTCCATGCGCGAGATCAGCTCGTTCATCAGCAGCGGAATATCTTCCACCCGCTCACGCAACGGCGCCATCTCGATGGGGAACACATTGAGGCGGTAGTACAGGTCTTCGCGGAACGTCCCTTCCTCGATCATGGTCTCGAGGTTCTTGTGGGTCGCGGCGATGATGCGCACATCGATGCTCTGGGTCTTGTTGCTGCCCACCCGCTCGAAAGTCCGCTCCTGCAGCACGCGCAGCAGCTTGACCTGCATCGGCAGCGGCATGTCGCCGATTTCGTCGAGGAACAGGGTACCGCCGTTGGCCAGCTCGAAGCGCCCGGCGCGGCTGGTGATCGCCCCGGTGAACGCGCCTTTTTCGTGGCCGAACAATTCGCTTTCAAGCAGCTCGGCCGGAATCGCACCGCAATTGACCGGCACGAACGGCGCTTCGCGGCGCTTGGAGTGATAGTGCAGGTTGCGCGCTACGACTTCCTTGCCGGTGCCTGACTCACCGAGAATCAGCACACTGGCGTCGGTATCGGCCACCTGTTGCATCATTTGCCGCACATGCTGGATGGCACGGCTGGTGCCGACCAGGCTGCGGAACAGGTTCGGCTCGCGCTGGCGACCGCGCTCGCGGGCCTGGTCGTACATCTCGCGGTAGACCTGGGCACGGTGCAGCGAATCGAGCAATTGGCTGTAGCTGGGCGGCATTTCCAGGTTGAACAGCACGCGACGGCGAAGCTCTTCCGGGTAGTCCGCAGAAGAAATTTCACCAATCAGCAAAACCGGAAGGAACTCATCCCACCCTGCCACTGTCTTAAGCAGCCCAAGCACCCCGCCTGGAGCATTCACAGTACCGAGCAGCACGCAGAGCACTTCACGACTGGAAGACAATGACGCTACCCCCTGCTCCCAGTCCTGGCTGGAGCAAGAGAGGTTTTCTTCACCGAGAAAGTTCAGGACCACCGCCAGATCGCGGCGGCGGGCGCTGTCGTCATCGATCAGGAGAATCTTGGTTTCACGCCACATGCAATAGCAACTTCCCTAGTCATATCGGCGCCCGAAGGCTTGCACGACATCATTCCGACTGAATGGTCAGTGTTCGGACGTCTGAAATTCGAAAACAGCCACTAGTAAAGTCAAAAAAACCCATACAGTCAAATTAATGGCGCACGGCTTTTTGCACATCTGTGGTCAACTGAACAGATGGTATACCTTGGCCGCGTTTTTCGCCTGACGGATTTGCGTCATCTCGTCGACTATTGATTGACGCTCGCCACTTGCAACCTCAATCAATTGCCGATAGACCTGCAGGAGCTGCTCCAGGCTATCGCGCACGTCAGCTTCATTGCCACGCGCCTCCGTGAGCACATCGTCGATACGCAGGCGGCATTGCAGATCGAGCTCTCCCACCGTATCCCAGTCGCGACTGGCCAGCGCGGCCAGCAGCAACTCGCGGGTCTGTTCGATTCGGGCGATAACCTCACTCATGTCCTGCTCCTCGATCAGGAAGCCGACGACGGGTCGCCGATCGCATCCCAACCTTCTTTCACGGTAATGAGCAAGCGCGCCACTTCGTCGATGATCGCGGGATCGCTTTTCACGTTGGCCTCGACCAGGCGGCGGCTCATGTAGGTATAGAGACTGTCCAGCTCGGCCAGGCTGTCAGCATGGTTTTCCAGGTCCAGGCCTTCGCGCAGGCCACCGATGATGTCGATGGCCTTGCCGATCAGCACGCCTTTCTGGGCAATGTCATTACGCGCCATGGCACCTTTGGCCTGGGCCATGCGGTCCAGGCCGCCCTGCATGAGCATCTGCACCAGACGGTGCGGGCTGGCTTCGGACGTCTGGGCCACACCGTTGACTTTCTGGTACTGCCGAAGGGCCAACATCGGGTTCATGGATCTACCTCGTTGCAGCGAAAAAGGTTGCTTGTACCCTGTGTATCGCCGGCCCGTCAAAAAACTTTAGGGCCAAAACGAAAAGCCCGGCGCGTCTGGCGGACGCTGCCGGGCTTTTGTCACTCAGGTGTCAGCGAAGCGGATCAGGAGCCCTTGGCCTGGGCATTGATCGCGTCGAATACCGACTTGATCTGGTTGGCCTGGGCATTGAGCTTGGCCACCATGGTGTCCATGGCCACATACTTCTTGGTCAGGGACTCGGTCAGCGATTCGGTGCGACGCTCCAGGGCGGCCTGCTGGTCTTCCAGGTTCTTGGCCACCTTGTCGAGGTTTGCCTTGCGCGTGGCCAGGCTGCCGTCGGTAGCGTTGTACGGGTCGATGGCCTTGTTCATCCGCTCGAACAGACCGTTGGTGCCGGTGAACAGTTCCTGGACCTCGGAGCCCAGCTTCTTGTCGTTCATGGCCGCCGTGAACTTGGTGGAGTTGAACTCCAGGGTGCCCTCTTTGGTGGTGTTGATGCCGAGCTGACTGAGCGTGGTCAACTGGTCACCCGAGCCGACTTCGGAGAGGACTTTGCGAATGTCGCCGACCAACGAACGGGTGGTCGGGTCATTGGTCAGCGGCCCCAGCACCAGGTTGTCGTTCTCATCCTTGGAGGTGGAGGTCAACGCAGTGATGGTGGTTTGCAGGGCGTTGTAAGCATCGACGAAGGCCTGGACGGACTTCTTCAGCCCCTCATTGTCCTGAGCAACGGTGACACTGGTTGGGTTACCCACGCCATTGGTCTGGGTGCTGACACCGGTCAGCTCCATCTTCATGCCGCTGACGGCATTCTCGATGGTGTTCTTGGCACTTTTGACGGTCAGGCCATCGATGGTCAGCTCGGCATCCTGGGCCTTGGCCGTAATGTAGCCAGCGCCGCTGCCGGCCATCTGCTGGGTGCCATCGATTTCAAGCTCGGGAATGCCGGAGAGCGAAAGGTCGGAACCGGCACCGGTGGTCGTAGAGCTGAGCACCAGGCGCGAACCACCGTCACCGTTGACGATGTTGGCCGAGATGCCCTGAACCCCGAGCTCCTTGTTGATCTGGTCGCGCACGCTTTCCAGGGTAGCGCCGTTGGCCACATCGATCTTGTAGCTCTTGCCGCCCTGGCTGACGGTCAACTCACCCGAAGTGATGGCCGAACTCGAACCACCGGCAAACTGCTGGCTAGCCACTTTGGAACCGGTGGCAAGCTGCTTGACCACGATGTTGTAGCTACCCGGGACTGCCGAGTTGCCCGAGGTGACCTTGACCACCGACTCATTGGCCGACGTCGCCGCATAGGCATTGAACGAAGGCGCGCTCGAGTCGTTGAGCTTCTTCATGGCGTCCTGGAACGTCGTAAGGGCACTGCGCAGCGAGCCGACACCGGAAATCATCGCGGTATTGTTGTTGGTCTGCCGAGTAATCTGCGCCTTCTTGGCCGCAGTATCGGCACTCACCAGCGCGTCAACCATCTCGGTGATGTTCAGCCCTGTACCTTGGCCGATACTGGAGACAATGGTGCTCGCCATGACAGTTATCCCTCTTCATGTAGCGTCAACCCTGCTGCTGCACGACTGACGTGATTCTCGCCTTAGCGCATTCGCTGCCGATCAGACCTTGGCATCGAACAAAAGACTGTTTACATCGCTCAGGCTGCGTGCAATTCGAAGTGCCTCTTCCGAGGGCAGCTGACGAATCAACTCGCCCGTTTCACTGGCGATGACCTTGACCACGACTTTGCCGGACTCTTCGTCCGTGGTGAATTCCAGGTTGCGCCGGGACGAGCTGAGGAACTTTTCGATTTCCGAAACGGCGCTCTTGACCTTTTCGGCATCGGTTCCTTTTTCGGCAGCGCTGACTGCGTCGGGTTCCAGCGTATCACTGCCACGCGGCGCATCGGCCAAGCGGGCAACCGGCTTCTCGCCAACCGGTTCGGTCGGACGGGCAGTCGGGTAGGACAAGTTAAGCTTGACGCTCATGTCCATGAATTACCACCTCGCAATGAATAAAGCGGGGAAGCGCCTCGCCGGCACTCCCCCGCCAACCACCTGGCAGATTAGCCCAGCAGTTTCAGTACTGCCGACGGCAGCTGGTTGGCCTGGGCCAGAACCGAGGTCGAAGCTTGCTGCAGGGTCTGCTGCTTGGTCAGCTGGGCAGTTTCGGCAGCGAAGTCGGTGTCCTGTACACGGCCACGGGCAGCTTCGGCGTTCTCGTTGATGTTCTGCAGGTTGTTGATGGTGCTGGTCAGACGGTTCTGGGCAGCACCCAGGTCAGCACGGTTGGTGTTGATGGTCTGCAGAGCAGCGTCGATAGCCGAAACAGCAGCGCTGAAGTTGGCTTCGGCGGCGGCGGTATCGGAACCTTGAATGTTGATCGAGCTGGTAACACCCAGGTCGGAAGCGGTGAACTTGGCGCTCAGGTCGATCTTGATCTGGTTCGCAGAACCGGTGTTCGAACCGACCTGGAAGGTCATGACCGAAGCGGAACCGTCCAGCAGGTTCTTGCCGTTCAGCTGAGTGGACTGGGCGATACGGGTCAGTTCCGAAGCCATCGACTGGAACTCTTTGTCCAGTGCAGCGCGGTCTTGAGTGCTGTTGGTGTCGTTTCGCGACTGAACGGCCAGTTCACGCATACGCTGCAGGATGTTGCTCTGCTCTTGCATCGCGCCTTCAGCGGTCTGGGCGATGGAGATACCGTCGTTGGCGTTCTTGATCGCCATGGTCTGACCACGGATCTGCGAGGTCATGCGGGTAGCGATCTGCAGGCCGGCGGCGTCGTCCTTGGCGCTGTTGATTTTCAGGCCGGAGGACAGACGGGTCATCGAGGTGCTCAGTGCATCGGAAGCACGGTTCAGGTTTTTCTGAACGCCCAGAGAGGTGGTGTTGGTGTTGACGGTCAAAGCCATGACGAATTCCTCGTTGGATTGGGTACTACGGCTTCCGGCCTTGGCAATTCGCCGGGTGTGGCACAGAGAACCTTCGTAATAGTTATCGTCGTCAGGGCGGGTTGCTTTAGGGGATTTTCAAAAAAAATTGCTGGCATCGTGCCAGCCCAATGAAATCAAGGAGTTGACGCCAGATTTCAGACGCCATGTGAAGCGAGGGATGTGCAAATCCGTGGTCAGCCCCCCAGGCACGCCACAGCCTTTGAAAACTGTGGTGTCCCTGTGGGAGAGAGGGGGACGCAAGCCTTTATAGGCGATCAGTCACGGCGCTCGATGATGGCCGAGCCCCAGGACAGGCCCACGCCGAAGCCACTCAGGGCAATGCGCTTGTGCTGCGAACCGATCACGTGCTTTTCCAGCAGCAGCGGAATGCTCGACGACACGGTATTGCCGGTCTCGACCATGTCCTTGACGAACTTCTGCTTGTGCTCGCCTTCGATGAAGCGCGCCGATACGGCATCGACGATTGCCGCACTGCCCTGGTGAAGGCAGTACAGGTCGATGTCGTCAGCCTTCAGATCGCTGGCTTCGAGCAGCTGCTGCAGGTGCGCGGGCACCTTGACCAGGGCGAAGTTGTAGACCTGGCGGCCATTCATGAAGAACTTGCCGTCGGTGGTGCGCAGGTGGTCGGCACCGGCACCGTCGCTGCCGAACAGCGACTTGCCCAGTTGCCAGGCGGCATCCTCACCCATCCAGGTGGCGGTGGCGGCGTCGCCGAACAGCATGGTGGTATTGCGGTCTTCGGGGTCGACGATCTTCGAATACGGGTCGGCGGTGATCAGCAGGCCATTCTTCAGGCCAGCAGCCTCCATGAAGCCTTTCATCGCATACAGGCCGTAGACATAGCCCGAGCAGCCCAGGGAGATATCGAAGGCAGCGATGGCGGTCGACAGGCCCAGCTTGTGCTGAACGATCGCCGCAGTGTGCGGCAGGCCTTCAGCGTCACCGTTCTGGGTAACGACGATCACGGCATCGATCGATGCCGGGTCCAGCGATGGATTGGCAGCGAACAGGTTCCTGGCGGCCTCGACACACAGGTCGGAGGTTTCCTGATCGGCTTCCTTGCGCGGCAAGAAGGTGGAACCGATCTTGCCGAAGATAAAATCCTGGTCCTTGCCGAACTTCGCACCCTGGGCATAGTTGTCGACGCCCTCGACAGGTACGTAACTGGCGATGCTTTTGATGCCAATCATTGTGGCTTCCCGATGGAAATGGCAAAAATTCGCGGGTAGCGCAGCCAGGTTTGCAGTCCCGGTCGACGCAACTACCCACAGACTCAATAGATTAAAGATGCACGTTCCGACTGCCAAGTCACGACTTTAGCGACATTCCGCCAAATCCTCACGCCAGCCTATTGGCCAGCTTCTTGCTTAGACCAGCCACATTACTGCCTTCGCTGTCGTTTAACTGACGCGACAGACCGTCATGCGTGGTAGCCCCTTAGTCAGCGCGAGCAACGTCTCAAATGGCAAAGCCAATCACTGTCACCAGCCCCCTGATGCCGCCTCTGGAGTCCTTCCTGCCCTACCTGGAACAAATCTGGGAAAGCCGGTACCTGACAAACTGCGGTCAGTTTCACCAGCGGCTAGAACAAGAACTGGCCGAGCACCTGGGCGTCAAGCACATTTCGCTATTCTCGAATGGCACCTTGGCCCTGGTGACAGCGCTCCAAGCGCTACGGATCACAGGTGAGGTGATCACCACCCCCTACTCATTCGTCGCCACGGCTCACTCGCTGCTGTGGAACAGCCTCAAGCCTGTGTTCGTCGATATCGATCCACTCACCAACAACCTCGACCCGCAACGCATTGCCGAAGCCATCACACCGGCGACCACGGCGATCATGCCGGTACATTGCTATGGTATCCCCTGCGATGTGGAAGGTATCCAGGCGGTAGCCGATACCTATGGCCTGAAGGTCATCTACGACGCCGCCCATTCGTTCGGCGTCCGCCATGAGGGTCAGAGCATTCTCAATCATGGCGACGTCTCGGTGCTGAGCTTTCACGCCACCAAGGTTTTCAACACGTTCGAAGGCGGGGCGATCGTATGCCAGGACGAAAAAACCAAGCGCCGCATCGACTACTTGAAGAACTTCGGCTTCGCTGACGAAGTCACCGTCATTGCGCCAGGCATCAATGGAAAGATGAATGAGCTGCAAGCGGCCTTTGGTCTCCTTCAATTGCGCCATATCGATCTGGCGCTGACCCAACGGCGCAGGATCTTCGAACGCTACAGTGATCTTCTTGCCGGCGTGCGGGGTATCAGCCTCATGAATCCGCCCGCCAATGTCGAGTGGAACTACGCCTATTGCCCGATCATGGTCGACGGTGAGCAATTCGGGATCAGCCGAGACGATCTGTACGAGCGCTTCCGCGCTGTCGATATCCTGGTACGTCGCTACTTCTATCCCCTGATTTGCGAATTCCCCATGTACCGTGGCCTGGAAAGCGCCAATCTGGAGAGGCTGCGAAACGCTCAGCGTACTTCACGTCAGGTACTGTGCCTGCCAATTTATCCAGATCTGGACATCGCAACCCAGGATCGCATCCTGTCGATCATCCTCGACGGAGCAGGTGCCTGAGCGATGGCCGTCAATGTATTGGTCTTCCCGTGCGGGTCGGAAAATGCCCTGGAGATTCACCAGGCACTGACCCACTCCATCCACGTCCAGCTTTTTGGCGCCTCCAGTGTCGATGACCACGGTCGCCAACTATTCGACACATACTGCGGCGATTTACCACGCATCGATGACGGCCGCTTCGATCAGGCCTTCGAAGCCCTGCTTGCGGAATGGAAAATCGACCTGGTGTTCGCCACCCACGATACCGTCCAGGCCTACCTTAGCGAGCGCGCTCAGCGATTCGGTGTGCGACTGGTCAACGGCGATCCCGATACCTGTGCGATCGCCCGACGCAAATCATTGACCTACGCCGCATTCGCCGATCAACCGTGGATACCGATCACATACACAAGCCCCGAAGAAGTCGAAGCGTGGCCAGCGGTGGTAAAGCCTGATCTTGGCCAGGGCGGCCAAGGGTTCGCGCGGGTAAGCGGCGTGAAGGACGCATACGCGACACTTGAGCGCACACATTTACCGCTGTTGCAGGAGTATTTGCCCGGAGAGGAAATCACTGTCGATTGCTTCAGCGATTATCAGCACGAGCTTCGCTGGGTCGGCGCGCGACACCGTGAACGCGTGCGTGCAGGCATCTCCATGCGCAGCACCTTCCCTGGCCCCGACCCCGTGATCGACGACATCGCAGCGACGCTCAATCAACGCCTGCGCCTGCGCGGCCCATGGTTCTTCCAGCTCAAGCGCGACCGCCAACAGCGCTGGAAGCTGCTGGAAATCAGCTGCCGGGTAGCAGGGTCGATGGTCGCCCATCGCGCTCGCGGGGTGAACCTGCCCTTGATGGCTATTCACGACCACCTGCAACGCCGGGTCAGTCCATTACCTCTGCCGGAAATCGACCTCGTCGAACGTCGCATCCTCACCGTGGCTCAACTGAATTGTCACTTCGATACGGTCTACATCGACTTCGACGAAACGGTCATCCGCGACGGGCTAGCCATACCTTCAACCCTGAATTTCCTGTACCGCATGCATTTCAAGGGCAAGCGACTGATCCTGGTCACCCGGCATGCCGGCGACCCGCGCGAGACACTTCGAAAAGCCCGCATTGCGGTCGAATTGTTCGATGAAATCATCCATATCACTGATGGCCGAGCGAAATCCGAGTTCATCCGGGGCAACGCGATATTCATTGACAATCATTTCCCTGAGCGCCTGGATGTTGCCACCCATTGCGCCATACCCGTCTTCGATGTTGACGCCTTGGAGTTTCTTTCGTGAAAACCGTCAAGTCCGACCATAACCGCCGCCTGGTCATGCGCCACCTGCGTGACACCTGGATCAAACCGCTGGACGAGGACTTTCCGCATTCAGCGCTGATTTCCAGGGCCACTTATTCACCCTGGTATGCCGATACGCAATTCATGGATGTCTTCAGACGTATTGAAGAGGTGACACTCGTCGACATCTATCGCTGCCACGAACTGTGGGATCTGCTTCGACAAACAGCCAACGTGGCTGGCGATGTCATCGAAATCGGCGTGTGGAAAGGCGGCACCGGCCTGCTGGCTGCCAAACGCCTGGCGCAACTGGGCAGCGACAAACACCTGCTGCTCTGCGACACCTTCTGTGGCGTCGTCAAAGCTGGAACCAACGATACCCTCTACCAAGGTGGCGAACATGCGGACACCAGCCTGGAGGGCGTAGCTGCGCTGCTGGACAGCGAGCATGTGGCACATCGCGCGACACTGCTGCAAGGCATCTTCCCTGAAGAGACCGGTAGCAAAGTCGCCGGGCGCAGTTTCTCGTTCTGCCATATTGATGTCGACACCTACCAGTCCGCCAAGGACATTGTCGAATGGGTAACCCCGCGCCTGAACAGGCATGGCGTCATCGTTTTCGACGACTATGGTTTCTGGGGGTGTGAAGGCGTTGCCAGATTGGTTGAAGATTTGGCCGATCACCCGGAATACTTCCTGTTGCGCAACCTCAACGGCCATGCCGTGATGCTCAAGCTGACCGAGGCAACGCATGTTTGAGCTCCTCGATGCCGAGCGTTTCCCAGCCCATTACCAAACGCTGGAAAGCCGTAAGGTTGAACAACTTTTTCAATCGTGGAAGGCAGACAGCAATGCGCCTCTCGCCGTACTCGACTATGGCATGGGGCGCGGCAAGTACTTGCGAATATTTCATGCCATGGGGCTACAGGCCACGGGCGTGGATATCAATGCCGACTACATCGAGCAGGCCAAGAATGCAGGCTTCGAGGCGCTTCACGAAAGTGAGCTGGGCGGCCTCGAAAAGCGTTTCGATGTTATTTTCCTAAGCCACCTGATCGAACACCTGGACCCTGACCAGTTACTGCACTTGCTTGACCGGTTGATCATCCTGCTCAAGCCTCAAGGCCGCCTGGTGATGATCAGCCCGGTGCTGGGCGAACGCTTCTTCCATGACTTTTCTCATGTTCGCCCCTACTACCCGCAAAGCATTCGCCACGCATTCGGCCAGTCCAGCTCGCCGCTATCCTTTGGGGCCAATGAGCGCATCGTGCTCAAGGACATTCACTTTTTCCGCGACCCTTGGCGCACGCGGCTATGGCGCTCTTTCTATATCCAGGACAGTCCGTACGCTCCCCTCACTCGCTTGCTGAACAAAGGTTTCGACCTGGCCTGGAGACTTTCCAATGGCCAACTGGGCGCTACAAGTTCCTGGCTCGGGGTGTACCACAAGTGCTGAATCGATCTACCGGCACGGGCGGACAGCACAGCAAGCGCGTGGTGCTCATGCAACCCTATTTCCTGCCCTACATGGGCTACTACCAGTTGCTGGGTGCGGCCGACCTGTTCATAAGCTACGACACCGCGCAGTTCATGAAGAACGGCTGGATAGAGCGTAACCGCTACTTGCTCGATGGCGAGCCGAAATGGTTCGGTATCGCATTGGAAAACAGCAGTCACACCCTACCGATCCGTGACAAACGAATAAGCCAAAACTTTCACTACCCGCGCATGCTCGAAAAACTCAGGCATGCGTACCGCAAAGCGCCGCATTTCCACACGGTGATGAACTGGCTGACAACCTTGCTGGAACAACCAGCCTCGAGCATTGCTGAGCTGAACCTGAGGGTTCTGCGTGCGAGCTGCGCCCTCATCGGCCTTGACACCCCCATCATTGCAGCCAGCGATCTCTCCCCCGGCGCAGGTCTCGGAGGTCAGGCACGGGTACTTGAACTGATGACCGAAACGGCTGCAACTCATTACCTGAACCCGGCCGCAGGCGCGTTCTTGTACAACGCGGATGCATTTGCCGATGCGGGGGTTCAGCTGGAGTTACTGCGCGCCGAACTTCCCCACTACCCACAGCACAAGCATGAATTCGTGGGTGGCTTATCCGTGCTCGATGCCTTGATGTTCAACCCACCCGAGATCGTTGGCGAATGGGCCAGAAAGGGGAGCATCGAGCATGCCTGAAGCCATCGGCGGTTACTTCGAACTGGAGCTTCGCCAAGGCTACAGCCTCTATCCGCATGCGCTCGGTTTCAACTCTGCGCGCTCAGCGCTCAAGGCGTTGCTGAGCGCCAACGGCACCCTGACGCTACACCTGCCACACTACATCTGCCACGCAGTACCCGATGCCGCCCAATCCGTCGGGGCAGGCCTGCGGCGTTACGCGCTCGACCCACACCTTGAGCTGACGACACTGCCGACGCTGGACGCCAACGAGCAACTGCTCTATGTGAATTATTTCGGGTTGAAGGACAGTTACATCTGCAACGTCCTGGCGCCACATTACGGTGAGCGCCTCATCATCGATAACTCTCAAGGCCTGTTCAGCCCTGCCCTTGCCGGCATCCCGACAATTTATTCCCCTCGCAAATTCGTTGGCGTACCCGATGGCGGATGGCTGCTCAATGCGCCGGCGGGTGATTGGGAACTGCCGGCCAGCCAATCCTCATCGCATTTCGACGCACTCCTCGGGCGCCTCGAAGCTGCCCCCGAGCAACATTATGCCCAGTTCCAGCGTGTTGAAACGGCGCTGGCGGGCGCGCCGGTGGCTGCCATGTCGAACAGCACCAGGCGGGTGCTCGATAGCCTGGATTACCCTTCGATCATGGCACGCCGCCAGAGCAACCTGAGCGTCCTGGCCCACGCTCTGGAAACACACAATCGACTGGATATTGTGCCTACCGCGCCGACGGCAGCACTTTGTTACCCACTGCTGCTGAGCGATTGCGCACACGTGCGCGCCATCCGTGAGCAACTGCTGAGCGAACGAATTTTCGTCCCTTGCTACTGGCAAGAAGTCGTCAACGCCTTGCACAGCCCGCCGATGGAACGGCAGCTGGCAACCTGCTTGCTGCCTCTACCGATAGATCAGCGCTACGACGCTAAACACATGGCAAGGCTGGCCGAGCGAATCAACACGCTGCTGGCGACTTCCTGAAGACTTTTACATTCATCATGGACGGTGCGCAGCGCCGTACCTGGATGGGGCTGCCCCTGGACAACAAACATGAAAATGTCATCACTGCATAGAAAAACGGACAATCCCTACTACATCTATGCGCCCGATTATCGCGACACCTCTTCAGGTGTATGCGTCATGCATTTCCTCTGCCATGCGCTCAATATCAGCGGCCAGGAAGCGTACGTGGTCGGCTGCAAAGTGACCAATCCGAATTTGCGCACACCGGTACTGACGGACGCCATTGTCCAGTTGCACAAAAGCACAGGCGCCGTGTCCATTGCCGTGTACCCGGAAGTGCTCAGTGGCAACCCATTGAATTGTCCAGTCGTGGTGCGTTACATGCTCAACCGCGATGGTTTCATCAGCGGTTTGCAACTGGCGGCACAAGAAAGCGACCTGTTCTTCTATTACGCTCATGACTTCGGTGAAGGCAAACGGCGCAAGGACATGCTCACGCTGCCAATGATCGACTCCGAGCTGTTCGCCCCTCACCCAGAGCCCGTGGTTCGAGGCGGCAATTACCTGTACCTGCACCGCTTCGATAGCTCAAAAATCGACTACAACCTGCTCCCGCCCGATATTCAGGTACTTAGCCTCAGCAATCCTCGTACGCTGCCGCAATTGGCTGAGCTCTTCAAAACAGCGGAAACCTTGTACTCCTACGAAATCTCGGCAACCTGCACCATGGCCTTGATGTGTGGTTGCCCAGTGGTCTATCTGAGCGGCGGTCACGTGAAAACGCTCCCCTTCACCGAACACATCGGCGACGCGGGCACGACCATGTATGAGGAAGAAGGCGGTCTTGAACGGGCGCGAAAATCCGTAGGATTGGCCCGCCAGCGCCTACTGCATATGGAAGATGAGTTCTGGCCACAGCTGGAGCATTTCGTCGCGCGCACTCAGCGCAGTGCGGCAGACCACCATGACGCCACCCGCAATCCGGCCGTACGCGAGTGGTTGCTCAACCGCCTGCTGACACCCACCCAACAGGCCTTGGTCGATGAACGCCGGCAGCATCTGCACGGTGCTACCGGTTTGACCATCGTGGTCAACGATCACCAGCGCGACCAGCAGGCACTGTCTGCCACCCTCGAGAGCCTGCGCCTTTGGAGTACCAGCAGCCCGCTGAAGCTTCGCGCCTATGTCATCAGCCACCTGCCGATGCCGGCAGACTTGCCGGCCAACATCATCTGGCTGGATACCACTCCAGATGCCAGGGCATTGAACCAGATAGCCCGCGAGGATGACGGTGACTGGCTGCTGTTGCTTGATGCCGGGGATGAAATACTGCCTAGCGGCAGCCTGATGGTCGATCTCGAGCTGTCTGGTGCGCAGTCATGCCGAATGATCTACTGCGACGAATACTATCGTGCAGAAAATGGCTCCAGCCCGATATTCCGTCCTGACATAAACCTTGACTACCTGCTCTCCCTCCCGCTGATCATGGGACGCCACTGGCTGCTGCGGCGCGACCTGTTGCTGACTGTCGGTGGTTTCGACGAGCAATTCCAAGGGGCACTTGAGCTCGCAGCGATACTGCGGTTGATCGAGGCCAGCGGTCTCGATGGCATCGGTCACCTCGACGAACCTCTGGTCATCTGCAACAGCCCTGACATGACCAGCAACCCTGATGAACGTGCGGCCATCGAGCGCCACCTGGCAGAGCGCGGATACGCTCATGCGCAAGTACGGGAAGAACCGACCCGGCACTACCAGATCGATTATGGGCACCAGCAACAGCCTTCGGTCTCCATCATCATTCCCGTTCACGATCAGCTGGAACTGGTACAGCGCTGCGTGGAAAGCGTGTTGTCCAAGAGCAGTTATGCGTTTTTCGAGATACTGATTGTCGATCACGCCAGCAGCAACCCCGACCTGCAGACATGGCTGGAGCAGTTGGTGACCGCAGGCGAAGGTCTGATCAAAGTCCTGCGCGATGATCAACCACTCAACCGGAGCGCCCTGTACAACCTCGCCGCCTCCCATGCCGTGGGCGACTACCTCGTCCTGCTGGACAACGACACTGTCATCTTTCAGGACGATTGGCTCCAGCGTCTGCTCAACCACGCCCAACGCCCGGAGGTGGGTATCGTAGGCGCCAAGCAGCTGGACGTCAGTGGCAATGTCGCCCACGCCGGCTGGGTACTGGGCATGAACGGCTCGGCGGCAAGCCCGGCTGTCGGTTTGCCAAACAGCGAACCTGGCTATCTGCAATGTCTACGTGTCGACCGCAACGTCAGTGCTGTCAGCAGCGCGTGCCTGATGATGCGCAGGAACTTGTTCATCAGCATGGGTGGGCTGGACGAAAAGGCATTCGCCCTGCGGTACGCGGATATCGACCTCTGCCTGCGCGCCAGCGCCGAAGGCCTGCTTAATGTCTGGGCCGCTCACGCCATGGTTGCCAACGAGCAAGGCAAAGGCTGGACCAATGCATTGCGTCATCCGGACAACCAGCAGCGCGCGCGACATGATGAAGAAAACCTCTACGAAAAATGGCTCGACGCGCTGGTGCGAGACCCCTGCTACAACAAGAATCTTTCACTGCGTGGTCGTGGCCATGAGCTCCCTGCCCTGCATGGCCTGACATGGCGCCCCTTGAACTGGCGCCCTCTGCCAGTCGTACTGGTACACCCGGACCGTGAAAGCCCCCAGCGTTGCACGCTAGCCTTCCAGCAACTGCAGGCACACGGTCAGATAGAAGGCCACCTGAGCAACACCTTGCTCAGTACCGTGGAGTTGCAACGCCTGCAACCCGACGTGATTGTCTTCCACCACATTGCCGATGCCCGACGCCTGGAAGTCATGGCCCGGGATTACCGCTACAGCCAGGCTTTCAAGGTACTCGAGGTTGCTGAGCTGCCTGACAGCCCCAAGGCTTGGGAGCTGCTGCATGAAGCCATGGCTTGGGTCGATAGAGTCATCGCTGCCAACACCGAAATAGCTGCTGGGCTGTATGGGTTGCATGGCGATGTTCAGGTTCGCGAGTGCCGCCTGGCAAACAACTGGCAAGCATTGCCAGAAGTGATGCCAGTAAACGGCAAACCGCGCGTCGGCTGCCATGTCAGTGTCCAGACACTGCCGATCATCGACCCGATAATACGCGCACGGGCCGATCAGGCTGACTGGATCCTGTGGGGGGAAGTCCCGACGCACCTGGCTGCCCTGGCAACCGAGGTCTATTCCCGCGACATTGGCTCGTCACCCGAAGTCCTTTCGGGCCTTTGCCTGAACATCGTGCTGCATCCGGCGAGCGATGACCCCAAGCGAGCCGATCGTCTCGCGCCGTTGCGCCATGGTGCGTGCGGCCATGCCATCATCAGCAACGACCGACAGGCACGCTATGCACAATGGCCGATGTCCCACGTAGACAACCTGCCCGCCCAATGGCTGAAAGCCCTGGACCACTACCTTGAAACCCCGGAAAGGGTGCAGTCCAGTGGGCAACGATTGCGTGAAAGAACGCACAGCTTCGGTTTCATGGATGCTGAGTACCGAGCGTTATGCCTCATGGCCTGGGCACCCGCTTGATTCAGTGTCTTGAGCGTCTCACCGGATAGTGAGCGCAGAGGGTCGAAAACCGATGCCCCTAGGGGCATCGGTTTTTTTTCGCTCCACGCCACCCAAAGTCTATTAGCCCTGAGTGGCGCGCGTGCCGATACGGCGGATAGCTTGGGCGATATCGCGTTCAGTTTCGCAGCGGGCTTAAATCATCACTCGCCCAATTACCGGCAAACGCCTGTGGCCAACGCGCCTGCAGCGCTTCGCAGGCCGCCAGATCGACCGGTCTCGGCGCATCGTCCAACACCTGCGCAACCGGCGTCCAGACCACCAGCAACCCTGCCTCAGCGGCAGCCAGGCAGATATCCACATCGAATGCTTGCAGCGCTTGCACTCCGCCGCAGTGATCGTAGAGATCGCGACGGAGCAACATGCAGTCGGCCGATACCGCGGTGCAGTTGCGCACCGACGCCGGATGACGGGCCTTGGCGCAATCGGCCAACGTCCACCCTTGCCACGGCGAACGCACGGCAGGCCCCTGCAGCAGGTCGAACCCGGCGTGCACAACCGTGCCATCGCGTGCCAGCAACCGCGCCCCCACCACCCCGACTTCCGGCCTGAGCCCTTCATTGAGCAGCCCTTCGATCCAGGCCGGCGAAATCACTTCACAGTGCTCGGCCAGCAACAGCAGATGCTCACCCCTTGCTTGCTGGGCCGCCAGGTTGAGCAAGTCAGCGCGCCCGCTCACCTTGCCCGCCAACAGCACGACGCGCTGGCCGAACCCTTGCAGTGCCGCGGCGGTCGCTTCGGCCTGCTCGGCGCTGCAGGCTACGCGTACCTCGTATCGAGGGTAACGAGTACGCTGCAGGACGCTGGTCAGGCACGCCTGCAGACGCGGCAGATTGCCCTCGGCTGCCACCAGAATGCTCACCAGCGGCGTAGAGGAATGACGGTAGTCAACCACCAGGCCCGCCTCGCCCTGATCATGCACTTCACCCCGATAGCCCAGCAACGTCAGGTGGCGCTTGAGCGTCACCAGCGCGTCAGCCTGCAGCGAGGCCGTCGCCTGGTGGCCGACCACAAGGTATTCGTCCATGTGCGCAAGGCCACCCTGCCCCTGCTGTTCCACCAGGCGCAGCAGCAAGTCGAACTCCAGCGCATGGCGGCACGTTTCACTGAAGCCGCCCAGCTCCACCACGGTCTGACGGCGCAGGCACCAATGCCGCGACATCAACCCGGGTTGCGCGCGCAGCAGGTCAAGATTGCTGCCTGGGCGAACCACGCCATGCAGGCGGCCGTCCGCGTCGCGTTGCACTTCGTTGGCAGACACGGCGTGGCAGCCCTGGGCCTGCTCAAGTTCCTTCTCCAGGCGCAGCAAACCACCCGTGACCAGGGTATCGCCGGCGTCCAGCAGCAACAGCCAATCGCTGCTCAACTGACGCACCTGCTGATTGAGGTGAGTGACCCAGTTGCTTTCATTGACCTGAACGAAATGCAGGGTATCGCGCGAGGTGGTGATCGCCGGCGGCTTGCCGCCCTTGAGCACCACCAGCTTGAACTGGCGCAAGCCGCTGGCCAGCAGGCTGTCGAAAGTGGCCTGCAAGGCCAGGTCGTCGTCCGCAAGATCGCTGACCACGAAGGTGATCTGAGCAGTCGAGCGCTTGTTCAACGGCGCCAGCAGGCGTTGCTGCGTGGCCTTGTCGGGTGTCGACGCAGTCAGCACGTCGAGGACCTGGCCAGAAACCGTGCTGCGCAGCAGGGCGTTGCCGTCCACGCCAGGAACGCCCTGCAGGCGCACCAGCCAATCGCCCAGCTCGCGGGCGCGCAGTGCATCGTCCTTGCCGGTCAGGGTCGGCACCAGCCGCTGGCATACGTCCAGGTTGAACAGGCCCAGCGCCAGCGCTTTCCAGTAACGCTGCTGAAGCGTCTCGGCAGTGTCGTTCGGATGCACCTGCAACAACTCGCGCTGGCGCACCCACGTGCCCTCCAGCGCCTGGCGATGCGCCTGGCCGGTCGGCCAGACATGGCAGAGAAACTCCAGTGCACTCAACTGCTCGAACAGTGCACGGTTGTAGTAGGGCAACTCGACATACTGACGTGGCTCGAACACGCGGTCCGGCTCGCCAATCACCGTGCCCCAGGGCGAGGTGAACAGCAGCGGCGCATCGCTCTGGTCATAGGTTGCGCGTACAAAGCGATTCAACACGGCGAAGCCGGACTCGTCGGCGCACAGCCCTTGCCGCTGCCCGTCCCATTCGCGCAAGCGGCGCACGGTGTGGCTCAACTGTTCTTCGCGGGCCACCGGTGTCAGCCTGCTCGGCGCCAACTCACAGATCACGGCGGTGTGCGGCAGCGGGGCAATGGCGCCTTCGACGACCAGTGCGTAGGCAAGCGCCACGCGCCAGGCGGCGAAATCAAGCTCGCCTGGCAAGGCGTCGAGCGCCCGCTGCAATGCCTCGACCCGCAAGACTGCACGCCAGGCCTGTTGCCCGGCCAAGGCGTACTGACGCAGGCGCGCCTGCGCATCCGAGGCTGTCTGCGGCTCGAACGCCGAGCCCATCTTGTGATAGGCGAGCTGGGCGTTACCCGGTGCATAGGCCAGCGCATACCCTTGGGCACCCTGGGCCTGAGGTTGTGCGTGCAGCACGGTGACGGCCTGCTGCAACGTCGACGCCAGGACGAAGTCGGCATCCAGGGTCAGGACCACGAATGGTGTGCTGACCTGCCGCAGGGCCTGGGCCAGCTGCGCACTGCACTGCTCCCCTGGGGTCTGAGCCTGCAGCGGCTCCAGCGCCAGGCACGAGATACCGGCCTGGCGATAGAAATGAAGGGCACGCGCTCGATGGTCTGCCTGATCATGCCCCAGCAGGACGACGGTCACTTCGTTGTGCGACCCAGTTGCGATTTCGGCCATAGGGCACCTGTTCATGTTGTTGGTTCGGCGCCCGCCATGGGCGGGTGCCAAGGTTCAATCCGCCAGCCAGGCATTGGCCCACTGTTGCAGGTGGTGTGGCATCAGCACGTAGTCGCGCAATACCACTTCGCGCAAGGCGTCGCCTTGCCGGTAGCTCGCCTGTGGGTCGTCCAGATGCATACGGATCGCTTCCAGCCACTGCTCAGGGGTGTTGTCGCGCACCCGCGTGCACGGCAGGTAGCCTCCGTAGGCCTTGGTGTCGGTGCAAATCACCGGGAATCCGCAAGCGCCGTACTCGAGCAGGCGCAAATTGCTCTTGCAGTCGTTGAACAAGTTCTGCTCAAGCGGTGCCAAGGCCAGGTCGAGGTCAAGGCTGGCCAGCTTCTGCGGGTAGTGCGCCAATGGCACACCGGCGTGAAATTCCTTCACATAGGGCCGCAGCAGGTCCGGGCACATGCCGAAGAACACCCAGTCGACCTCGTCCGCCAAGGCCTTGATCACGTCCAGCAGCAGTTCCAGATCGCCTCGGTGGCTGGTGCCACCGGCCCAGCCCACACGCGGTCGTACACTGCTCTGGCGCCTGCTGGTCAGGCCCGCCCACAGCGGTGCGGCAAGCATGTTCGGGACCACCCGGATGTCGTGGTGCAGGCTCGACAGCGCATCGGCCAGAGGCTGGGTGGACACCACCACCCGGTCACACAAGGCGATGCCCTGAGTCACCAGTTCGCGCATGTTGGCTGGCATGTTGCGAGCGTGCGCGTTCTTCTTCGGCACCTCGATGATGTAGTCATCGATCTCGTAGATGCGCCGGGCATTCGACAGGCGTTTGAAGCGTGTCATCTCTTCGATCGAGTTCACTGTGTAGCGGCATTGCAGGATCATCACGTCCGGCTTTTCGCGCTCGATCTCGATCATTTCCGGGGTGCTGAAATCCAGGCGTCCCTGGATCCATCCTGCGCGCTCCAGCTCCATGAACGGCTGCGCCACCCGATAATGCCCGACCGCAGAGGTGTTGATCGGCAGCGCCAGCACCGATGGCAGCACGCGGCTGATGAACGGGTCCCAACCGCGCCGCAACCCGGCATCCAGGTTGAAGCTGGCCATCTTCAGGCTCAGATTGCGGTTGTAGGCAGGGTCGCGGGCAACCTTGGCCAGCCAGCGCTCATGGAAGTTATCCCGGTCCAGGGCCTTGCGCAGGCTATCGACGCGCACATCACGGCTGGAGGCGCAGCGCGCCAGTACCGCGTGGGGTGTCCAGACTGCCAGGTAGCCCTGTTCGCGCATGCGCAGACACAGGTCGGCCCCCTGCAGTCCCCCCTGCAGCGCTTGTACGTCGAAGCCGCCAAGGGCGTCGAACAGCTCGCGTCGCACCAGCAGGCATTCGTGGCTCAGTGCACTCCAGTTCTGCGCCGCATTGAGGCGGTGCATGTAACCGCCGCTGTTCGCGGGCATGCCGACGAAGGGGCTGCTGACACCGCCATGCAGCCCCAGCACCAGGCCTGCGTTGAAAATTTCCCCGGCAAGGGTACAGAGCTTGGGTGCGACCGCCCCCACCTCAGGACGCTGCGCGTGCGCCAACAGTTCGCTCAGCCAATGGGCATCAATGGCCACGCAAGCGCTGTCGAGCATCAACAGGTAGTCGCCACGTGCGGCCCGGCTGGCTTCGTTCAACTGCGCCACAGCGTCGCTGCTGGCGACTTCGATGACGCGCAGCTGCTCACTGCCCAGCCCCTGCATGGCCTGCAGCCACTGGCGCAGCTCGGCGGGGGTATCAGGCGAGGCAATCAGCAGGATCTCGAACGGCTCATGGCGGTTGTGCTCGAACAGCGACTCGACGCAACGAATGGTTTGTTGCAGGTCAGCCCCGAGGGTTACCAGGATCGAAACCCAGGCTTGGCCCGGATGATGGTAGGTCACCTGACACAACGCAGCATCCTGCGCCCCCACCACCTCGGCATCGATGCCCAGTCGCTGCAAATGCGCCTGGACCACCCGTGGCGCCTGCCGCACGCAACGCGGGTCGGTCAGCCATTGGCCGTAGTCCCACTGGCAATGCACCAGCAGCTCGTCGATGTGCTCGATGGCCTGCAGGCCTTTTTGCTCGGCCAGGCGCCAGAGCAGGTCGTGGGGGGCCAGGATGTCGAAGTCCGCGGCGAACCCGCCAATCTCTTGCAAGGCCTTGCAGTCGAACGCCAGCAGACGTCCGACATAGGGCTGGCTGCGCATCAGGTCGAGGTTGAAGTCCGGCTTGAAGATCGGCAGGGTCGGACGCAGCGAATCGTGGCTGCCTTCGTCGACGTAGATGCACGCACGATCGCGCAATGCCATGCGCTCGGCCATGATTGCCAGCGCATGGGGCACCAGGCGGTCGCCGGCGTGCAACAGGAAAATCCAGTCGGCATCGTCCGAGCGCGTCAGCCGCGCCTGCAACTGGGCCAGCCCATTGCCCTGCACCGGCAGACGTTCGATATCAGCGCTGCCTGCCAGCTCCAATTCGTTGGCAGCGAGCAGCCAGCTTGCTGCAGGGGCATAGGACTGAGCCGCGAGGCTGTCGAGGGTGGCGCGCAGCGCCTGCTCCTGACCCGCCTCGGCCCGGATCACCGTGACGATACGAGGTTGCCACCCCCATTGCTCGATGCGCTTGGGCAGCGCCTTGAGCTGCGCGGCCGTCAGCTCGCGACAGTCCAGCCAGTGGGCATACACCTCATCGAAGGACAAGCAGTCCGTACCGACCTGTTGCGCCTGGCGAGCCTGCTGCGCCCCATAAAGACGGTTGAGTTCGTATTCGTCCCATGGCGCCCCTTGGTCACCTTGGTAACGGTCCAGCGACAGATAGCGCACCCAGCCGGTGGCGGGTGCCGGCTCGCTGGCGCGGGCCGCAAGCATCGCTTTGATCCAGTCGGTCTCGGTGGGGAATGCCATGCTCATGCTCGCCTGGTGGCTCAGGCGCCCCGGGTGCAGACGCTCCATGCTCAGGAAGCGTGCCAGATGCCCCAGGTTGCCACGGCGCATCAGGCAGATGTACAAGGCCATGTCCAGGCGCGCGGAAAAACCCTGGCCGTCCTGCGCCAACGCCGGCAGGAACTCGGCCACCAGCGCTCGGCGCATCAGGGCATGGCTGAGCCCACCAAACAGATTGGGCGCATTGGTCTCCAGCGCTTCGAGCAGATCACTGCCCTTGACCACAGCATCTTCCGGACACATCACGGCATTGAGCATGCGGGGCGGCAGCAAGGCATCGTCGGCGGCGCACAGCATGCGCTGGCAGATGGTCATGCTGACATCGGCATGCCGATTCATGACGTCGGCCTGCAGGCCAACGCACTCCGGGAACAGGCGATCGTCATCGCAAAGGAACTTGATCAGCTCACCCCTGGCCTGCTCCAGACACACCAGCAGGTTGCGCGCAAAGCCCAGCGTCTGCGGGTTGCGCATATAGCGTATTGGCGTTCCGGTCTCGGCCATCACGGCGTCGACGATACCCTGAATTTCCATGTCGCGGCTGTCGTCGCACACCAGCACTTCCAGCGCTGGATAGTCCTGGTTGATGGCACTGAGCAGGGTGGCGCGGAAGAATTCGGGGTTGAAGGCAGGGATGGCGATGCTGACGAGGGTCTGTTGATTCACGGCGAAGACCTTGCAGTGTGCCCGCCTGCCAGCCCGTGACGGGCTGACAGGCGGCGGGTGTCGCTAAAAAAGAGGGATCAGATGTAGTTGACCAGCGACAGACCAGCGACCTTCGCGTACGCCTGCAACGAAGCCTGCAGCATGTTGGTCTGCATCTGCAGGCGCAGCATCACTTCCGCCGGGTCGCTTTCACGGATCGAGCTTTGCGTCTTGGTGTTTTCGGCGCTCAGCGCTTCATTGGTTTCGGCCTGCACGTCCAACGCCTGGCCGCGACCGCCAATGGCGCTGATCGACGACGATACCTGGTTGGTGGCACTGGCGATGTTGCCGATGGCTGAATCCAGCGAAGCCAGGAAGTTCTGCCGGGCAACGGGATCGTTGTCGACCGGGCTGTTCAGCGCCGTGCGCAACTTGCTGATGGTGTCGAGGACGTTCTGGGTCTGGTGCGTGTCGACTTTGACAGCAAACGAGTCACCCGTATTCGGCGCTCCGGAGAGCTCGAAGCTGACGCCAGCCGCCGTAGCGGTAGTGCCGTTCGGCCCGCCCAGGGCACCGGAGGCGACTGGACGACTGTCAGCGGTAACCGGCGCGGCATACAGTTCGAACGTGCTGGTGCCGGTGAACTTGAGCACTGCCCCCCCGGAGGGGAACGCGGCCTTGTAGGCTGCCTGGTCGGTGATGGTGGCACCGGTCACCTGCTGCGACGACGTGTTGCCCGGGCTGCGCGTGCCGGAGACCTGATCGGCCTTGGAACTCAAGCTGAACGTATGACCAGCGATGGCAGCATCTTCATTGCCCTTGTCGCCATCCTTGAAGGTGATATCCAGGCGCAGATCGACACCGCGGAAGCTGATGGTGCCGTTGTCGACGCCAGGATCGAACTTGCCGCCCTGGCTCGCCTCCAGGGTGACGTCGTTGTTGTTGGCGTCGGTGATCTTGTACTCGGTGCTGCTGATGAACTCGATCTTGTACGGCTCCCCACTGCGGAAGCGATCGTTGTAGGTCGAATTGCCGGAAACCTGGCCGTTGGACAGGCTGATGCGGCCATCGTCGGTGGCCGGTGCGGTCAGCCGGGTCTCGCTGCGACTGGTGTTGAGGGCCTGTTCGAAGGCGTCATAACCGGTCTCGTTGGCCGCCAGGGTGAGCATGTCACCCACCTGCAGGTTGAGCTTGCTCTGGTCGCCCTGGTAGCTGTAGGTGCCGTCGGCATTGCGCACGTAGGGCGGTGTATCGCCCTTGGAGCCAGAGAAGAGGTATTTGCCGTTCTCGTCCTTGCTGTTCATGAGGGTGAACAGTTGGTCTTCCAGCGACGCCAGCTCATCGGCATTGGCCTTGCGGTCGGCATCGGTGAAGGTACCGTTGCCCGAGCTGACGGCCAGTTCGTTGACCCGCTGCAGGATGGTACCGATCGAATTCAGGGTACTTTCGGCAGTGCCCAGCGCATTGCGCACGCTGGTGATGTTGCCCTGGTACTGGCTGAGCATGTTCTGCTGCTGCTCCAGCTGCAGCAGGCGCGCCGCACCAACCGGGTCGTCCTTGGCCGACCGCACGCGGATACCATCGCTGGCCTCCTGCTGAGCCTTCACGGCGTTGGCGAAGTTGCGCTGATAGTTGGCCTGGTTGGTGTTGTAGAACTGCGAAGTAGAGATGCGTACGCTCACGATCTACGGCTCCTTAAAGACTGCTGATCAGGGTGGCGAAGGTTTCCTGGGCCGCCTTGATGATCTGCGACGACGCGGTGTAGTACTGCTGGAACTTGATCAGGTTGCCGGTCTCTTCGTCGATCGACACGCCCGACAGGTTGTTGCGGCTTTCCAGCGCCGAGGTGTGCAGCGCCGTGGTGGCATCAGTGTCCATCTGCGCCTGGCCGGCCTTGCCGCCGACGTTGGACACCAGCTTGGCGTAGGCATCGGTGAAGCTGATGCCCTTGCCGTCGGCGCCGACCTCGACGGTGGGTTTGGTCTGCAGGTCGATCACCGACTGGGCGTTGCGGTTGTCGGCTGAGCCGGCAGCGGTCATGCCGACAGTGAAGGTGTCACCGTTCTTCGGCGCACCGGAGACGTTCATCTCGAAGGTGAAGCTGCTGCCCAGCGAGTTGCCGCTGGCATCGACCATCGGTACCGACAGCTGCAGGGTATTGTCCTGGCCCGGCACGATGGTGCCGCTGCCGATCTCGGTGCCCTTGGCGTCGTACATTTTGTAGGCCTGGGGCGAACTGGTGTCGTCGCCGAACACCAGCTTGACCGGGGTGGAGTACTTCAGGCCGGTCTGCAGCTGCGCGCGCTGGGCCGAATCGTAGATGTCCAGCTTCGACGTCAGGTTCGGCTGGGTGATGGTGCCGGTGCCTTTGTTGCCCGAGCCGCTGGTACCGGTCAACGGCGCCGCCATGGCCAGACGCTTGGGGTCGGTCAGGGCGGTTTCGATGTTGGCCGCGGCATTGCGCGTCGGGGTGATCTTGAAGCTGTCACCGGCACTCAGGCCACCGCCGTTGAGCGACAGGGTAAAGCCATCGATGACGGGCGGCGGCGTATCGCTGAGGTCGAAGCTGCCCATGTCGGTGCCTTCTGGCAACTTGCGCACGCTGTAGCCGGTGGCGCTGGTGAAGGTCACCTGGTAGTCGCTGGCGCTCAGCTTGCCGGTGTCCTTGATGGTCACATCGAGGTTGCCGGAGCCGGCACTGTTGCTGCCCTTGGCAATGCTGCGCTCGCTGATGGCCTTGGCGCTGTTGATGTCGCCGAACAGCGAGGCACCAAATTCACCGTTCTTGTCGATGCCCTGGGCCAGTTGGCTGTTGATCGCGTCGGCCACCACCAGGGCTACGCGGCCCAGCTCGTTGAGCGCAGGGTCGAGGGTTTCGCTGCGATAGCGAATCAGGCCGCCCAGCTCGCCACCGGTGGCGCTGCTGGTGATATCCATCTTGGTCGAGCCGCGGTTGAGGATCAGGCTCATGCGCGTGGGATCGGTCGCGCTGGGAGCGACGCCCAGGGTCTGGGTGGTCTTGCCCAGCACCAGGGACTGGCCGTTCTTCAGGTAGATGTCGTAGTTGCCGTCGCGCTCGACCACGTCGGTGCCGATCAGCTTGTTCAACTCGCGCACCGCGCCATCGCGCTGGTCGAGCAGGTCGTTGGGCTGGCCGGTCACGGTGCTGACCCGGGAAATCTGGTCATTGAGCTCGGCGATGGTCTTGGTCAGGTTGTTCACCTGGTCGGCCAGCGACGCCATGTTGGCGTTGATGTTGCTGTTCTGCTGGTTGAGCTGCGCCGACAGGGTATTGAAACGCTTGCTCAGGGACTGGGCGCTGGTCAGCAGCAGCTGACGCGAGGCGTCCTCGGTGGGCTTGGCCGCAGCGTCCTGCATGGCGCTGAAGAAGCTCTGCAGCGCGGCGGTGATGCCGGTGTCGCTGCCAGACAGGGCGGTATCCAGCGGCGTGATCTGTTCCAGGTACGAGGACGCGTCGCTGCTCAGCGAGGTCGTGGTGCGCAACTGGTTCTCGAGGAACGAGTTGTACACCCGGCGCACATCGGCCAGCGTGGTGCCGCTGCCCATGAAGACCTGGCCGACCTGCTGGCCGCCCTTGGTCTTCTGCACGTTCTGCTGGCGCGAGTAGCTCTCGACGTCGGCGTTGGCGATGTTGTTGCCGAGGGTGTACATCCCCGACTGCGCGGCGCCAAGCCCCGACATGCCAATGTTGATCAGACTCGCCATGGTTCCATACCCTTAAAGTTTCGTTGTGGTACCGAGCGCTGCGTATTGCTCGTACGACTTCATCTGTCTTGCGATCTGCGAGATCTTGCTGGCGTAATTCGGGTCAGTGGCGTACCCGGCCTTTTGCAACTCTTGCACGAACTGTTCTGGTTTATCGGCCGACTTCACCGCATCTTGATAGCGGCTGTTGTTCTGCAGCAGGCTGACCAGGTCGTGGAAACTGTCCTGATAGGAATCGTAGGAACGGAACGCCGCCGTCTCCTTGACGAACTGGCCGTCGCGAAACTCGCTGGTGATCGCCCGCGCCGAATCGCCTTCCCAGTTGCCGGTGGCCTTGATGCCGAACAGGTTGTGGCTGCTGCTGCCATCGCTGTTGCGCATGACCGACTTGCCCCAACCGGTTTCCAGCGCCGCCTGGGCCACCAGGTAGCGCGGGTCGACGCCGATGCGTTTGGCGGCCTGTTCGGCCATTGGCAGCATGGTGGCCACGAACGCGTCGCTGTCGCTGAAGGCTTTGTTCGGCGCCAGCGGCGGCTGGGCCACGGCGCGGCCGGTGATACGCAGGCCGCGTTCTGGCACGGCAAAGGTTTTCGCCACTTGCTGGCCGTCGCGGACCGGCACGGCGGCGCTGTTGGTGGCCGCTGCCGGGTTACCCGCCGACGGCACGATGCCGGCCAGCAGGCGGTCGGTGAGCTTGCTGGGCAAGGCCAGGCGCCGCGAATTGAGCGCGGCCACGTCGTTGCGGGAGGCTGACTGCGCGGCATGCACCGGCTCGGCCACCTTGTTGCCCCACAGCGTCGGGGCATTGCCCTCGATCCGCGGGAACGGGCTGGTGTTGACCGGTGCGCTCTTGTTCTTCGACAGCTGGCGTACCAGCACGTCCTGCAGGCCGATACCGCCGCCTTCGCGGGACATGCTCACGGCCAGCTGCTGGTCGTACATGTCGCGGTACTGCTTGACCGTCGCGCTGTTCATCGGGTTGTCGTCGGCCAGCACATCGCTGGCCTTGCGCGAGGCCTTGAGCATCTCGCTGATGAACAGCGACTCGAACTCCTGGGCCACCTTGCGCACGTTGGCATCGCTGTCGCGATCGCCGTGCTTGAGCGAGCTCAGGCGATTGAGGTCGGTATAGGCGCCGCTGTCGGCAGTGCTGGATACCAGGCTCTTGGAGTTCATCGGCTACGTCCTCAGATCACGATCAGGTCGGCTTGCAAGGCGCCGGCCTGTTTCAGGGCTTCGAGGATGGCCATCAGGTCGCTCGGCGCAGCGCCGACCTGGTTCACCGCGCGGACGATCTCATCCAGCGTGGTGCCCGGGCCGAACTTGAACATCGGCTTGGCTTCCTGTTCGGCATTGACCCGCGAGCGTGGCACCACGGCGGTCTGGCCGTTGGAGAACGGCCCCGGCTGGCTGACGATAGGGTCTTCGGTGATGGTCACGGTCAGGCTGCCGTGGGTCACTGCCGCAGGCGAGACCTTGACGTTCTGGCCAATCACGATGGTGCCGGTACGCGAGTTAATGATGACCTTGGCGACCGCCTGGCCCGGGTCGATCTCGAGGTTTTCCAGGATCGACAGGTAGTCGACGCGCTGGCTCGGGTCCATCGGCGCGCTGACCCGTACCGAGCCACCGTCCACGGCCTGTGCCACACCGGGGCCGAGCAGGTCGTTGACCTTGTCGACGATGCGCTTGGCGGTGGTGAAGTCCGGGCGGTTCAAGTTAAGGGTCAGGGTATTGCCCTGGTTGAAACCGCTCGGCACCGCACGCTCGACCGAGGCACCGCCAGGAATGCGGCCGGCCGACGGAACGTTGACGGTGATCTTCGAACCATCGCGACCTTCGGCGTCGAAGCCACCGACCACCAGGTTGCCCTGGGCGATGGCATAGACGTTGCCGTCGATACCCTTGAGCGGCGTCATCAGCAGGCTGCCGCCACGCAGGCTCTTGGAGTTGCCGATCGACGAGACGGTGATGTCCACCACCTGGCCCGGTTTGGCGAAGGGCGGCAGGTCGGCATGTACCGACACCGCAGCGACGTTCTTCAGCTGCACGTTGCCCGAGCCCGGCGGCACCTTGATGCCGAACTGCGACAGCATGTTGTTGAAGGTCTGCAGGGTGAACGGCGTCTGGGTGGTCTGGTCACCCGTGCCGTTGAGCCCCACCACCAGGCCGTAACCGATCAACTGGTTGGAACGCACGCCAGAAATGCTGGCGATGTCCTTCAGGCGCTCGGCATGGGCGCCGAACGCGCAGGACAGGAGCAAGGTTGCGGCAATCAGCTGCCTTAGGTTGAACATGTTCATCCGTACTCAGAAAGGCCAGAGCGGGCTGATGAAGAAGCGGTCCAGCCAGCCCGGCTGGCTGGCGTCGGCGAACGAGCCGGTGCCCGAATAAGTGATGCGTGCATCGGCCACCCGGGTCGAGGGCACGGTGTTGTCGGTGGCGATGTCGTCGGCCCGCACCATGCCGGCAATGCGCACCAGCTCTTCGCCGGTGTTCAGGGTCAGCCATTTTTCGCCGCGCACGGCGATGATGCCGTTGGGCAGCACCTCGGCGACGGTGACGGTGATCGAGCCGGTCAGGGTGTTGCCCTGGGTCGCCTTGCTGTCGCCCTTGGTGGCGCGGTCACCGCTGTAGCCGGCTTCGAGGCTCAGGTCACCGCTGCCGAACGGGTTGTTGGTGCTCGGGGTGGTGCCGAACAGCGAGGTCAGGCCGATGTCGGCCTTGCTGTTCTTCTGGATCTGCGAGCCGGCGTTCTTGCTCGCCGAGGTCTTCTCGTTGAGCGTGATGGTGATGATGTCACCGACCCGGAAAGCCTTGCGGTCGGTGTACAGGCTCTGCTCGAAACCGGCCTGGTAGATCGAACCGTTGTTGGCCGCCGCCGGCAACGGGGTGCGCGGCAGAACCGGCGCATAGTACGGGTCGTTGGGCTTGGGCGTCGGCGCGACGCAACCAGCCAGCAACACCGCCCCCCCCAGGGCGAAGACGGACAACGAACGCTTCATGACACTTACCTCACGGTGTAACAGGGACTAGGGCCTTGGGCTTACAGCTGCTGGGTGACGAACGACAGCATCTGGTCGGCGGTGGAGATGACCTTGGAGTTCATCTCGTAGGCACGCTGAGTGGTGATCATGTTCACCAGCTCCTCGACGGTGCTGACGTTGGAGTTTTCCAGGGTCTGCTGCAGGGTGGTGCCGAAGCCGTTCAGGCCCGGGGTACCGACCTGCGGGGCGCCGCTGGCGGCGGTTTCCAGGAACAGGTTGTCGCCGATCGCCTGCAGGCCGGCCGGGTTGATGAAGTCGGCGGTCTGCAGGTTGCCGATCACTTGCGCGGCCGGGTTGCCGGCGGTGGTGATCGACACGGTACCGTCCTGGCCAACGGTGAAGGTCTGGGCGTCGTTCGGCACCACGATCGCAGGCTCGAGGGCAAAGCCGTTGGCGGTGACGATCTGGCCGTCGGAGTTCAGGTGGAAGGTACCGTCACGGGTGTACGAGACGGTGCCGTCCGGCTGCAGCACCTGGAAGAAGCCACGGCCGTTGACGGCCATGTCCAGGGGGTTTTCGGTGGTCTGCAGGCTGCCGGTCTGGAAGTTTTTCTGGGTGCCGACGATGCGCACACCGGTACCGACCTGCAGGCCCGAAGGCAGCTCGCTGTCCTGGGTGGACTGGGCACCTGGCTGGCGCTTGATCTGGTACAGAAGGTCCTGGAATTCGGCGCGATCACGCTTGAAGCCGGTGGTCGAAACGTTGGCCAGGTTGTTGGAAATGACCGTGAGGTTGGTGTCCTGGGCGGACAGGCCGGTTTTAGCGACCCAAAGAGCCGGAAGCATCAGTTTTCTCCTCGTGCGCCTGTTTTACGGCACCCGTTCAAATGTGGTTAGCCGAGTTGCAAGACACGCGCCATGGCTTCGTCGCCTTCCTTGGCCGCGTTCATCATCTTGACGTGCAGTTCGAATTGGCGGGACAGCGCCAGCACCGAGCTCATTTCTTCCACGGCGTTGACGTTGCTGCCCTCCAGGAAGCCGGAGACCACCCGCACGTTGACGTCGGCAGCGGCCGGCTGGCCATCTTCGGTGTGGATCAGCCCGTCGAGGCCCTTGTTCAGGCCCTTGATGTCGGGATTGACCAGCTTGATCCGGTCGACTTCGGCCATCACCCGCGGGTCTTCGCCCATGGAGCGGATGCTGATGGTGCCATCGGCGCCGACCTCGACTTTCTGCTCCGGCGGAATGGCGATCGGGCCACCGTTGCCGATCACCGGCATGCCGTTGCCGGCGCGCAGCACGCCGAGGGCATCGATGTTCAGGCTGCCGGTACGCACATAGGCTTCGCTGCCATCGGGTGCCTGCACGGCGATGAAGCCCTGCCCGGCCACGGCCACATCCAGCTCACGCCCGGTCTCGACCATCGGCCCTTCGCTGAAGTCGGTGGCTGGGCGCTCGGTCATGGCGAACGCACGTGACGGAAAGCTGTCACCAAACACCGGCATCGAGCGCGCCTGCTCCAGGTCGCGCTGGAAGCCGTTGGTGGAAATGTTCGCCAGGTTGTTGGCGTGTGCCTTCTGCGCAAGCGCGTTCTGGCTGGCGCCGGTCATGGCCACGTAAAGCATCTTGTCCACAGTCATCCTCCGCTGCACTGGCGAGCGTTTGCCGCTTGCCGTTGCTATGCAGGCACTAAAGCAAGTTCCGAACCAACTTCTTGAAAGCGGGAAAAAGCCCGTGAATACGGGCTTTTGGGGGTTTTGCCTGGGAAGTGAACGCCGGTTATCCGGCGCCGACTTGCCGGTACCGGCAATACACCGCGAAGAGGCCGGCGCTGAAAATCACCGGTCGCGACAGCCACCATTGCTGTAAGGGCCGGCAAATCGCTTCCAGCCCTCCCCCGGCGGCCATTGCGAGCACACCAGCCGCCCATCCACCTGGCTCTCCCAGCGCCACCACGGCGCAGTCCCGGCCTGCGCCTGGTACAGGCAAAACGCGGCGAGCAATGCGACAAGCAGCTTTTTCATGTGTCCTCCGGCAAAAACGACGAACCCCTTCACGACAAAGGGGTTCGCCCACACGCCATCAGCCAGCGACCATCAAGCCATCTGGATGATGGTCTGCATGACGGTGCTTTCGGTAGAGATGGTCTTGGCGTTCGCCTGGTAGTTGCTCTGCGCCTTGATCAGCTCGACCAGCTCCTGGGTCAGGTTGACGTTGGAGCCTTCCAGCGCGTTGGACTCGACGCCACCCAAGGTGCCGGTCTTCGGCGCATCGATGCCCGGAATACCCGAGGTGTAGGTCTCGGTCCAGCGCGTACCGCCAATCTGCTGCAAGCCCTGCTCGTTGGCAAAGCTGGCCAGGGCCACCTGGCCGATGGCGCGCGACTGCTGGTTGCTGAAGCTGGCGAACATCACGCCGGTCGAGTCGATGCTCAGGTTCGACAGGATGCCGGTGGCATAACCATCCTGGGACTGCGACATGCGCGCGGTCTCGGTGTTGTAGGAGGTGGTGCTGCTCATCGACAGCTTCATGCCATCGGCATTGCCAGCAGCACCGTTGCTTGCCCAGTTACCCGAAGAATCTTCCACCGCAGGCACCCAGCCAGTCATGGTGAACGTGCTGTCTTTCACCGTGAACGAGGCACCCGGCGGCAGGCCGGTGTTGTTAGCCGTCATGCTGGCAACCGAGCCATCGCTGTTGAAGCTGATGGTACCGCTGAGCGGGGTGGTCGATGACGGGTCGAACGGGTTGCGCCCATCGATCAGGGTGTACGAGGTCCACTCGTTGGTACCGGTCTTGCGGTAGTACTGCTCCATGGTGTGCTCGTTGCCCTGACTGTCGTACACCTTGGTCGGGAACGATTTGGTATAGGTGGATTCGTCAGACGGGTCGAACGCCTTGTTCGGCACCATGTTGCCGGTGCCATCGTCGACCAGCAGCGGGATGTCGGCGGCCGAGGAGTTCAGGTTGATGCCCTGGTCGATCAGGGTGGTGGCCTTGGGCTGCAGCGCCGAGGTGTCGATCTTCAGGTCGGTCAGCACGCCCTTCTGGATCTTGCCGCTGGAATCGGCGGCATAGCCTTGCAGGCGCAGGCCGTCCGAGGTGACGACGAAATTGTCCTTGTCGGCCTGGAAGGCACCGGCACGGGTATAGACACGCGAACCGTTGTCCGAGAGGACGAAGAAGCCTTGTCCCTGGATGCCCATGTCCAGCACGTTGCCAGTGGTGTTCACATCACCCTGGGTGAACTGCTGGGAAATAGCGGCCAGGCGCACCCCGGCGCCTACCTGGTTCTTGCCTACGCCAAGGCGGTTGGCGCCGGCGTAGACGTCGGCGAACTCGGCGCGCGACGACTTGAAACCGGTGGTGTTGACGTTGGCAATGTTGTTGCCGGTAACGTCCAGTTGTTTTTCTGCTGCGTACAGACCGCTAAGGCCGACGTTGAAAGACATGAATTCGCTCCTGTGCCGCGCTAGCGGGCCTTAGATACCGATGGTTTGTACGTCGGAGAGGGAAACCTTGCCGACACCTGCGAGGTTGAGCACCATTTCGCCGGTGGCGTTGAAGCTGACGCTGGTCACCTTGGCCGGCAGCAGGGTGTTCATCTGCACCGACTGGCCATCGACGGTGGTGCTGGCGGTGAAGGTGTAGGTGCCTGGGTCGACTTTTTCGCCGCTGGCATTGGTGCCGTCCCAGATGAAGTCGGCATAACCGGCTTTCTGTTCGCCCATTTCGATGGTCTTGACGGTGTTGCCGTCCTTGTCCTTGATGGTGATCTTCGCTTCGCTGATCGCCTGCGGCACGATGAACTGGCCGTTGAAGCTTTCAGCGGTATCGACCACCGCCTTGTCGTTCTGCACGATCACCGAACGGCCCACCAGCGACGAGGCCTGCAGAGCCTGGGACGACGCCATCGCATTGGTGATGCTGGTGACCGAGTCGTTCAGGTTGGTGATGCCTTCAAGGCTGCTGAACTGTGCCAACTGGGCGACGAACTCGCTGTTGTCCTGGGGATCGAGCGGGTTCTGGTTCTGCATCTGGGTAACCAGCAACTGCAGGAACGCGTCCTTGCCGAGCGTGTCGGAACCGGTCTTGGAAACGGTATCGGTGGTCTTCTTGGTGGGCGTACCGACACCCGATGCCGTGAGGACTTCGTTGAGGTTTACACCGCTGGTGCTATCGACTGCCATGGTCTGGATTCCTTATCACTGACCCAGGGTCAGGACTTTCTGCATCATGTTCTTGGCGGTGTTCATCAGCTCGGCGTTGGTCTGGAACGCGCGGCTGGCGGAGATCATGTCGGCCATCTCCTCGACCACGTTGACGTTCGGGTAGTAGACGTAGCCGTCCTTGTTCGCCGCCGGATGGTTCGGCTCGTAGCGCGCCTCGAGGTTGCTCTGGTCTTCGACGATGCCCTTGACCTGCACGCCCTGCCCGGCCTCGCCCTGGTCTTCGAACAGCGACTGGCTGCTGCCCGCCTGGGCGTCCTGGAAGGTGGTGGCGAACACCGGGTGACGGGCGCGATAGGTCTGGTCGATGCTCGACGACACGGTCTCGGCGTTGGCGATGTTGGAGGCCACGGTATTGAGGCGGGTGTTCTGCGCACTCATGCCGCTACCGGCGATGTTGAAGACACTGGCAAGTGACATGCTTATTCTCCGCGCAGGGCCGAAACCAGCCCTTTGAATTTACTGTTGAGCAAGGTGAAGCTGGCCTGGAAACCGATGGCGTTTTCGGTGTAGTTCGATTGCTCGATGTGCGCGTCCACGGTGTTCTGGTCGATCGACGGCTGGGTCGGGGTGCGGTACTGCAGGGTTTCGTCGTTCATCGCCAGGCCTTCGGCCTCGATGTGGCGGCTGTTGGTACGGTCCATGGCGAAGCGGCCACCGCTTTGCTGCTTCTGGCTTTCGGCGGCGAGCACCGAGGAGAAGTCCATGTCACGCGCCTTGTAGTTGGGCGTGTCGGCGTTGGCGATGTTGTTGGCCAGTACCTCGGCACGCTGGGCGCGAAAGCCCAGGGCTTTTTCGTGGATACCAAGTGCCTTGTCGAAACTGATGCTCATGTCGGGGAAACCTTCGAAGGTTGACCGGAATGTCGTTGGCGAAGCTATAGCAAGGGCTGTGCCAAGGTTTTGAATGCCCGTGAATGCTGGGCTGTGAGGGCGGTGTGAGCGAGGGGCATGCCAGAAAAGCGGCAAAGTGCTTCCGCCTGGCCATGGGAAAGCGGCAATTGGCGGGTGGCAAAAGCGGCAAAACAAAAAATTGACGTCAACTGGAATGGGGCCGCTTCGCAACCCATCGCCGGCAAGCCGGCTCCCACACAAACTCAGCGGGGGTTTTCTGTGGGAGCCGGCTTGCCGGCGATGAGGCCAGTGCAGACAACAAAAAGGCCGGCAACTTTCGTTGCCGGCCTCTTGGCTTACTTGGCCTGGTAGATGATCCCGGGGCTGCACTGCACCATCTGGTAATGGTCCGGCAACCCATTGAGCGCCTCGGACGCCCCGAGGAACAGATACCCCCCCGGTTTCAGCGTGCTGTGAATCCGCAACAGAATGTCCTTCTTCACCTGCGCCGAGAAGTAGATCAGCACATTGCGGCAGAACACGATGTCGAACTTGCCCAAGGCCGCGTAGCTGTCGAGCAGGTTGAACGAGCGGAACTCGACCCGGCTGCGAATCGCCGGCTTCACCGCCCAGCGCCCCGGCCCCTTGGGGTCGAAGTAGCGCTGCAGGCGCTCCTGGGACAAGCCGCGGGCAATCGCCAGGCTGTCGTACTCACCGGTCTTGCAGTTGTTCAACATCGACCCGGAGAGATCGGTAGCGACGATCTGCGCGCCCATCTTCAACTGGCCCAGGTTGCTGCGCTCGAACTCATCGATGGCCATCGAAATGGAGTACGGTTCCTGGCCCGACGAGCAGGCCGCCGACCACATGCGCAGGCGCTGGCCGGGGTTGTTCCTGATGAACTCGGGGATGACCTTGTTCTTCAAAACTTCAAACGGGTAGCTGTCGCGAAACCACAGGGTCTCGTTGGTGGTCATGGCGTCGACCACCTGCTCGCGCAGGCCGCCGCGCGGCTGGGTCTGGATGCGCTGCACCAGCTCACCCAGGCTCTTGATGCCCTGTTGCTCCATCAGCTTGTTGAGACGGCTGGAAACCAGGTACTGCTTATTCTCCCCCAACAGGATGCCACAGGCTTTCTCCAGGAAGACCCGGAACTGTTCGAACTCCAAATTACCCGTAGACACTACTGCCGCCTCTTTTCAATCTCTGGTGCCGGGAGCGCGCCCCCGGCTGCTTCAATGCGCCGCCTTGATCCGGTCGACCACGCGTTGGGCCAGGTCGTCCGGCTTGAACTTGGCCAGGAAGTCATCGGCACCGACCTTCTTGACCATCGCCTGGTTGAATACCCCGGACAGGGAAGTATGCAGGCAGATGTGCAATTTTTGCATGCGCGGATCGTTGCGGATCTCCGCGGTCAGCGTATAGCCGTCCATTTCTGGCATTTCAATGTCCGAGATCATCATCAGGAACTCTTCTTCCGGCCGTTTACCCTCCTCCACCAGCTTGCGCAGGTAGTTCAGTGCCTGGCGACCGTCGTTGAGCGCCACCACTTCCACGCCCACCGTCTGCAGGCAGCGGCTGACCTGCTTGCGTGCCACCGACGAATCGTCAACGGTCAGCACCCGCAACAGCACAGCCTTGTCCTGCACCTCGGCATCCACCACACCCGCGGACACCTGCTCGGAAGACGGCGCCACCTCGGCCAGCACCTTCTCCACGTCGATGATCTCGACCATGCGGTTGTCCACCCGGGTGACCGCCGTCAGGTAGTGGTCGCGGCCGGTGCCCTTGGGTGGCGGATGGATCTCTTCCCAGTTCATGTTGACGATGCGCTCGACCGAATGCACCAGAAAGCCCTGGGTCTTGGTGTTGTACTCGGTGATGATCACGAAACTGTTGCGCGTTTCTTCCTGCAGCCCTGGCAGGCCGGTGGCCATCGACAGGTCAAGGATCGGAATGGTCGCCCCGCGAATGTTGGCCACGCCGCGCACCACCGGGTGCGATTTGGGCAGCACGGTCAAAGCCGGGCACTGCAGCACTTCGCGAACCTTGAACACGTTGATGCCGTAGAGCTGCTGGCCATTAAGGCGGAACAACAGCAATTCCAGGCGATTCTGCCCAACCAGCTGAGTGCGCTGGTTGACTGAATCCATTACCCCCGCCATGCCTGACTCCTTCTGTTTTCTGCCTGTTGGTAGCGACTCGATCAGCGAGTCGGCACGGGCTTTGCTTTTTTGAGCGCCATGTACATGAAAACGACAATTTTCCGACGACTGACGCCGCTACTGAGCGCTGCGCTGGCCGCATTGTGCCTGCTGGCACCCGGCGTTCGCACGCTGGCGGACGCGGTTACCTTGCCTGAACAGCTTATCGGCGTCACCCAAGGGTTTCTTGAATTCGCCGTCGAGGATTACCTGGCCACCACCCAGACGGCCGGACGCTACGAAATCCAGGTCAGCCCGCTCGACCCTCGCCTGCGCATGCCGCTGTGCAGCCAGCAGCTGGACGCCTCGCTGGAAAGCCCGTCGCAACCGGTGGGCCGAGTGACCGTGCGAGTGCGTTGCGATGGCGGCGCACCCTGGACACTGTTCGTACCGGCGACGGTGCGGCTGTTTCGCGATGTGGTTGTGGTTACCCGCCCGCTCAAGCGTGACAACGTGATTGGCGAAGGCGACGTGGCCCTGCGCGAGCGCGATGTGGGCACCTTGACCCAGGGCTTTCTCAACGACCTCGACCAGGCGGTGGGCATGAAGATGGTGCGCTCCACGGTGATCGACCAGGTGCTCACCCCACAGCACCTGGAGCAGGCCGAGGTGGTGCGCAAGGGCGATCACGTGGTCATCACCGCCCACAGCGGCAGCCTCAGCGTGCGCATGCCGGGCGAGGCGCTGGCCAAGGGTGGCCAGGGCGAGCAGATTCGGGTGCGCAATCTCAATTCGAAACGGGTGGTCAAAGCACGTGTCACCGGCCCCGGCCAGGTCGAGGTGGCCATGTAAATGGGCTGGCGATGCGCGGGCGGTTTTCCTAAACTGTGTCGGAAACGGGTACACGGGCTTGCCGACAGGCGGCTGTGCATTTGTGCCTAAAGTTTTATTCGGGTTGGCCGAAAACAAGGCAAGCGTCCAAATACCCAGAGGTTTCTGATCATGGTCATCGACTTCAGTCGTTTGAATAACTCTCCGTCGGTCACCGGCGGCGTTCGCGGCAATGCCGCGCCGGGCACTGCCGACAAGGCGGGCGAGCCGGTCGAAGCGCCGAAAAGCGCCAGCGGAGAAGCGGTACACCTCAGTCAAGAGGCCCAGCAGTTGCAGAAGATCAGCGACAAGCTGCGCGACCAGCCCGTTGTCGACAGTGCCCGCGTGGCGCAGTTGAAGCAGGCGATCGCCGATGGCAGCTACAAGGTCGATGCCGGCCGGGTCGCCAGCAAACTGCTCGATTTCGAAGCTCAGCGCTGACCGTTCGGCGCGCTGACTTCACGGACGCTATAAAAGCCAAGAGTTAGCCATGCACGACATCACTTTGCTGCAACTGATCGAAGACGACCTCGCCCCGACCCAGGAACTGCTCGACCTCCTGCAAAAAGAGGCCGTGGCCCTGCACAGTCGTGACCTGGCGCCGCTGGAAGGCATCCTCGCCCGCAAGCAGTCGCTGATCGTTCTGCTCGAGCAGCAAGGCCTGCGCCGCAACAACCTGCTCGCCAGCCTCGGCCTCAGCGCAGATCGCGCCGGGGTGCAAGCAGTGGCCGCGCAGTCGCCAAACGGCGACGTGATCATGCAACAGCTCAATGTGCTCACCCAGCTGATGGATGCCTGCCAGAAGGTCAACGAGACCAATGGCCGGATCATCCAGGTGCAACAGCACGTCACGGCCAACCAGGTCAGAATCCTCATGGGCGGCGATTCTCCGTCGCTCTACGACAACCGTGGCGCCACCTCGCCACTGGCCAAGCCCCGGGCGCTCAGCCAAGTTTGATTATTCCTATTCAAGGCACAGGACATACTGGCAAAATGCCGTTACTTGCGTGTGTCGTTTTTGCCTGGAGATTGATAACCCGTGTTCAATGAAACCGATGCTCCGCAGCCGCCCAAGGTGCTGAACACTCCTCTGGAGATTGCCGCCAACCTGCGCCAGTTGCAGGAGAGCCATGATCCCTTGATCATCACCTTCCACGAGCGCAGCCAGCGGTTCCAGAGCTATGTGGTACACGTGGACCGCGAGAGCAACACCCTGGCGCTGGACGAAATGATTCCGCGCGATGGTGAAAAATTCATCGAGAACGGTGAAGCGTTCCGTGTCGAAGGCTTCCACGATGGCGTGCGCATCGCCTGGGAATGCAACCACGAACTGAAGATCACCGAAGTCGACGGCCACCGCTCGTACCGTGGCGCCCTGCCGGAAGAAGTGACCTACCACCAGCGCCGCAATGCTTTCCGCGCTGCGCTGAAGCTGTCGCAACTGGTCGACATCATTCTCGACGGCAGTCACCTCAAGGGCAACGGCGCCCTGCGCGGCAAGCTGCTGGACATCTCCGCCACCGGCTGCAAACTGCGCTTCGACGGCAATGTCGAAGAACGCCTGCAGCTGGGCCAGGTGTACGAGCGTTTCAAGGCGGGTAACCCGCTGGGCCTGGTGGACTGCATGGTCGAGTTGCGTCACCTGCATTATGAAGAGCGCATCAACACCACCTTCGCTGGCGTGCGTTTTCACAACCTCAGCGGCCAGGCGCAACGCAAGATCGAGAGCTTCGTGTACCAGCTGCAGCGTGAAGCGCGGCGGTTCGATAAAGACGATTATTGATCGGCTGCTGGATGTAAAAAAACGCCACCCATTGGGTGGCGTTCTTGTTTGTACGCTTCCTGTACCGGCCTCTTCGCGGGGCAAGCCCGCTCCCACAGGAGCATACCTGGCTTCGAGAACTGCACAGTAACTGTGGGAGCGGGCTTGCCCCGCGAAGAGGCCGGTAAAGCCAGTACACGCCTCAAACCGTCTTGCTGACTTCTCCCGCCTCAGCGGGTTCGCCCTTCTCTTCCACCTCGGTATCTTCGGCCGCCACCGGTGTCTGCATCACATCCTGCACGGTCTGCTCATCCACCCGAGGGTCAAGCGCTGCCGACAAAGGCGAACCCGCCGCCGGCATCGCCACGTGCCCCAGTGGCGCGTCCTGCACCTGGTGAAGCCCGGTAACCGCCTTCGGCCGAATGCGCCACACCAGCACCAGGGCGAAGAACGCGAAAAAGGCATAGAGCATCTGCGCGCCCAGCACCTTCATCAACACCCCTGCCGCCAGCGGCCCGATACAGGCGCCCACGCCATAGGTCACCAGCAACATGGCGGTCAGCGAAACCCGTCGCTCGCTTTCCACATGGTCATTGGAAAACGCCACCGCCAGCGGATACAGGCAGAACTGCAGCAACGAGACCACAAAGCCCATGCCGAACAGCAACTCCAGCGGCACGCTGGGCAGGAATGCCAGCGGTGCCGAGACCAGCGCCAGGCCCACCGCCACACTGCGGATCAGCACGGCCCGGTCGTAGCGATCGGACAGCCAGCCCAGCGGCCACTGCACCACCAGGCCGGCGAAGATGCAGCAGCCCATGAACAGACCGATCTGCTCGGTGGTCAACCCTTGGCTGGAGGCATACAGCGGCGCCAGGCCGTAGAACGAACCGACGATCAACCCCGAACCCAGCACCGTACTGAGCGACTGCGGCACCCGCTTGATGAAGAACTTCGGCTCCATCGGTGCCGGGCGCAACGGTGCCGGGTGGATGCGCCGGGTCATCGCCACCGGCACCAGGCACAGGGCAAAGCACATGGCGACCAGCATCAACAGTTCAGGCCCCAGCTGCGGATGCACCACCAGGATCAACTGGCCGAGCACCAGCCCCAGGTAGGAGGCGATCATGTAGCCACTGAACACCGCGCCACGGTGCTTGGCATCGGCCTGCTCGTTGAGCCAGCTCTCGATGACCATGTACTGGCACATCATCCCCAGGCCGACAATCATCCGCAGCCCGACCCAGGCCGGTAGCCAGCTGGTCAGGCCATGGCCAAGCACCGCCGCGCCGACGATACCGGCGCAGGTGGCATAGGCGCGGATGTGCCCTACCCGCCCGATGAGCCGGTGGCCGACCTTGCCGCCTACGGCAAGACCGAAATAGTTGGCCGCCATCAACGCACCGACCCACAGGCTGTCGACATGGTCGGCCGCCAGGCGCAGTGCCAGATAGGTACTGAGCAGGCCCGAGCCGATCAGCATCATCAAGGCAGCGAAATACAGCGACTGAAAGGGCTTCCAGATGTTTCGCATACGTCCCCTCGGGCTCCCTGGTCAGGTGGCGTTGACCTGGCAAGCATAAAAGCAAATGCGCCGTGGCGCAGGCCCCCCAAGGCGAAATACTTCGCCAGGGGCGCGTCCAGTAGCGCTCGTGTCGCGATCAGGCTTGTGCCGCCAGCACTCGCCGCTCCCAAGGCGTGATCTCGTCGAAGAAGTCGGACAGTTCCAGTGTCTTGCTGGCCACGTAACCTTCGATGAATTCGCTGCCGAACAGTTGCTGCGCCAGTGTGCTGCGCTTCAGCCGCTCCAGCGCGGCGTGCAGCGTGCAAGGCAGGCTCAGATTCTCGGGCACCTCGAACTCGCCCTGGATGGCCGGTGCCGGCTGCAGGCGCTGCTCGATACCGTGCAGGCCAGCTGCCAGGCTGGCGGCAATGGCCAGGTAGGGGTTGGCGTCGGCGCCGGGCAGCCGGTTCTCCACGCGCCGCGCCACCGGGGCGCTGGCCGGAATGCGCAAGCCCGCGGCACGGTTGTCATGGGACCAGCAGGCATTGTTCGGCGAGGCATAGGGATGGCACAGGCGCTGGTACGAGTTGACGTTGGGGGCGAACAACGCGGTGAAATCGGCCAGGCAAGCCTGCAGGCCACCAATGAAATGATGGAAGGTCTCGGTCGCTTGCCCGTGTTCGTCGGTGAACACATTTCGCCCGCTGGCCGTATCGACCAGGCTCTGGTGAATGTGCATGGAACTGCCGGGCGTGTGCGCCAGCGGCTTGGCCATGCACACCACGATCAGGCCATGCTTGAGCGCCACTTCCTTGAGCAGGTGCTTGAACAGGAAGGTCTGGTCGGCCAGCAGCAGCGGGTCGCCATGCAGCAGGTTGATCTCGAACTGGCTGACGCCCATCTCGTGCATGAAGGTATCGCGCGGCAGGCCCAGTGCCGCCATGCACTGGTAGACCTCCTGGAAGAACGGGCGCAGGCCGTTGTTGGAGCTGACGCTGAAGGCCGAGTGGCCAAGCTCGCGGCGGCCGTCCTTGCCGAGCGGCGGCTGGAACGGTTGCTGCGGGTCGCTGTTGGGCGCGAAGACGAAGAACTCGAGCTCCGTCGCCACCACCGGCGCCAGGCCAAGGGCCGCGTACCGAGCGATCACCGCCTTGAGCTGGCCGCGGGTGGACAGCCCCGAAGGCCTGCCATCGAGTTCGACGGCATCGCAGATGGCCAGGGCCAGGCCCTCTTCGCTCCACGGCAAGCGGTGGATTTGCGCGGGCTCTGCCACCAGCGCCAGGTCGCCATCGTCGCTGCCGTAAAAGCGCGCCGGCGGGTAGCCGCCCATGATGCACTGCAGCAGAACGCCACGGGCCATCTGCAGGCGGCGGCCTTCGAGGAAGCCTTCGGCGGTCATCACCTTGCCGCGGGGCACGCCGTTGAGGTCGGGGGTGATGCATTCGATCTGGTCGATGCCCTTGAGGGACTCGGCGAGGGGGCGTTGGGCGGCGCTGGTCATGACACTTGTCCTTGTTGTTATCAGCTGGCAACAACATAGGCTGGGGGTGTTTAAAATATCAAGCACCTGGTGTGGTGCCTGTACCGGCCCTTTCGCGGGACAAGCCCGCTCCCACAAGCACACCGCCGAATATGACTACTGCAGAGTATCTGTGGGAGCGGGCTTGTCCCGCGAAGAGGCCGGCACTGCCCCCTTCATTCCCGCAAGGTCATGCCATTGGCCGGCAATGGCAATGCAGTCTTGTACCGCACCTGCTTCAAGGCAAAACTCGACCGAATATTGGCCACCCCCGGCAACCGCGTCAGGTAGTCGAGAAACCGCTCCAGCGCCTGAATGCTCGGCAGCAGCACCCGCAGCAAGTAGTCCGGGTCGCCCGTCATCAAGTAGCACTCCATCACTTCCGGCCGCTCGGCAATCTCTTCCTCGAAGCGGTGCAGCGCCTGCTCCACCTGCTTCTCCAGGCTGACATGGATGAACACATTGACATCCAGCCCCAGCACTTCTGGCGACAGCAAGGTCACCTGCTGGCGAATCACGCCCAACTCCTCCATGGCCTTGACCCGGTTGAAACAGGGCGTGGGCGACAGGTTCACCGAACGCGCCAGCTCCGCGTTGGTGATGCGGGCGTTGTCCTGCAGGCTGTTGAGAATGCCGATATCGGTACGATCGAGTTTGCGCATGAGACAAATTCACCGGTTTTTTGTGTTTATTCAGAATGTTTATCTTCAGTGCGCGTTAAAGGCAATCAACTTGAGAGAAAAATTCTCCCGGGCTGTCACTACTATGTAACTGACGCTGACCTACCAGTCACAAGCCGGTACTCAGCGGCGACCGCTTCAGAGCTCACAAAAACAACACCCGAGCGAGCGTAAAAAGCATGAACGAGTACGCCCCCCTGCGTTTGCATGTGCCCGAGCCTACCGGCCGGCCAGGCTGCCAGACCGATTTCTCCTACCTGCGTCTGAACGATGCCGGTCAAGTCCGTAAACCCCCGATCGATGTCGACGCTGCCGACACCGCCGACCTGTCCAAGAGCCTGGTCCGCGTGCTCGACGAGCAAGGCAATGCGCTGGGCCCCTGGGCCGAAGACATCGACCCGCAGGTCCTGCGCCAAGGCATGCGTGCCATGCTCAAGACGCGCATCTTCGACAGCCGCATGGTAGTCGCCCAGCGCCAGAAGAAAATGTCCTTCTACATGCAGAGTCTGGGCGAGGAAGCCATCGGCAGCGCCCAGGCGCTGGCGCTCAACCGCACCGACATGTGCTTCCCCACCTACCGCCAGCAGAGCATCCTGATGGCCCGCGACGTGTCGCTGGTGGAGATGATCTGCCAGTTGCTGTCCAACGAGCGCGACCCGCTGAAGGGCCGCCAGCTGCCGATCATGTATTCGGTGCGCGAGGCCGGCTTCTTCACCATCAGCGGCAACCTGGCGACCCAGTTCGTGCAGGCGGTCGGCTGGGCCATGGCCTCGGCGATCAAGGGCGATACCAAGATCGCCTCGGCCTGGATCGGCGATGGCGCCACTGCTGAATCCGACTTCCACACCGCCCTGACCTTCGCCCACGTGTACCGCGCGCCGGTGATCCTCAACGTGGTCAACAACCAGTGGGCGATCTCCACCTTCCAGGCCATCGCCGGCGGTGAATCGACCACCTTCGCCGGGCGTGGCGTGGGCTGCGGCATCGCCTCGCTGCGCGTCGACGGCAACGACTTCGTCGCCGTGTACGCCGCCTCGCGCTGGGCTGCCGAACGCGCCCGCCGTGGCCTGGGTCCGTGCCTGATCGAGTGGGTCACCTACCGCGCCGGCCCGCACTCGACCTCCGACGATCCGTCCAAGTACCGCCCTGCCGATGACTGGAGCCACTTCCCGCTGGGCGACCCGATCGCCCGCCTGAAGCAGCACCTGATCAACATCGGCCACTGGTCCGAGGAAGAACACCAGGCGGTCACCGCCGAGTTCGAGGCCGCGGTCATTGCCGCGCAGAAGGAAGCCGAACAATACGGCACCCTGGCCAACGGCCACATTCCGAGCGCGGCCTCGATGTTCGAGGACGTGTACAAGGACATGCCCGACCACCTGCGCCGTCAGCGCCAGGAACTGGGGGTTTGAGATGAACGACCACAACAACAGCATCAAACCGGAAACCGCCATGGCCACCACCACCATGACCATGATCCAGGCCCTGCGCTCGGCCATGGATGTCATGCTCGAGCGCGACGACGACGTGGTGATCTACGGCCAGGACGTCGGCTACTTCGGCGGCGTGTTCCGCTGCACCGAAGGTCTGCAGAACAAGTACGGCAAGTCGCGCGTGTTCGACGCCCCGATCTCCGAGAGCGGCATCGTCGGCACCGCGGTGGGCATGGGCGCCTATGGCCTGCGGCCGGTGGTGGAAATCCAGTTCGCCGACTACTTCTACCCGGCCTCCGACCAGATCGTCTCGGAGATGGCCCGCCTGCGCTATCGTTCGGCCGGCGAGTTCATCGCCCCGCTGACCCTGCGCATGCCTTGTGGCGGCGGCATCTACGGCGGCCAGACCCACAGCCAGAGCCCGGAAGCGATGTTCACCCAGGTCTGCGGCCTGCGCACGGTGATGCCGTCCAACCCGTATGACGCCAAGGGCCTGCTGATCGCCTCGATCGAATGCGACGACCCGGTGATCTTCCTGGAGCCCAAGCGCCTGTACAACGGCCCGTTCGATGGCCACCACGACCGCCCGGTGACCCCGTGGTCCAAGCACCCGCAAAGCGCAGTGCCGGACGGCTACTACACCGTGCCGCTGGACAAGGCGGCGATTACCCGCCCCGGCAACGATGTCACCGTGCTGACCTACGGCACCACGGTCTACGTGGCCCAGGTGGCCGCCGAGGAAACCGGTGTCGATGCCGAAGTGATCGACCTGCGCAGCCTATGGCCGCTGGACCTGGAAACCATCGTCGAGTCGGTGAAGAAGACCGGCCGCTGCGTGGTGGTGCATGAAGCCACGCGTACCTGCGGCTTCGGTGCCGAACTGGTGTCGCTGGTGCAGGAGCACTGCTTCCATCACCTCGAAGCGCCGATCGAGCGCGTCACCGGCTGGGACACCCCTTACCCGCATGCACAGGAATGGGCGTATTTCCCAGGCCCATCGCGGGTAGGCGCGGCATTGAAACGGGTCATGGAGGTCTGAATGGGCACGCACGTCATCAAGATGCCGGACATTGGCGAAGGCATCGCGCAAGTCGAGCTGGTGGAGTGGTTCGTCAAGGTCGGCGATGTGATCGCCGAAGACCAGGTGGTGGCCGATGTCATGACCGACAAGGCCACGGTGGAAATCCCTTCGCCGGTCAGCGGCAAGGTGCTGGCCCTGGGTGGCCAGCCAGGTGAAGTGATGGCGGTCGGCAGCGAGCTGATCCGCATCGAAGTGGAAGGCAGCGGCAACCATGTGGACGTGCCGCAGGCCAAGCCGGTGGAACCGCAGGCCGCAGCCGTCGTCGCCCAACCGGCGCCGCGTGTCGAAGCGCAACCGGCGGCCAGCCAGCCAGCCGCGGCTTGCAGCGCAGCGCCCATCGTGCCGCGCCAGGCCAACGAAAAACCACTGGCCTCCCCCGCCGTGCGCAAGCGCGCCCTGGATGCCGGTATCGAGCTGCGCTACGTGCATGGCAGCGGCCCGGCCGGGCGCATCCAGCACGAAGACCTCGATGCCTTCATGAGCAAGCCGCAGAGCACTGCCGGTCAAGCGCCTGGCGGTTACGCCAAACGCACGGACAGCGAGCAGGTGCCAGTGATCGGCCTGCGCCGCAAGATCGCCCAACGCATGCAGGATGCCAAACGCCGCGTGGCGCATTTCAGCTATGTCGAGGAAATCGACGTCACCGCGCTGGAGGCCCTGCGCCAGCAGCTCAACAGCAAGCACGGCGACAACCGTGGCAAGCTCACCCTGCTGCCGTTCCTGGTACGCGCACTGGTCGTGGCCTTGCGCGACTTCCCGCAGATCAACGCCACCTATGACGACGAAGCCCAGGTCATCACCCGCCACGGCGCGGTGCACGTGGGCATCGCCACCCAGGGTGACAACGGCCTGATGGTGCCGGTGCTGCGCCATGCCGAAGCCGGCAGCCTGTGGGGCAACGCCAGCGAGATTTCCCGCCTGGCGACGGCCGCGCGCAACAACAAGGCCAGCCGCGAAGAGCTGTCCGGTTCGACCATCACGCTCACCAGCCTGGGCGCCCTCGGTGGGATCGTCAGCACACCGGTGGTCAACACCCCGGAAGTGGCGATCGTCGGTGTAAACCGCATGGTCGAGCGGCCGATGGTGATCGATGGCCAGATCGTGATTCGCAAGATGATGAACCTGTCCAGCTCGTTCGACCACCGGGTGGTCGATGGCATGGATGCCGCGCTGTTCATCCAGGCCGTGCGTGGCCTGCTCGAACAACCCGCCTGCCTGTTCGTGGAGTGAGCATGGACCAGACTATCGAAACCACCCTGCTGATCATCGGTGGCGGCCCTGGCGGCTACGTGGCCGCCATCCGCGCCGGGCAGCTGGGCATTCCCACCGTGCTGGTCGAAGGCCAGGCGCTGGGTGGCACCTGCCTGAACATCGGCTGCATTCCGTCCAAGGCACTGATCCATGTGGCCGAACAGTTCCACCAGACAGCGCGCTACAGCGGCGAGTCCGAGCTGGGCATCAGCGTCTCTTCGCCGCGCCTGGACATCGGCCGCAGCGTGGCCTGGAAGGACGGCATCGTCGACCGCCTGACCACGGGTGTGGCGGCGCTGTTGAAAAAACATGGGGTCAAGGTCATCCACGGCTGGGCGAAGATCCTCGACGGCAAGCAGGTCGAGGTCGACGGCCAACGCATCCGCTGCGAGCACCTGTTGCTGGCCACCGGCTCGAACAGCGTGACGTTGCCGATGCTGCCGTTGGGCGGGCCGATCATCTCGTCCACCGAGGCCCTGGCGCCCAAGGCCCTGCCCAAGCACCTGGTGGTGGTGGGCGGCGGCTACATCGGCCTGGAGCTGGGCATCGCCTACCGCAAGCTGGGCGCTCAGGTCAGCGTGGTGGAAGCGCGCGAGCGCATCCTGCCCACCTATGACAGCGAGCTCACCGCGCCGGTGGCCGAGTCGTTGAAGAAGCTGGGCATCGCCTTGCACCTGGGGCACAGCGTCGAAGGTTATGCCGACGGTTGCCTGCTGGCCCGCGATGGCCAGGGTGCACAGTTGAGCCTGCAAGCCGACCAGGTGCTGGTGGCCGTGGGTCGCCGGCCGCGTACCCAGGGCTTCAACCTGGAATGCCTGGATTTGAAAATGAACGGCGCCGCCATTGCCATCGACCCGCGCTGCCAGACCAGCATGCGCAACGTCTGGGCGATCGGCGACGTCGCCGGCGAGCCGATGCTGGCCCACCGGGCCATGGCACAAGGCGAGATGGTCGCTGAAATCATTGCCGGCAAGACGCGGCGCTTCGAGCCGACCGCCATTGCGGCGGTGTGCTTTACCGACCCCGAGGTGGTGGTGGTTGGCCAGACACCGGAGCAGGCCAGCCAGCAAGGCCTGGACTGCATCGTTGCGCAGTTCCCGTTCGCCGCCAATGGCAGGGCCATGAGCCTGGAGTCGAAAAGCGGCTTCGTGCGGGTGGTGGCGCGGCGGGATAACCACTTGATCGTGGGCTGGCAGGCGGTGGGCGTGGCGGTTTCGGAACTGTCCACGGCCTTTGCCCAGTCACTGGAAATGGGTGCCCGGCTGGAAGATGTGGCCGGCACCATCCACGCCCATCCGACCCTGGGCGAGGCGGTACAGGAAGCGGCACTGCGCGCGCTGGGACACGCTTTGCATATCTGACACTGAAGCGGCTGTGGCCGATTTTGGCCCGCAGTGCCTGTCCGGCATCGCGGGTCTTTTTTTTTGCCCTCTATTGCCTGTCCCGGCACTGAAAGCTGCGCTGAACCTGTGGGAGCCGGCTTGCCGGCGATGAGGCCCGACCAGCCCCCACAAAGCGCCAGTCGAGTCACTCGCTGATGGCGTCCTTGCCGGCCCCCTTGGCCCGGTACAACGCCTCGTCCGCGCGCGCCAGCAGCTCATGCTGGGACTCCCCATCCTGTCGCACGACCACCCCATAGCTGAGGGACAGCGCGTATTCCTCCACAGGCTCGACCTTCGCCATCGCCCGTCGCAGCTGTGCCGCCACTTCGAGTGCCTCCGCTAGCGAGGTCTGCGGCAGGACCATGACGAACTCGTCCCCGCCCCAACGCGCCAGCAGGTCCTGCTCACGCAGGCAGCCACGCAGCGTTTCCACCACCTGGATCAACGCTGCATCCCCTCGGACATGGCCATAGCGATCATTGATCGGCTTGAAGTCATCCACATCCATGGCAATCAGGGCCAACGGCTGACGAAAACGCTGGGCGCGCTCGCATGCCTGCTGCAAGGCCTGCTCCAGGCGGTAGCGGTTAGCGACCCGAGTCAGCGCATCGCGCTCGGCCAGCTCGCGGTTCTCGTCGAGCTGGCACTGCAACTGCTGATTGACCCACGACAACTCGCGGGTGTGTTCGGCCACCAGGGTTTCCAGCGACTGGTTCTTCAGTTGAAGCTCGGCCACCAGGCGCTTGCCGGCGTCGATATTGCGGTGGGCGCCGAGCATGCGGGCCACGGTGCCATCGTCGTTACGGGCGATGATGTAGCCACGGTCCTCGACCCAAAGGTAGCTACCGTCCTGGCACAGGCAGCGGTATTCGACGAGATAGCGCTCGGCGCGCTGGTCGATGTAGGCCTCGAAATGCTCCATCACCCGCGGGTAGTCTTCCGGGTGGATGACACCCTCCCAGGTCAGCACGGTGTTGGCCATGGAATGGCTGGCGTAGCCGAGCATGCTGTACCAGCCTGAATTGCGATAGACGTAGCCGGTATTGGCGTTCCAGTCCCAGATGCCGTCGCTGATCAGCTCGAACAGCATGTGCAGCTGCTCTTCGCTGAAGCTGGCAGGTATCGGCCTTGATTCCTCACTCATCGGACGCTCTCCCTAGTGTCCAGGAACTGCGCTACGTTCGGGTAGCGCGGATATTCGCCGCAGGCGGCAGGGTTGCACCCCTGCCTGGCAAGCATATGCCTGGCAGCCCTTCACGCCAACTGCATCAGCGCTTCTTCCACCGCAGCCACACGCACCGACCCGGCAAAGTGCGCAACGATTGAGGCACTGGTTACTGTAAGCGCATGGCTTGAAGTTCGCGGGACGTTTCTTCACTCATCACCGGTAGGCCGTATAATCCCGCGCCCACCCCCTCGATGATGTTTTCTCATGAAGAAACTGCTGTACGTCGTAACCCTCGCCCTCGCCGCCATACCCAGCGCCTTCGCCACTCCCCCCGCGACTTTTACCGAAGCCAAAGTCATCGCCAAGCAGAAGGTCTACCTCGATCAGGCCAACAGCGCCATGGGCGACCTGTACTGTGGCTGCAAGTGGACCTGGGTCGGCAAGTCCGGTGGCCGCGTCGACCTCAAGTCCTGTGGCTACGAAACGCGCAAGCTGCAGACACGTGCCGAACGCACGGAATGGGAACACATCGTGCCGGCCTGGACGTTCGGCCACCAGCGCCAATGCTGGCAGAGCGGCGGGCGCGAGCACTGTGTCGACACCGACCCAACCTTCCGTGCCATGGAAGCCGACCTGTTCAACCTGTACCCCTCCGTGGGCGAAGTGAACGGTGATCGCAGCAACTTCAACTATGGCATGGTCTCGGGTGTTGCCCCCCAGTACGGCCAATGCACGACCAAGGTGGATTTCCAGCAGAAAGCCGCAGAGCCGCGTGACGAAGTGAAGGGGCTGGTGGCGCGCACCACGTTCTACATGTTCGACCGCTACCGACTGAGCATGTCTCGCCAGCAGCAACAGCTGCTCATGGCCTGGGACAAGCAGCACCCGGTGTCTGCCTGGGAAAAAGAGCGTGACCAGCGCATTGCCCGGATCATGGGGCACTCCAACCCGTTCGTCACCGGCGAACGTCACTGGACACTCGGCTACAAGCCTGCGGGCGCTGCTGACGTAGCCACCACCGCAAGCCCGAAATCGGCAGCCAAGCCAGTGCCCCAGCCTACCCTGGCGAGCGCATCGACCGAGGGTGCGATCATCGGCAACCGCAACAGCCATGTGTATCACCTTGCCAGTGGCTGCCCCGGATACAGCCAGGTGTCGCAAAAGAACCAGGTAACCTTTGACAGCGAAGCGCAAGCGCTGTCTGCCGGGTATCGCAAGGCAGGGAACTGCAAGTAACCCAGCAGCCCTGCGGCCACCGCCCCACATGGGCGGTGGCTTTCGGTGCTTCAGCGAAATTCAGAAAGATCCAGTCCCTGACCCGGCGCGCGCGCTCAAATCCACGTCGTGTATTCGAACCACACATACCAATCGACATGCTGTGCGATCTGCGATCGGCCATAGGGCGACTCGCCGCGATGCTATGGCAGCTTGAGGCAACGATGAGCAGAAATGTACTTGAAAGAGTGGCGTCCCAGGGCAGGTTCGAACTGCCAACCTTCCCCTTAGGAGGGGGATGCTCTATCCAATTGAGCTACTGAGACACAAGAACCGGCAGCGAACGCTGCACGGTAGGACGGCGAGCATGTTAACCAGCGGGCTGCCGTTTGTCAGCCTTAATCGGGCCTTTTGCACGTAGGTTTTTTCTGCCTATCAATCGATCAGCTTCTCCTCACGCAGTAGCTGGAGCAGCCCGCCCACCGCAGTAGCCAACGATCCCGAGTTGTCCAACAAGTGCACCGTCGAATCCTGGTCAAGCCGCATCCCCGCACTGCGCGCCAGGCGTTCGTCGATTTCCTGCGGCGTCTCCCGCCCTCTTGCGAGCAGGCGTTCGCGCAGTACCTCGGGCTTCACCACCAGGCATACGGCCAGCAAGTCAGGGTAACGCAGGCGCGCCTGGGGTAGATAAGCACGAGAACCATTGACCAGCACCGAATGCCCTTGCGCCAGCCACTGGTCCACTTGCGCCGGAATGCCGTATTCCAACCCATTGGCCTGCCAATGCATGGCAAATTCGCCGGCTGCACGCATCGCTTCGAAGCGCTCGGGCGTGACGCCATGGGCGGCTTCACCCTTGGCTTCGGCAGAACGGGTAATCACCCGACGGGCAATTTCCACCCCCGCTGCGGCCAGTGGCTCACGCGATTGTTCGATCAAGGAATCTTTTCCCGATCCGGAAGGTCCTATCAGAAATATCAGGCGGCCTGAGGCTTTGCCTTGGGCGCTTGCGTCATGTTGCATAGCCACTATGCTCTATGGAAGGAAACCCGCGCATTTTAGGGGTTTTCTCTACCCTTTGCTGTGTTTTACGGGTTTTTGACGGCAAGGGGCTGACGCAAGGCCGAGCCGGAATATGTAAAACTTTTCAAACCAGTACTCATTTCTGATAATTGGTACTGGCAAAAAGCCTGTATCCGGCCCACTATTTGTCACAGAATTGACGCCAAGGAAACGGCGACCATGGGCAAAAATGAGCACCAAATTTTCCTGTCGGTTGAACATTTTGTCGTCGCCACGGTCGTACCACCATCCCGTGCGGCCAATTTGAGAACCGCTTCCCCTGAACCAAAAACCGGTCAATTTATATGCGCCCAATGAAACAGGCTATTTATTCGAGCCGTACCGCTGACAAGTTCGTCGTCCGCCTGCCAGACGGGATGCGTGAGCGCATTGCCGAAGTAGCGCGCAACCATCACCGCAGCATGAACTCCGAGATCATCGCGCGCCTGGAGCAGAGCCTTATCCAGGAAGGCGCGCTGGGTGACGAGCTGAGCATGCGCCTGGACAGCCCTGAGCTGTCGCTGCACGAGCGCGAGTTGCTGCAGCGCTTCCGCCAGTTGTCCCATCGACAGCAGAACGCACTGGTGGCCCTCATCGCTCACGATGTGGAGATGGCTGCCGACGCCTCCTGAGGCTAACTCACGGCCAGCACACCCAAGGTCCTGCCCTGCAGCAGGCCTTCGACAGAAACGCCCGATGCCCCGCATCGGGCGTTTCTTTTTCCAGCACCCCTAACCCTGCACCACATGGCCTTTTCTCCCGGCAACAGAATGGACGACCCATTCGTACAGTTGCTCAGGAGAAACAGCATGCAGAACCTACAGAAAGACGCCTCGACCCTCGCCAGGGAGAAAGAAATTCTCGATGCTCTACAGCATCTCGTCGGCACTGAATACAGCACTGGGGTGAAGGACACCGTTGCTGCCGTCAGCCATTTCGAAATCGACAATGTCATTGGTCCTGACGACGCTGCAGCAATGACTTATCAGTTGTATATCCACACCGATGAGGGCCGCATGATTACTGGATTTGGTTTTACCCAGTGACTGCGGACACAAAAAAGCCAGCGTAAGCTGGCTTTTTTGTTTTGCCTGTTCCGACCCTATCGCCGGCAAGCCGGCTCCCACAGGTACGGCGCTGCGTTTGAGGGCTACTCGATACCTGTGGGAGCTGGCTTGCCAGCGATAAGGGCTGCGCAGCAGCCCCTGGCTTTTTCCTGCTTACAGCAGGAACACCGTTGCCAAGCCCAGGAAGATGAAGAAGCCGCCACTGTCGGTCACTGCCGTGATCATCACGCTGGATCCCATCGCCGGGTCGCGCCCCAGCCGCGTCAGAGTCATTGGGATCAACACGCCCATCAATGCTGCCAACAGCAGGTTCAAGGTCATCGCAGCCGTCATCACCAGGCCCAGCGACCAGCTGCCATACAACCAGAACGCCACCGCACCGATCACACCGCCCCAGATCAGGCCATTGAGCAGCGACACCGCCAGCTCCTTGCGCATCAGGCGGCTGGTGTTGCCCGGCGAGACCTGGTCCAGCGCCATGGCGCGGACGATCATGGTGATGGTCTGGTTGCCGGAGTTGCCACCAATACCCGCAACGATCGGCATCAGCGCCGCCAGTGCCACCAATTTCTCGATCGAGCCCTCGAACAGGCCGATCACCCGCGATGCGACAAAGGCCGTGATCAGGTTGATGGCAAGCCAGGCCCAACGGTTGCGCAGCGAGCGCCAGACCGAGGCGAAGATATCTTCCTCTTCGCGCAGACCGGCCATGTTGAGGACTTCGCTCTCGCTTTCCTCACGGATCAGGTCGACCATCTCGTCGATGGTCAGACGACCGATCAGGCGATCGCTCTTGTCAACCACCGGCGCCGAGACCAGGTCGTAACGCTCGAAGGCCTGGGCAGCGTCGTAGGCATCTTCCTCGGGATGGAAGGACACAGGGTCAGTCGCCATGACCTCCGCTACCTTCTTCTCCGGGTCGTTGACCAGCAGACGCTTGATCGGCAACACGCCCTTGAGGATGCCGTCATAGTCGACCACGAACAGTTTGTCGGTATGGTTAGGCAGCTCTTTCAGGCGGCGCAGGTAACGCAACACCACTTCCAGGCTGACGTCTTCGCGGATGGTGACCATCTCGAAGTCCATCAGCGCACCCACCTGCTCCTCGTCGTAGCTCAACGCCGAGCGAACACGCTCACGCTGCTGGGCATCGAGGCTCTCCATGAGCTCGTGAACCACATCACGTGGCAGCTCAGGCGCCAGGTCGGCCAGTTCGTCAGCGTCCATTTCCTTCGCCGCAGCGAGGATTTCGTGATCGTCCATGTCGGCGATCAGCGATTGGCGAACGGCGTCGGATACTTCAAGGAGAATGTCGCCGTCACGATCCGAGCGCACCAGCTGCCAGACCGTCAGACGGTCTTCCAGGGGCAAGGCTTCGAGGATGTAGGCGATGTCTGCAGGGTGCAGGTCGTCGAGCTTGCGTTGCAGCTCGACCAGATTCTGGCGGTGGACGAGGTTTTCCACCAGGTCATGGTGATGACCTTCCTGACGGTGGGTCAGGTCCTCTACCACGCGCTGGCGCTGCAGCAGTTCGACCACCTGGGCCAGGCGATCCTGCAGGCTCTCTTGCGCTTTCTTTACTTCTACTTCGGTCATAGGCGAACTCCACTCCCAGCAGCGGAGCACGCCGGGAGAATCAATCGGTCAGATCAATCTGTATGCAGCTTGTTAAGGAGTAACTACTGGGTAAGTCCATGGTGGTATTCCACAAGCCCCGGCGGGGCTGACGGGCGCAATCATACACTGCCTAAGCTGTCAGATCGCTTAAAATTTTGGCCAGAACAATCGTTTGCGCGATAAAGCTAGGACAACGCTCGAAGCCTTCAGTGCGACGGCGGGCGCGGAACAAAGAACACATCTGCCACACAAAAGAATGGCGGACCGGCTTCTTTGCAGTCTAGTCAGGCATCACCGACAAATCAGTGAAAACAGAAAACAAAAAGCCCGCTCAAATGAGCGGGCTTCTTGATGTATGGCGGACTCAGCAGGATTCGAACCTGCGACCGCTCGGTTCGTAGCCGAGTACTCTATCCAGCTGAGCTATGAGTCCGTGGTCGGTAGTTTTAGACCAGATTACCACTGGTTTGTTGAAGTGCCTTTGCAAGCAGAGCCACTTCAAAAGTGGCGGACTCAGGAGGATTCGAACCTCCGACCGCTCGGTTCGTAGCCGAGTACTCTATCCAGCTGAGCTATGAGTCCGTAGTTGGTAGTTTTAGACCAGGTTACCACTGGTTGGTTTGAAGCAGCTTCTTAAGCAAAGCCACTTCAAAAGTGGCGGACTCAGGAGGATTCGAACCTCCGACCGCTCGGTTCGTAGCCGAGTACTCTATCCAGCTGAGCTATGAGTCCGTGTCTTGCCGCGCATTATAGGCCGCTAAATCATTTTAGCAAGAACTTTTTTCGTTTAATTTCAACGACTTAGCGTTCTTACCGATTACAGCGTCCTAAGCGAATAATGGCGGTGAAGGGGGGATTCGAACCCCCGATACCCTTATGAGGTATACTCCCTTAGCAGGGGAGCGCCTTCGGCCACTCGGCCACCTCACCGCAACACGAGGCGAATATTAAACAGGCTCTTCCTCGTTTGCAACCCTTTTTTTTAAAAAAACTTCAAAAAAATTAAAGGCTTGGCTCTTCATCCTTCTCTTTCTTGATCCGCAGGTAGATTTCCTCGCGGTGAACGGCCACTTCCTTGGGCGCGCTGACGCCAATACGCACCTGGTTGCCTTTTACGCCGAGCACCGTCACGGTGATCTCGCCGTCTCCAATGATCAGGCTCTCGGCGCACCGACGAGTCAGAATCAACATAGCTTTCTCCTTACGCAAAACAATTCAGGGATAACAGTCTTGGAATGCCAGGCCCTGGCCGCGGACAACGGCACAAGACCTGGATGATCGCCACGCCGACAGGACAGGGCCTGCGTGGCGAGCAGAAACGCGAAGGGCGCGGCTTAGCCGCGCCCTTCAGGCAAAGCCTTACTCGCCCTGTCGGGCAGGGGCATCGAGCTCGAACGCGGTGTGCAGCGCGCGTACGGCCAGCTCCAGGTACTTCTCTTCGATCACTACGGAAACCTTGATCTCGGAGGTGGAGATCATCTGGATATTGATGCTCTCCTTGGCCAGGGCTTCGAACATGCGGCTGGCAACACCTGCGTGGGAGCGCATGCCAACGCCGACGATCGACACCTTGGCGATCTTGATGTCGCCGACCACTTCGCGGGCACCGATTTCACGTGCGGTGTTTTCCAGCACGGCGTGGGCCTTCTCGTACTCGTTGCGGTGTACGGTGAAGGTGAAGTCGGTGGTGTTATCGTGCGAAACGTTCTGCACGATCATGTCCACTTCGATGTTCGAAGCGCTGATCGGGCCGAGGATCTTGAAAGCGACGCCCGGGGTATCCGGCACGCCACGAATGGTCAGCTTGGCTTCATCACGGTTGAAGGCGATACCGGAAATGATCGGCTGTTCCATGGATTCCTCTTCATCAATGGTAATGAGGGTACCCGGACCCTCCTTGAAGCTGTGCAGCACGCGCAGCGGAACGTTGTACTTGCCGGCGAACTCCACCGAACGGATCTGCAGCACCTTGGAACCGAGGCTGGCCATTTCCAGCATCTCTTCGAAGGTGATCTTCTCCAGGCGGCGCGCCTGAGGCACGACACGCGGGTCGGTGGTGTAGACGCCATCGACGTCGGTGTAGATCTGGCACTCGTCAGCCTTGAGCGCAGCCGCAAGGGCCACACCGGTGGTGTCGGAGCCACCACGACCGAGGGTGGTGATGCTGCCGTGCTCGTCGACACCCTGGAAACCTGCCACCACCACCACGCGCCCGGCCTTCAGGTCGGCGCGAATTTTCTGGTCGTCTATCTGCAGGATGCGCGCCTTGTTGTGCGAGCTGTCGGTGAGAATGCGCACCTGGTTGCCGGTGTAGGACACCGCCGGCACGCCACGCTTGATCAAGGCCATGGCCAGCAAGGCAATGGTGACCTGCTCGCCGGTGGACACGATCACGTCCAGCTCACGTGGAACCGGCTGGTCGGTAATCTGCTTGGCCAGGTCGATCAGGCGATTGGTTTCTCCGCTCATGGCCGACAGCACAACCACCAGGTCGTCGCCCGCCTCACGGTGTTTCTTGACCTTGTCGGCAACCTGCTCGATCCGCTCGATGGAACCGACAGAGGTGCCGCCAAATTTCTGTACGATCAACGCCATTTCAATGGTGCCTCAGCCCATACAGGGCCCCAAAAAAACCATCCAACATGAAGGGGCGACGACTAGACCGCCGCCCCCTCATCTCAAAGTCCCTGCTCAGCGAACGGCACGGCCAGCGCCAGGGCCTGGTCCAGCGCAGCGACGTCGACGCCACCACCCTGGGCCATGTCCGGACGGCCACCGCCCTTGCCACCCACTTTTGCCGCGGCTTGTTTCATCAGGTCGCCAGCCTTGAGTTGGCTGGAGAGGTCTTTGGTCACGCCGGCCACCAGCACGACCTTGCCCTCATGCTCACTGCCCAGCAGGATCACTGCGTGGCCGAGCTTGTTCTTCAGCTGATCGACGAGGGCCAGCAGTGCCTTGCCATCCTGCCCATCCAGGCGGGCGGCGAGCACCTTGGCACCCTTGACCTCAACAGCCGCATTGGAGAGATCATCCCCGGCGGCGCTGGCGGCCTTGGCCTGCAGCTGTTCCAGCTGCTTCTCCAGCTGACGGTTGCGCTCGAGCACCGCCGACAGCTTGTCGATCAGGTTGTCACGGTTGCCCTTGACCAGCTGCGCGGCTTCCTTGACCTGCTCTTCGGCAGCGTTCAGGTAGGCCAGCGCGGCGGCACCGGTAACCGCTTCGATGCGGCGCACGCCCGAGGCCACGCCACCTTCGCTGATGATCTTGAACAGGCTGATATCGCCGGTGCGCTTGGCGTGGATACCGCCGCACAGCTCGACGGAGAAATCGCCACCCATGCTCAGCACGCGCACGGTGTCACCGTACTTCTCGCCGAACAGGGCCATGGCGCCCTTGCGCTTGGCGGTTTCGATATCGGTCAGTTCGGTTTCGACCGGGGTGTTCTTGCGCACTTCGCGGTTGACGATGTCTTCCAGGGCCTTGATCTGCTCTGGCTTGACCGCTTCGAAGTGGCTGAAGTCGAAGCGCAGGCGCTGGCTATCGACCAGCGAGCCCTTCTGCTGCACGTGATCGCCCAGCACCTGGCGCAGCGCTTCGTGCAGCAGGTGGGTGGCGGAGTGGTTCAGCGAGGTGGCGTGCTGCACCTCGGCATCGACCTTGGCTTCAACGGGCGCGCCAATGACCAGTGCGCCGCTGGCGACCACGCCGTGGTGCAGGAAGGCACCGCCAGTCTTGGTGGTGTCGCGCACATCGAAACGCACGGCGCCGGACTGCAGGTAGCCGGTGTCACCGACCTGACCACCGGATTCGGCGTAGAACGGGGTGCGATCAAGGACCACGACGCCCTCCTCGCCTTCACCCAGCTGGTCGACCGACTGGCCATCCTTGTACAGGGCGATGACCTTGCCCTGGCCTTCGGTGGCGTCGTAGCCAAGGAAGTCGGTAGCGGTGTCGACCTTGACCAGGCTGTTGTAGTCCATGCCGAAGGCGCTGGCGGAACGGGCACGCTCACGCTGGGCGTCCATCTCGCGCTCGAAGCCGGCTTCGTCGATGGTCAGCTCGCGCTCGCGGGCGATGTCTGCGGTCAGGTCCATCGGGAACCCGTAGGTGTCGTACAGCTTGAACACCACGTCGCCCGGCACCACGTCGCCTTGCAGCTGCGCCAGGTCCTGCTCGAGGATGCGCAGGCCCTGCTCCAAGGTCTTGGCGAACTGCTCTTCTTCGGCCTTGAGCACGCGCTCGATGTGCGCCTGCTGGCCCTTCAGTTCAGGGAAGGCCTCGCCCATCTCGGCCGCCAGGGCCGCGACGATCTGGTAGAAGAAGCTGCCCTTGGCGCCGAGCTTGTTGCCGTGACGGCAGGCGCGACGAATGATGCGACGCAGCACGTAGCCACGGCCTTCGTTGGACGGCAGCACGCCGTCGGCGATCAGGAAGCCGCAGGAACGGATATGGTCGGCGACTACTTTCAGCGAAGCCTGGCCGTCGTTGCTGCAGCCGATGGCCTTGGCCGCGGCAGTCAGCAGGTTCTGGAACAGGTCGATCTCGTAGTTCGAGTGCACGTGCTGCATCACCGCACTGATGCGCTCCAGGCCCATGCCGGTGTCCACCGACGGCGCTGGCAGCGGGTGCAGCACGCCATCGGCCGTGCGGTTGAACTGCATGAAGACGTTGTTCCAGATCTCGATGTAGCGGTCGCCGTCTTCTTCCGGCGAGCCGGGTGGGCCGCCCCAGATGTCGGCGCCGTGGTCGTAGAAGATCTCGGTGCACGGGCCGCACGGGCCGGTGTCGCCCATGGTCCAGAAGTTGTCGGAGGCGTACGGAGCGCCTTTGTTGTCACCGATGCGCACCATGCGCTCGGCCGGCACGCCGACTTCCTTGGTCCAGATGTCGTAGGCTTCGTCGTCGCTGGCGTAGACGGTGACCCAGAGCTTTTCCTTGGGCAGGTTCAGCCACTGCTCGGAGGTCAGGAAGTTCCAGGCGAAGGTGATCGCATCGCGCTTGAAATAGTCGCCGAAGCTGAAGTTGCCCAGCATTTCGAAGAAGGTGTGGTGACGCGCGGTGTAACCGACGTTTTCCAGGTCGTTGTGCTTGCCGCCGGCGCGCACGCATTTCTGGCTGCTGACGGCGCGCGTGTACGCACGCTTCTCTGCACCGAGGAAGCAGTCCTTGAACTGGTTCATGCCTGCGTTGGTGAACAGCAGGGTCGGGTCGTTGTTCGGGATCAGCGAACTGGAGGCGACTCGGGTGTGTCCCTGCTCTTCGAAGAAGCGAAGGAAGGCTTCACGGATTTCTGCGCTTTTCATAGGTTCTTCCACGGAAACGGCGGCCCTTGGGGCAAACGCGTCGACGAAACGACGGCAAAGGGCCGCATTATATCGGTCCTGCAGTCTCGGTGCAGTGTGTTTATGCGATAGAAAGCGTCGAACGGATGGCTTTTCAGCTCATGCAAACGAAAAAGACATTACCGGATGCTAAATGGTGGCTTTTGCCGCTGGCAAGCCTATTACCGCCCAAGGGAAGGGAAAATGGAACAGACGGTGAATTCAGTTCGTTCAAGGGGTGGATTGGGATCCAATTGCGCCTGTTCGGGCCCTATCGCCGGCGAGCCGGCTCCCACAGGTACGGCGCCGCCCTCAGGCTCCGCACTCTTCCTGTGGGAGCCGGCTTGCCGGCGATAGGACCCCAGAAATCAACCCAGCCGCTGGCCCGAGTCCGGCACGATGAGAATCCCGGCGCGCAGCCCATTCTTGACCCGGGGATTGGGGAAGATGATCCGCGCCCCCTCCTCCTCGACCACCCAGCGCATTTCCGCCAGGTCCTCGGCCAGCAGGTAGCCCTTGCTCAGCTCGGAGAAGTTCTCGATATCCGCCGGCAGGTGCAGGTGGAAGCTGTCGCTGTGCTTGATGATCTCACGGGCGACACTGAACAGCTTCAGCCCATCCAGCGATTCATCGATTTCGGGCTCGGTGTCCTCGATGATGCGGATCAGCCGCTCTTCGAGCTTGTCGAGGTTGACCTGCTCGTTCTGCCCGAACGGTCGCGCCTTGCCCAGCTCCAGGGTAAACGCCTCGGCATCGAGTTGTTCATAGGTGAAGGCACTGAAGGTGATCGACGACTTGCTCTGCAGCAGCACCGCCTCCATGCCGGCCGCCGCCAGGCGAGCCAGCTCGCGGCGAGAATGCTTGCGCCCCTCTTTATAGGGGTACAGGGCGAACTGCTCGATCTTCGAACCACGAATCGCGGTGTGCAAGTCGTAATGCAGTCGGGTGCGCTCAGGCTTGCTGAAGAACACCCGGGCGAACTGTTCGAGCTCCGCCGCCCTCAATGCCTCGAAACCACTGGACAGCTCATGGCGGCCGTTGAACAGGCGGTTGATGTCCTGCTCGATGAAGCGCTCGCCCTTGCGGATCGCCACCGGGTTGCCGAACAGGAACAGAAGCCGTGCACGCGGCTTGATCTTGCCGTTTGCCACACCATGCAGCAGCCGTTCGAGCAGTTCGATCGGCGCGGTCTCGTTACCATGGATACCGGCCGAGAGCAGCAGGTCCAGCCCGCAATCCTCGCCTTCCGGCGGACGCACTTCCAGTGCGCCCTCCCCCAGCCAGCGCAAACGCACGCCCTTGGGTGTCACTTGGGTCTTCTCGGCCGGCTCGTGATCGGTCAGGGTCAGCTCAAGCAGTTTGCCAAGGGCGAGCATAGGCACTTCCTTAGTGGTGGTGGCCGCAATCGGGGCCATGGACGTGGTCGTCGCCTTCGTCGACTTCCGCCGGTTCCATCTCCAGCTGCAGGCTGACCAGGTTGGTGGCCATCGGGCGCAGCAGCAGGTTGGCGTACTCGGCGGCGTCTTCCTCGACGTCCACGCCGATCAGCAGCTGGCCGCGGCCATCCTGCTGAATCCACACTTCCTTGCCTTGCCAGACTACGGCAAAGCGGGTGCAGGAGGTTTCCAGCTGGGTGCCGTCGGTGTCTTCGAGGATCAGGCGCATGGCGTCGGTCATTACAGGTTCTCTCTTCAAGGTTGGCGTTGGAACGGATAGACCGAACCCAACTTCAGGATCTGGGTCAACTCATCCAGCGCGGTACGGCATTCCACCAGCAACTGCGGATCGGCAAGGTCCGCTTCGCCAAGGCGGTCGCGGTAGTGCTTGTCGACCCACTGCAGCAGCGTGTCGTACAGCGGGGCGGTCATGATAACGCCTGGATTGACCGCTGCCAGTTCCGATTCCTTCAATGCCACGCGCAAGCGCAGGCAAGCCGGGCCACCGCCGTTCTGCATGCTCTGCTTGAGGTCGAACACCTTGACCTCCTGTACTGCGCCACCCTGGGCGGTCAGCTGGTTCAAGTACGTCCAGACCCGCTCGTTGTTGCGGCACTCTTCCGGCACCACCAGCAGCATGGAGCCGTCGTCGCGGCTGAGCAGCTGGCTGTTGAACAGGTAGGAACGCACCGCATCCTCTACCGTCACTGCCGCACGTGGCACGCGGACGGCCTGGAAACGGCCGCCCTTGCTGGCCAGTTTAGCCTGTAGTTGGCCAAGCACCGCGTCGGTCTCGAGGAAGGCGTCTTCGTGGTAGAACAGCACCTCGCCGTTGCCCACCGCAATCACATCGTTATGGAACACACCCTGGTCGATCACCGCCGGGTTCTGTTGAGCGTAGACCACACCGTCGTCGCTCAGGCCATGCAGCCGCGCCACGGCCTGGGAGGCCTCCAGGGTCTGGCGCGCCGGGTATTTCTGTGGCGCGGGGTAGCGGCTGTCGAAAGCGCTGCGGCCATAGACGAAAAACTCGACGCCCGCCTCGCCATAGCGGCGGCAGAAGCGCGTGTGGTTGGCGGCGCCCTCGTCGCCGAACTGCGCCACGGCGGGCAGTGCCGGGTGATGGGCAAAGTGCTTGTCGTCGTTGAACATGGCCGCCAGCACGCGGCTGGTGGTCGGGTGCTCGATGCTGCGGTGGTACTTGCAGTTGAGGTTGGCGGCAGTGAAATGCACGCGACCATCGGCGGTGTCGGCGCTGGGGCTGACGGTGGCGGCATTGGCCACCCACATGCTCGACGCCGAGCAACTGGCGACCAGCAGAGGCATGGCCTCCTTGGCCGCACGCTGAATCACTTCGGCATCGCTTCCAGCAAAGCCCAAGCGGCGCAGCGCAGCCACGTCCGGGCGCTCCTGGGGTGCCAGCACGCCCTGCTGGAAGCCCATGTCGGCCAGCGCTTTCATCTTCGCCAGGCCCTGACGCGCCGCTTCACGCGGGTTGGAGGCCTGCTGGCTGTTGCTCTGCGAAGCCACGTTACCGTAGGACAGGCCGCCGTAGTTGTGGGTAGGCCCCACCAGGCCATCAAAATTCACTTCATAGGATTTCATCGGCAAGGCTCCGTGACCTGTTGTTATAGGGTGACGCCCGGCGTCAGGGACGCCGGCAAGGCAAGGCTGGCGGTCTCCAGCGAAGCCACGGGGTAAGCGCAGTAATCGGCCGCGTAGTAGGCACTTGCCCGATGATTGCCGCTGGCGCCCACGCCACCGAACGGCGCGCTGCTGGCGGCACCGGTCAGTTGCTTGTTCCAGTTGACGATGCCGGCGCGACTGCGCAGCCAGAAGTACTGGTAGCGGGCACGGGAATCGGACAGCAGGCCAGCGGCCAGGCCGTACTGGGTATTGTTGGCTTCGTCGATGGCGGCGTCGAAGTCGGCGTAGCGGATCACCTGCAACAGCGGGCCGAAGAACTCTTCATCGCGGCGCTCGGCCACACCGGTGACATCGAGGATGCCCGGTGTCAGCAGCGCGGCATTCGCCTGCGGCTGGGTCAGCGGCAACAACGCCACGGCGCCCTTGCCGAGCAGTTCGGTCTGGGCCGCCACCAAGGCCTGCGCAGCCTGCAGCGAGATCACCGCCCCCATGAATGGCGCAGGCTGCTGGTCGAACGCACCGACCGTGAGGGTTTTGCTCACCTCGACCAGGCGCGCGATCAGCGCATCACCCCAGGCACCGTCTGGCACCAGCAGCCGCCGGGCGCAGGTGCAGCGCTGGCCAGCAGAGATGAAAGCCGACTGGATGATGGTGTACACCGCCGCGTCCAGGTCCTTGACCTCATCGACCACCAGCGGATTGTTGCCGCCCATTTCCAGGGCCAGGATCTTGTCCGGGCGCCCGGCGAACTGCTGGTGCAACAGGTTGCCGGTACGGCTGGAGCCGGTGAAGAACAACCCATCGATACCGGGGTTGGCAGCCAGTGCCACGCCGGTTTCGCGGGCGCCCTGGACCAGGTTCAGCACACCGGCCGGCAGGCCGGCGGCGATCCAGCAATTGACGGTCAGCTCGGCAACCTTGGGGGTCAGCTCGCTGGGTTTGAATACCACGCAGTTGCCTGCCAGCAGCGCGGGCACGATATGGCCGTTGGGCAGATGGCCGGGGAAGTTGTAGGGCCCGAATACGGCCACCACACCATGGGGCTTGTGGCGCAACACCGCCGTGGCATCGGCCAGCGGCCCGCTTTTTTCACCCGTGCGCTCGCGGTAGCTCTGCACCGAGATCGCCACCTTGTTGACCATGCTGGTGACTTCGGTTGCCGACTCCCACAGTGGCTTGCCGGTTTCCTCGCCAATGCAATGGGCCAACGCTTCGGCATGCTGCTTGAGCTGTTCGGCGAACTTTTCCAGCACGTCGATACGCGCTTCCAGGCTCAACTGCGCCCAGGCCGGGAAGGCCTGGCGAGCCGCCTGCACGGCGGCCTCGACCTGGCTGGCAGCGGCGCCCTGCCCTTGCCAGACGACGGCTTGGGTTACCGGATTGAGTGACTGCAGGGGTTCACCCTGGCCGGCCTGCCAGGTGCCGGCGATGTAATGCGTGGTCATTTACTGGGCCTCCCGGCTTGCCGACAGCGGCACGGCGCGCACGTTGTCGCCTGCGCCCATGCGCAGGCGCTTGGCAGTCAACGGGTCGACCACCAGGGTGCCGGCGGCCAGGCGCGCAGGCGCAGCGGTGATGCGGCAGTCGTCGCGCTTGCGGTTATGGATGATGTAAGGGGTAGCGTCATCGCCTGGCGTGCCAATCGCCAGCACCAGGGTCTGGCTCTCGCGCACGGCGCGAATCTTCGAGGTTTCGCATTCGATGGCAGGGCCGGCGTCGAAGATGTCGACGTACCCCTGGTAGCTGAAGCCTTCCTGCTTGAGCATGGCCAGCGCAGGCTCGGTGTCGGTGTGCACACGGCCGATGACACTGCGCGCCGCCTCCGAGAGGAAGCAGGTGTACAACGGGAACTTGGGCATCAGCTCGGCAATGAACGACTTGTTGCCCACGCCGGTGAGGTAGTCCGCCTGGCTGAACTCCATCTTGAAGAAGTGCCGGCCGAGGCTTTCCCAGAACGGCGAGTGCCCATGTTCGTCGGACATGCCGCGCATCTCGGCGATGATCTTGTTGCCGAACAGTTCCGGGAACTCGGCAATGAACAGCATGCGCGCCCGCGACAGCAGGCGGCCATTGAGGCCGGAACGGTGATCGCCGCGCAGGAACAGCGAGCACAGCTCGGAGTTGCCGGTGAGGTCGTTGGCCAGGAACAGGGTCGGGATCTCGCGGTAGATGCCCAGCTCCTGGGAAGCGCTGACCGTCAGGCCGACCCGGTAGTTGTACCAGGGCTCGCGCAGGCCGACAGCGCCGGCGATGGCGCTGATGCCGACCACCAGGCCTTCGTCGTTCTCCATCACGAACAGGTAGTCGGTGTCGCCACGCTCGGCTTCGCCACGGAAGCTCTTCTCGGCCCAGCCGACGCGATGCCCGAGGCGTTCCTCGTTGGCCGGCAAGGTGGTCAGCCCGGTGGTGCCGGTGCTGCGAGCCAATTCGATCAGCGCGGGTAAATCGCTGCTGCGTACAGGACGAACGATCATGCTATCTCCTTGTGCGGCAGCGAGCGCTGCCGCAAAACTCTGTTCCCAGGCTTCAGACCGCGACCAGGCGCACGCTGGCGCCCTCGCCCACACCCAGCGCATCGGCCGCTTCGGCGCTCAGGCCGACCGGCTTGCCCGGCACCCAGTCCAGCTCCAGCAGCACCGCGCGGTAGTCCTGCAGCTGGCCATTGCACACCAGGTACTGACGCCCGCCCTTGGCCGGCGCCTCTTCAAGCTTGACCGGCACCACACGGCTCTGGGCGATCGAGCGAATACCCGAAGCCCGTGCGTGCAAGGTCGGCCCGCCGTCGAAGATGTCGATGTAGTGCTCGGTCTCGAAACCTTCGCGCATGAGAATGTCGAAGGTGATCTGCGCACGCGGATGGACCTGGCCCATGGCCTCCTGCGCAGCATCGGGCAGCAGTGGCACGTAGATCGGGTAGTGCGGCATCAGCTCGGCGAGGAACGTGCGGCTCTTCAGGCCGCACAGGCGCTCGGCGTGGGCGTAGTTGAGGTCGAAGAAGTTGCGGCCGATGGCGTCCCAGAACGGCGACTCGCCCTGCTCGTCGCTGTAGCCGACGATCTCGGTGACCACCGACTCGGCAAAACGCTCCGGGTGCGAAGCCATGAACAGCAGGCGTCCGCGCGAGTTGAGCTCGGCCCAGCCGCTGTCGACCAGCTCGGGCAGCACATAGAAGCTGGTCAGCAGGCTGTTGCCGGTGAGGTCGTGGCACAGCGACAGGACGTGGATCTTGTTGTGGATCTTCAGCTCGCGCGAGGCGTGCACGAAGGTTTCGTTACGGAAGCTGTAGAACGGCTCGGAATAGCCGGCCGAGGCGACGATGGCCGAGCAACCGGCGAGCTTGCCGGTGGCGCTGTCCTCGAGCACGAAGAAGTAGCTCTCCTCGCCGTTGAAGCTGACTTCGGCAGCGAACGATGTTTCCGAGGCGGCGATCTTGTCGCCCAGACGGGCAGCGTCGTCCGGCAGCGAGGTGACACCAACGGGGCTGTCCGCAGCCATGCGCTGCACTTCGTTCAGATCAGCCATTTGCGCGGGGCGCATCACCAGCATGGTGTCACTCCTTTGGAAAAACTGGCCGTGCACGACGGCGCGAAAAAACGGCGGGCGCCTGCAAGCACGCACCCGCTGTGGAAATCGGGGTTCGCCGGCGCCACCAGGTGCCGGCGAGAATCGCAGGCGAATCAGCCCTTGATCAGGTTGCCCACGGCACGCTCGAAGCGGTCCAGGCCTTCATCGATGTCGGCGTCTTCGACCACCAGGCTCGGCGCGAAGCGCACCACGTCCGGGCCAGCCTGAAGCACCATCACACCTTCTTTCTCGGCGGCGTTGAGGATGTCCTTGGCCTTGCCCATCCAGGCATCGCTCAGCACACAACCGATCAGCAGGCCGACACCGCGCACCTGGGTGAACAGGCCGGTCTGCTGGCCGATCTTTTCCAGGCGAGTCTTGAAGCGCTCGTGCTTGGCCTTGATACCGGCCAGGGTCTCTGGGGTGTTGATCACGTCCAGTACGGCGCAAGCCACGGCGCAGCCCAGCGGGTTGCCACCATAGGTGGTGCCGTGGGTACCGACGGCCAGGTGCTTGGCGATTTCGCTGGTGGTGAGCATGGCACCGATCGGGAAACCACCGCCCAGGCTCTTGGCGCTGGTGAGGATGTCCGGGGTCACGCCGTAGTGCTGGTAGGCATACAGCGAGCCGGTACGGCCGACACCGGTCTGCACTTCGTCGAAGATCAGCAGCGCATTGTGTTCGTCACACAGTTTGCGGGCGCCTTCCAGGTAGGCCTTGTCGGCCGGCACCACGCCGCTCTCGCCCTGGATCGGTTCGATCACCACGGCGCAGGTCTTGTCGGAAATCTGCGCTTTCAGCGCTTCCAGGTCGTTGTACGGCACATGGCTGATGCCGGTGATCTTCGGGCCGAAACCGTCGGAGTACTTCGGTTGGCCACCGACGCTGACGGTGAACAGGGTGCGGCCGTGGAAGCTGTTCACGGTGGCGATGATTTCGTGCTTGTCCGGGCCGAAGCGGTCATGGGCCACGCGACGGGCCAGCTTGAAGGCGGCCTCGTTGGATTCGGCGCCGGAGTTGCAGAAGAAGGCACGCTCGGCAAAGGTGGCGTCGACCAGCTTGTGCGCCAGACGCAGGGCCGGCTCGTTGGTGAAGACGTTGGATACGTGCCAGAGGGTATTGGCCTGTTCGGTCAGGGCCTTGACCAGCGCCGGGTGGCAATGGCCCAGGGCGTTCACCGCGATGCCGCCGGCAAAGTCGATGAGCTCGCGCCCCGACTGGTCCCACACGCGGGAGCCCTCGCCTCGCACAGGAATGAAGGCCGCCGGAGAATAGTTGGGAACCATGACCTGGTCGAAATCGGCACGTTGCACCGGGGCTTGCTCAACGGACATCTGAGTCTCCTGAAGAGGAACGCTGGCCTGAAAATGGCGAGCGATGGGGGGATTGTAAGGACTGATCCGCGCCTGTCCTTGCGGCCAAGCGACAACTTGTTACAGCGCAAAACCCAGTTTTAGCCAGGCTTTCGGCAATGCGACAAACACTGTCGCAATCGCGCAGTGTAACGGCAGCGGGGGGCTGGGTGAACGGGTGTTCACATTCAATTGGAGGGGGCTGCGGGGTGTTGGGCGCAGATTTTGCGGCGC
>NZ_AKJC01000304.1 GCF_000282535.1 Pseudomonas sp. GM84 | reverse complement strand
GCCGGCTTGCCGGCGAACGAGGGCGCAGCCCTCGCCTCTAGAAGGTAACGCCGGAGATCAGGGCAATATTGCTATAGGGCTGGCACTCGCCGGTACGCACCACGGCACGGGCACTGCGCGACAGCACCTTGAAATCGTCATGGCTCAGCCACTCGCGCTTGCCCAGCTTGCCTTTCAAGCGCTCGATCTCGACCAACGCCGGCGGCACCACCTTCTGCATCTCCTCGGCCAGGACATGCCGCTCCACCTGCAGCTCGCTGAGCACCGCCCGCAACACACTGGCAAAATCCGGAACCCCCGGCGTCAACGCCAGGTCGATCAACTCGACGCCCGGCGGCACCGGCAGCCCGGCATCACCGATTACCAGGATGTCGCCGTGGCCCATGCCGGCAATGGTGCGCGACAAGGCCACATTGAGCAGCGCGGTCTTTTTCATGGGGTGAGCTCCGCCAGGTAAGGAATCGACGGCTGCGCCCCGGCGCGGGTGACGGACAATGCAGCAGCGCGTTGGCCGAACGCGATCGCCTCGCCCTCCTCCTTGCCCTGCACCAACGCCGCAGCAAAGCCACCGACGAACGTATCGCCCGCTGCCGTGGTATCCAGCGGCTTGACCTGCGGCGCCGGGAAATGCCGGCTGCCATCTTGACTGACAAACAGTGCACCCTGCGCGCCCAAGGTGACGATCACCTTGCCAGCGCCCAATTGCAGCAGGCACTCAGCAGCACGACGCGCGCTGTCCAGGTCGTCGACCGACTGGCCCGTCAACGCCTCGGCCTCGTGTTCATTGGGGATCAGGTAATCGATGTTGGCGAACCACTCGGCCGGCAGCGGGCCGGTGGCCGGCGCCGGGTTGAGGATCACTCGCTTGCCCAGCGCGCGCGCCCTGGCCAGGGTCCAGCCTACCGTGGCGGCAGGCACTTCGAGCTGGCAGACGATCACCTCGGCGGCCTGCAGCAGGCCATCGAAGCGCTGCACGGTTTCAGGTGTCAGCAGACCATTGCCACCGGCAATGATGACGATGCAGTTCTGACTGCTGGCATCCACCGTTATCAGCGCCATACCACTGGACACCCCCTGGCACACGCCGACTGCCTGACAATCGATGCCCTCCACTTCCAGTGCCTTGCGCAGCTGCTCGCCATAGGCGTCATCGCCGACGTTGCCGACCATCGCCACACTGCCGCCCAACCGCGCCACCGCCACTGCCTGGTTGGCCCCCTTGCCGCCAGGCACGGTGGAGAAGCTTTCGCCCGCCAATGTTTCACCTGCCCGTGGCAAGCGCTCGGCGCGTGCCACCAGGTCCATGTTGAGGCTACCGACCACCAGCACTTTGGCACTCATGACGATTCCTTAACGGTAATCATTGAACAAGTCCGGGCGCGGCCCGGTGGATTCGCGCAGTACGATGCGCGGGGCGACGATGCGTTGCTCGGCTGCCTCCCGGCGCGGCGTGGCGATGCGCGACAGCAGCAGCGCCGCGGCGTTCTCGCCCAATTCGCGGATCGACTGGCCCACCGTGGTCAGCGGCGGGTAGAC
>NZ_AKJC01000303.1 GCF_000282535.1 Pseudomonas sp. GM84 | reverse complement strand
CGCGGGTGCTGCACTAGGCCGGGAGCCATGCGTTGTCTGGTCTGGCCCTTTCGCGGGACAAGCCCGCTCCCACAGGTTCCCCGCCATGCCTGAGGGCGGCGGAGATCTTGTGGGAGCGGGCTTGCCCCGCGAAAGGGCCAGACCAGGCAATGAAAACTCAGGGAGATCCAACAATGAGCACAGACGACACAAAAACCTGCACAACGGTGGGCAAGACCCAGTTCTTCCAAGGCGAAGGTATGACCCAGCCATTGTTTTGCATTGCGCCCGGCATCCCTTGCCAATCAGCTCGAGAACAGGCTTCTGAGCTGATGGGCTATGTGCGAGACATGACCCTGACTGGGCTGATGGAAGGTGACCAGAAATTGATCTGGGCTTCCCACTACCTGAGTGGCTTGGCCAAGGCCTTGCTGGATGATGCCGAGCTGGGGATGAGGCACTGACTGCTCGCCACGACTTTTGTGGTGGTCATGAGATCGAGCGCCGCCCGCGCGGCGCATCGCGAGCAAGCTCGCTCCTACATTTGTTGCAACGTGCCACGGTCTGTCAGGCCATGGTTG
>NZ_AKJC01000302.1 GCF_000282535.1 Pseudomonas sp. GM84 | reverse complement strand
GGCCTTATCGCCGGCAAGCCGGCTCCCACAGGTATCCCGCAGATCTCAAGGACAGCGCTGACCCTGTGGGAGCCGGCTTGCCGGCGAAAGGGCCGCAACGCGGCCCCTGCAATCTCAAGCCCCGCGCCGCTCTTCAGCCAGGCAAGCCGCCGCAGTGAACAGCACATCGGTCGATGAATTCAGCGCCGTTTCCGCCGAATCCTGCAGCACGCCGATGATGAAGCCCACCGCCACCACCTGCATGGCGATCTCGCTGGGAATACCGAACAGGCTGCACGCCAATGGAATCAACAACAACGAACCGCCGGCCACGCCCGAGGCGCCGCAGGCGCAGATCGCCGCGACCACGCTGAGCAGCACGGCGGTCGGCAGGTCCACCGCAATACCCAGCGTATGCACCGCCGCCAGGGTCAGCACGGTGATGGTGATCGCCGCGCCGGCCATGTTGATGGTCGCACCCAGCGGAATCGACACCGAGTAGGTGTCTTCGTGCAGGCCCAGACGCGCCGACAGCGCCAGGTTGACCGGGATGTTGGCGGCCGAGCTGCGGGTGAAGAATGCCGTGATGCCGCTCTCGCGCAGGCACAGCAAGGTCAGCGGGTAGGGGTTGCGGCGAATCTTCCAGAACACGATCAGCGGGTTCATCACCAGCGCCACGAACAGCATGCAGCCGATCAGTACCGCCAGCAGGTGCAGGTAGCCGAGCAGGGCACTCAGGCCCGACTGGGCGAGGGTGGAGCTGACCAGGCCGAAGATACCCAGGGGCGCGAAGCGGATCACCACGCGCACGATCAGGGTCACGCCGTTGGACAGGTCCTCGACCACGGTACGGGTGGTCTCGCCTGCGTGGCGCAGGGCCACGCCCAGGCCGATGGCCCAGGTCAGGACGCCGATGAAGTTGGCGTTGAGCAGGGCATTGATCGGGTTGTCCACGGCGCTCAGCAGCAGGTTCTGCATCACTTCCATGATGCCGCCAGGTGCGCTCAGCGAAGCCTCGCCGGTGCTAAGGACCAGTTGCGAGGGGAACAGCATGCTGGCGACCACGGCCACCACGGCAGCCGCGAAGGTGCCCAGCAGGTAGAGCCAGAGGATCGGGCGAATGTGGGTTTCCTGCCCGTGACGGTGGTTGGCGATCGAGGCCATGACCAGGATGAACACCAGCACCGGCGCGACCGCCTTGAGGGCGCTGACGAATACCTTGCCAAGGAAGCCCAGGTCGCGGGCGATGGCCGGTGCCAGCAAGGCCAGGGCGATGCCGGCGACCAGGCCGATGACGATCTGGGTCACCAGGCTGGTGCGGTTGAGGAGGCGGAAGACGGGGGTCATGTGCAGCACTGTCTCGGTATCTTGAAAGGGCGCGACTTTACCACAGTCAGTTCGAGCCCTATCGCCGGCAAGCCGGCTCCCACAGGTAGAGCACCGCTTTCGAGACTTGCGGTGTACCTGTGGGAGCCGGCTTGACGGCGATAGGGCCAGTACAGACA
>NZ_AKJC01000301.1 GCF_000282535.1 Pseudomonas sp. GM84 | reverse complement strand
GGGAGCCGGTTTGCCGGCGATTGGGCCGCAAAGCGGCCCCACAGCATCAATGCAGGATCTGACTAAGGAACAACTTGGTCCGATCACTCCGCGGCCGGTCGAAGAAATCATCCGGCGCCGCCTGCTCCACGATCTCCCCCTTGTCCATGAAGATCACCCGGTTCGCGACCGTACGGGCAAAGCCCATCTCGTGGGTCACGCAGAGCATGGTCATACCGTCCTCGGCCAAACCGACCATGGTGTCCAGCACTTCCTTGACCATTTCCGGGTCGAGCGCCGAGGTCGGCTCATCGAACAGCATGATCTTCGGCTTCATGCACAGCGCCCGCGCAATGGCCACGCGCTGCTGCTGGCCACCGGACAACTGCCCCGGATACTTGAGCGCCTGCTCCGGAATGCGTACCCGCTCCAGGTAATGCATGGCGATTTCCTCGGCCTTGCGCCGAGGCATCTTGCGCACCCACATGGGCGCCAGGGTGCAGTTTTCGAGGATGGTCAGGTGCGGGAACAGGTTGAAATGCTGGAACACCATGCCCACCTCGCGGCGGATCGCCTCGATCTGCTTGAGGTCGTTGGTCAGCTCCACGCCGTCGACCACGATGCGCCCCTGCTGGTGCTCCTCCAGACGGTTGAGGCAACGGATGGTGGTGGACTTGCCCGAGCCGGACGGCCCGCACAACACGATACGCTCGCCCTGACGCACGTTCAGGTTGATGTCCTTGAGCACATGGAACTGGCCGTACCACTTGTTCACACCCTGCATCTGGATGATCCCTTCGGGGCCGGCAGGCTGCTTGATCGCTTCACTCATTTCGAAACTCCTAACGCTTGTGGCCAGTGTCCAGCTTGCGCTCCAGGTGCATGGAGTAGCGGGACATACCGAAACAGAAAATCCAGAACACCAGGGCGGCGAACACGTAGCCCTCGGTGGCCATGCCCAGCCAGGCCGGGTCGGCAGCGGCTTGCTTGACGCTGTTGAGCAGGTCGAACAGGCCGATGATGATCACCAGGCTGGTGTCCTTGAACAGGGCGATGAAGGTGTTGACGATGCCGGGGATCACCAGCTTGAGCGCCTGCGGCAGAATCACCAGGCCCATCGAGCGCCAGTAGCCCAGGCCCATGGCCGCGGCCGCTTCGTACTGGCCCTTGGGAATGGCCTGCAGACCGCCGCGTACCACCTCGGCTATATAGGCCGACTGGAACAGGATCACGCCGATCATCGCCCGCAGCAGTTTGTCGAAGCTCATGCCTTCGGGCAGGAACAACGGCAGCATCACCGACGACATGAACAGCACGGTGATCAGCGGCACACCGCGCCAGAACTCGATGAAGGTCACGCAGACCACCTTCACCGCCGGCATGCGCGAGCGCCGCCCCAGGGCCAGCAGGATACCCAGCGGCAAGGCGCCGACGATGCCCACGGTGGCGATCACCAGGGTCAGCATCAGCCCGCCCCACTGGCTGGTGGGGACAGTCTCCAGCCCCAGGTAGCCCCCGTGCAGCAAGGTGTAGGCCAGGATCGGGTACAGCACCAGGAAGCCCAGGCCATACGCGACCTTGCGCGGGAAACGCTTGATGAACAGCGGCGCAGCTCCCAGCACCGCCAGCCACACGGTCAGGTCCACGCGCCAGCGCAACTCGGTCGGGTAGTAGCCGTACATGAACTGGCCGAAGCGCTGCTGGACGAACACCCAGCAGGCGCCTTCCTTGGTGCAATCGGCGCGGGTAGTCCCCACCCAGTTGGCGTCGATGAACGCCCATTGCACCAGTGGCGGCACGATCAGCCACACCAGGTACAGGGCGAACAGCGTCAGCAGGGTGTTGAGCCAGCTGGAGAACAGGTTGGCCCGCATCCAGGCGAGCACGCCCACGGTTTTCACCGGTGGCGGCATGTCAGGTTTGAAAACATGAGCATTCACGGGCGTATCCTCACCGCTCGATCAGCGCAATGCGCTTGTTGTACCAGTTCATCAGCAGCGAAATGCTGATGCTGATGGCGAGATAGACACTCATGGTGATGGCGATCACCTCGATGGCCTGGCCGGTCTGGTTGAGCACGGTACCGGCGAACAGCGAGACCATCTCCGGGTAGCCGATACCGGCGG
>NZ_AKJC01000300.1 GCF_000282535.1 Pseudomonas sp. GM84 | reverse complement strand
TACGACACGATTTTTCGGCGGTCGCCAAAAAGCGGACAACTATGGCCTGACAGACCGTGGCACGTTGCAACAAATGTAGGAGCGAGCTTGCTCGCGATGCGCCGCGCGGGCGGCGCTCGTTCTAAAACCCCACACAAAAACCAAGGCGAGCCCCCGCAAAGCGCCTCACTGCATCAACCCCAGCAAATAATCATATTTCTCCCGCAACAACCCCATCCGCTCCCGCTCGCGATACTCCTCGACCGTCTCCGGCCGCAGACAATGGAACAGGGCCGTCAGCAGAAACACATACCGCAAATTCCCCAGCGCCTGCTGCACATCCACGCCCGGCGCCAGCGCCCCGCGATACGCCTCGACAAACTCCTGCTGCGCCGCCAGAAACACCGCCATGTCCTTGCGCCGGAACAGGCTACCCAGGTACGCCCCGCCATCGAACCCGACCCGCCCGACCTTCACCTCGCTCCAGTCGATCAGGTGCAGTTGCCCCTTGTCGACGAACAGGTTCTTGCGCAGGTAATCCATATGGCTGATACACCGCGGGCTTTTCCGTGCCGCGCTCGCCAGCTGGCGGATCAGCGGCACGAATGCCTCGAACCGCGCCGCCAGCCCGGCAAAGCGCGCATCCTCACGCCCCAGTTGTGCCAGTGCTGGCAGGCAGCGGGCGAAATTGAAGCGCGGGCGTAGCAGGAACCACGGACGGAAGAAGTCCATGCTCCACAACAACGGCGCCTTGCCCGCTGGCTGCGCCTTGAGCCAGGCGTGACTGAGGCTTTCCAGTTCGGCGATGCCGAGGGCCAGTTGCCGCGCGATGGCGTGAATGCGGGGTGGCTTGCCGCGCACGAACTCGGTGAAGATCAGGCTTTCCCAAGGCGTTTCGATCACCCCCAGGCAGGCGGGGTAGCGAAACTGCGTGCTGCCCGCGAGCAGGCCGTCGGCGCGGTGAAAGCGCGCTTCCTGGCTGCCGAAAAAGGCCACCTTGCGAATCGACTTTTCCACCACTTCCACCGGTTGCCCGCTGCAGGGATCGGTCAGGCGATGATGGCGCACGTAGTTGACGAACGACGCGTTCGACGCCAGGTCCTGGGAGCTGATGTGCAGCGCGTGTTGGCCCCATTGGGGCATCAGCGCGTGCAGGTGGTTTTCGAGAGGGGCCCGTTGCCAGCGGAAGAGCGTCTTGCTCGATGCGGGCGGGCGAGAAGGGTCAGTCATGACATCCGGTCAGGCAGCAGCCGTAGGTCCATTAGTAGCTGTGAAGGGCGAGTATGCTGCGGGATAAGGGGCTGGGGCACAATGAAAAAATGCGTGGCTCGTCTTGGTTTTTGGGGTGTTGTCGAGATCGAGCGCCGCCCGCGCGGCGCAT
>NZ_AKJC01000299.1 GCF_000282535.1 Pseudomonas sp. GM84 | reverse complement strand
CGGCGATTGGGCTGCAAAGCAGCCCCGCCAATCTCAGCGGTTACGCTCTTCATCCCGCAACGTCAGCACCTCGACCCCATCCTCGGTCACCGCCACCGTATGCTCCCACTGCGCCGACAAGCAGTGGTCGCGGGTAATCACCGTCCAACCGTCGCGCAACGTCCGTGTCCCTCGGCCGCCCTGGTTGATCATCGGCTCGATGGTGAACACCATCCCCGGTTTCAGCTTCATGCCCATGCCGCGCTGGCCAAAGTGGAGCACCTCGGGGCCTTCGTGCATCTGCTGGCCAATGCCATGCCCGCAATACTCGCGCACCACGCTGTAGCCTGCCGCTTCGGCATGGGCCTGGATGGCATGACCAATGTCGCCCAGCGTCGCGCCAGGGCGCACCTGGGCGATGCCTTTCCACAGCGCGTCGTAGGTGGTGTCGACCAGGCGCCGGGCCTCGTCGCTGATCGGCCCGATCGCGTACATCTTCGACGAATCGGCGATGTAACCACCTTGTTCCAGGGTGATGTCGACATTGATGATCGAGCCTTCCTGCAACACTTCATCGACCTTGGGCATGCCGTGGCAAACCACATGGTCCACCGAGGTGTTGAGCGAGTAGGGGAAGCCGTACTGGCCCTTGCTCGCCGGGCGGGCCTTGAGCGTATCGACGATGAACGCCTCGGCGCGGTCGTTGATCTGCATCGTGGTCACGCCGGGTCGGATGAAGCTGTCGAGGTCGGCGAATACTCGGGTCAATAGCTGCCCGGCGTTACGCATCAGGGCGAGTTGGGCGGGGGTCTTGAGGATCACTTGGGACATGGAATGCGGGTAGAAGCTCTTGCTGGAAATTGCCCCAGCATAGCGCCATGAGTCTTTGACCTGCCACTGCATGGTGCGTTGGTAGTACTGGCCCTATCGCCGGCAAGCCGGCTCCCACAGGGATTGCACATGCCTCAGGGGCGGCGGTGCACCTGTGGGAGCCGGCTT
>NZ_AKJC01000298.1 GCF_000282535.1 Pseudomonas sp. GM84 | reverse complement strand
CTCCCACAGGTACAGCGCAAGCCTCAGGCCATGTGGGATCCCTGTGGGAGCCGGCTTGCCGGCGATGAATCCCCCACTAATCCATCAGACTGACCCCGGTCAACCCCGCTACGCTTGAATCTTCCAGAATCAGCCTTATCTATAAGGTCATCTCAGGCAGGTTTCTTCATTAAAGGCGCTGTCCATCGCTCCGACCTGCCCTTACAGGAAGGTATCCCCATGCGAATAGACCGTTTGACCAGCAAGCTGCAACTTGCAATATCCGATGCCCAATCCCTGGCCGTTGGCATGGACCACCCTGCCATCGAGCCCGTGCACCTGCTGCAGGCACTGATCGAGCAGCAGGGCGGCTCCATCAAACCGCTGCTGATGCAGGTAGGTTTCGACATCAACAACCTGCGCCAGGCATTGGTCAAAGAACTCGATCAACTGCCGAAAATCCAGAACCCCACCGGCGACGTGAACATGTCGCAGGACCTGGCGCGCCTGCTCAATCAGGCCGACCGCCTGGCCCAGCAGAAGGGCGACCAGTTCATCTCCAGCGAGATGGTGCTGCTGGCGGCCATGGACGAGAACAGCAAGCTCGGTAAGTTGCTGCTCGGCCAGGGCGTGACCAAGAAGGCCCTGGAAAACGCCATCAACAACCTGCGCGGCGGTGCGGCAGTCAACGACGCCAATGCCGAAGAGTCGCGCCAGGCGCTGGACAAGTACACCGTCGACCTGACCAAGCGTGCCGAAGAGGGCAAGCTCGACCCGGTGATCGGCCGTGACGACGAAATCCGCCGTACCGTCCAGGTGCTGCAACGCCGTACCAAGAACAACCCGGTCCTGATCGGCGAGCCCGGCGTGGGCAAGACCGCCATCGCCGAAGGCCTGGCCCAGCGCATCATCAACGGCGAAGTGCCCGATGGCCTCAAGGGCAAGCGCCTGCTGGCGCTGGACATGGGTGCGCTGATCGCCGGTGCCAAGTACCGCGGTGAGTTCGAAGAGCGCCTCAAAGGCCTGCTCAACGAGCTGTCCAAGCAGGAAGGCCAGATCATCCTGTTCATCGACGAACTGCACACCATGGTCGGCGCCGGTAAAGGCGAGGGCGCCATGGACGCCGGCAACATGCTCAAGCCGGCCCTGGCCCGTGGCGAGCTGCACTGCGTTGGCGCCACCACGCTCAACGAATACCGCCAGTTCATCGAGAAGGATGCGGCGCTGGAGCGTCGCTTCCAGAAGGTGCTGGTGGAGGAGCCGAGCGAGGAAGACACCATCGCCATCCTGCGCGGCCTGAAAGAGCGCTATGAAGTGCACCACAAGGTGGCCATCACCGACGGTGCGATCATCGCTGCGGCCAAGCTCAGCCACCGCTACATCACCGACCGCCAGCTGCCGGACAAGGCTATCGACCTGATCGACGAAGCGGCCAGCCGCATCCGCATGGAGATCGACTCCAAGCCGGAAGTGCTCGACCGCCTCGACCGTCGCCTGATCCAGCTGAAGGTGGAGTCCCAGGCGCTGAAGAAGGAAGAAGACGAAGCGGCCAAGAAGCGCCTCGAGAAGCTGACCGAGGAAATCGAGCGGCTGGAGCGTGAGTATTCCGACCTGGAAGAAATCTGGGCGTCGGAAAAAGCTGAAGTTCAAGGCTCGGCCCAGATCCAGCAAAAGATCGAGCAGGCCCGCCAAGAGCTGGAAACTGCCCGTCGCAAAGGTGACCTGAACCGCATGGCCGAGCTGCAGTACGGGGTGATCCCGGACCTGGAGCGCAGCCTGCAGATGGTCGACCAGCACGGCAAGACGGAGAACCAGTTGCTGCGCAACAAGGTCACCGAGGAAGAAATTGCCGAAGTGGTCTCCAAGTGGACCGGCATCCCAGTGGCCAAGATGCTCGAAGGTGAGCGCGAGAAACTGCTGAAGATGGAAGACCTGCTGCACCAGCGCGTGATCGGCCAGAACGAAGCCGTCACTGCCGTGGCCAACGCTGTGCGCCGTTCGCGTGCCGGCCTGTCCGACCCGAACCGGCCGAGTGGTTCGTTCCTGTTCCTCGGCCCGACCGGTGTGGGCAAGACCGAACTGTGCAAGGCCCTGGCCGAGTTCCTGTTCGACACCGAAGAGGCCATGGTGCGTATCGACATGTCCGAGTTCATGGAGAAACACTCCGTGGCTCGCCTGATCGGCGCTCCACCAGGCTATGTCGGTTATGAAGAGGGCGGTTACCTGACCGAAGCGGTACGGCGCAAGCCTTACTCGGTGGTGCTGCTGGACGAGGTGGAGAAGGCCCACCCGGATGTGTTCAACGTGCTGCTGCAGGTGCTGGAAGACGGCCGCCTGACCGACAGCCATGGACGCACTGTGGACTTCCGCAACACGGTGATCGTGATGACCTCCAACCTGGGCTCGGCGCAGATCCAGGAGCTGGTGGGGGATCGCGAAGCACAGCGTGCGGCGGTGATGGATGCGGTGGGTTCGCACTTCCGTCCGGAGTTCGTCAACCGTATCGACGAGGTGGTGGTGTTCGAGCCATTGGGCCGCGACCAGATCGCCGGTATCACCGAGATCCAGCTTGGCCGCCTGCGCAGCCGTCTGCTCGAACGCGAGCTGGCGCTGAGCCTGAGCCCGGAAGCGTTGGACAAGCTGATTGCCGTGGGTTACGACCCGGTATACGGCGCTCGTCCGCTGAAGCGGGCGATTCAGCGCTGGATCGAGAACCCGCTGGCGCAACTGATCCTGGCCGGCAAGTTCCTGCCTGGTTCGGCGATTACCGCCAAGGTGGAAGGCGACGAAATCGTGTTTGCCTGATCCCTGCTGTAAAAAAGCCCCGCCTCTGCGGGGCTTTTTTTTGCCTGAAATCGCGCTGCCCCCCTCGCTGGCAAGCCAGCTCCCACAGGTACAGCACAGTTTCAAAGGCGGGCAGGGACCCGTGTGGGAGCCGGCTTGCCGGCGATAGGGCCCGCCCAGACCCCGTAAAACCTAGGCCTTCCAGCCTTTTTTGATAACTTGCTGAAAATTTTGAAATTTTTGCTTGCATCAAATTCAGAGTGCCCCTAATATACGCCGCGTTGTCAGCCACTAAGCGAATCACCAGCAACAACGGTGATCGCAAAACAACTTACAAATCAGTAAGTTGAATGAAAAAAAGGGGTTGACAAGCAAAACGAAGAATGTAGAATAGCCGGCCTCAGCAGCGACAAAGCGAAAGCGAAGAAGCTAAAGAGTCCGAAGCGAACACAGTCTTCGGAGTTGTACCGAAGTTCAGTTCCGCGATAGCTCAGTCGGTAGAGCAAATGACTGTTAATCATTGGGTCCCTGGTTCGAGTCCAGGTCGCGGAGCCAATCTCGGGGTGTAGCGCAGTCCGGTAGCGCGCCTGCTTTGGGAGCAGGATGTCAGGAGTTCGAATCCCCTCACCCCGACCACTTTCCGGGTCGTTAGCTCAGTTGGTAGAGCAGTTGGCTTTTAACCAATTGGTCGTAGGTTCGAATCCTACACGACCCACCATGTAAAGAGGGCATCTCGAAAGAGATGCCCTTTTTCTTTTGCCTCGAATTTATCCCGCGCAAAAAAAAAGCACCTTTCGGTGCAGATCTTCTGTAGTCATTCAGCCATGGCTAGGGCTGCTGGCCCTATCGCCGGCAAGCCAGCTCCCACAGGTACAGCGCTGTGCTCAAGGGCGGCGCCGTACCTGTGG
>NZ_AKJC01000297.1 GCF_000282535.1 Pseudomonas sp. GM84 | reverse complement strand
GGTGCCGGCGATAGGGCCGGTACAGGCAACCCACTACCGAGCCGTCAGCTTGGCCCGATAGCTCCCCGGGCTCTGCCCCGTCCACTTCTTGAACGCCCGATGAAACGCACTGGGCTCCTGAAACCCCGTCTGCTCGGCGATTTCGGCAACACTCAACACCCCTTCTCGCAAGCGCTCGAAGGCCATGGCCCGGCGCACCTCGTCCTTGATCTGCTGATACGAGCGCCCTTCGCGCTCCAACTGCCGGCGGAAGGTGCTGGGGCTGATGCCCTGCTGCCTGGCCAAGGCCTCCAGCGTCGGCCATTGGCCATAGCGCCGGGCACGCAGGTGCCGGTAGACCTCGGCAACCAGACCGTTCTGGTTGCGAAAACGGATCACCAGCCCTTGTGGCGCACTGCGCAGAAAGCTCTTCAGGCCCGCCAGGTCCTGCACCACCGGCAGGCGCAGGTAGGCGCTGTCGAATTCCACTTCGGTACGCCCGCTGCCCAGGCGCAGGTCCGGCCCCCAGAGCAACAGGTCATCGTCCTGGGCTGGGCGCGCGACCGCCAGTTCCGTACGGTCGATGGCGATGCGTCGACCGGCCAGCCAGCACAACAGGCCCATCATCAGCACCAGGTAGGTTTCCTCGGCGTAGACCCGGGTCAGTGGGTCGGCAATCTGCGACTGCACACTGATCACCGCCCTGCCAGCACGCACCGTCACGCTGCCGCGCAGGTCGCGCAGGAACAGGGCGAAATTGCCCATGCACTGGCGCAGGGCCTTTTCCAGGTTCGGCTCCTGGATCAGCCCACGGCAGATCAGGGCAAAGCTGCCCAGCGGCATGCCATGGCTGTCGAGACGAAAGAACTCATCGTCCAGCTGATGGATCAGCGCCAGCCACAACTGCGCGAAGGCCTTGGCCGGCACGCGGGCCTGCGGCTGCGCAAGCAGGCTCGGCGCGATGCCCACCGCATGCAGGTGGGCATCGCGCGCCTCGGGCTGCTCGCGCAGGGCGTGCAGCATGGCATTGAGAAAGTACACGGCGACCGTATCGGTATCGCGCATGGCGGAATTCGCTGTCTATGCTGAGTGGCAAAAAGTGCCAGGTTGACTGAACAGAATCGGCATAGGCTGCAACAGAGCCTTTGCCTAGACTCGGACCCCATCCGGGATCGCCGGCCATTCTCGCAGAGCCTGGCCCGCTCCCGCCATGCCTAAGCTATCGGAGCCTTTATGAGCAGCCCAGAAATCTACGTCGTCAGTGCCGTCCGTACCGCCATCGGTGGTTTTGGTGGATCCCTCAAGGACCTGCCGCTGGCCGACCTGGCGACCACCGTGACCCGCGCCGCCATCGAGCGCTCGGGCGTAGCCGCCGAGCAGATCGGCCATATGGTCATGGGCACCGTGATCCCGACCGAAGCGCGCGATGCCTACCTGTCGCGGGTTGCCGCGATGAATGCCGGAATCCCGAAGGAAACCCCGGCCTTCAACGTCAACCGCCTGTGCGGTTCGGGCCTGCAGGCGATCGTCTCGGCCACCCAGTGCCTGCTGCTCGGCGATGCCGACGTGGCCGTGGCTGCCGGTGCCGAATCCATGAGCCGTGGCCCGTACCTGCTGCCGCAAGCCCGCTGGGGCGCGCGCATGGGCGATCTGCAAGGCATCGACTACACCGTCGGCGTACTGCATGACCCCTTCGAACACTTCCACATGGGCATCACTGCCGAAAACGTTGCGGCCAAGAATGGTATCACCCGCGAAATGCAGGATGAGCTGGCCCTGACCAGCCAGCGCCGCGCCGCCCGCGCCATCGCCGAAGGCCGCTTCGACAGCCAGATCGTGCCGGTGGAGCTGAAAACCCGCAAAGGCGTCGTGCAGTTCGCCGTGGACGAGCACGTGCGTGGCGACGTCACCGCCGAGCAACTGGCCGGCATGAAGACCGTGTTCAAGAAAGACGGCACCGTGACCGCCGGCAACGCCAGCGGCATCAACGATGGCGCTGCCGGCCTGGTGCTGGCCAGCGGTGACGCCGTGCGTCGCCTGGGCCTCAAGCCCCTGGCGCGCCTGGTGGCCTACGCCCACGCTGGCGTCGAACCCGAGCTGATGGGCCTGGGCCCGATCCCGGCCACCCGCAAGGTGCTGGAAAAAGCCGGCCTGAACATCAACGACCTGGACGTGATCGAGTCCAACGAAGCCTTCGCCGCCCAGGCTTGCGCCGTCGCCCGCGCCCTGGACTTCGACCCGGAGAAGGTCAACCCGAACGGCTCGGGCATTTCCCTCGGCCACCCGGTCGGCGCCACCGGCGCGATCATTGCCACCAAGGCCATCCATGAGCTGCAGCGCATCCAGGGTCGCTACGCACTGGCCACCATGTGCATCGGCGGCGGCCAAGGCATCGCCGTGGTGTTCGAGCGCGTCTGAGGGAGTTTGCAATGAGCATTGAACAGATCGCCGTGATCGGCGCCGGCACCATGGGCAACGGTATTGCCCAGGTGTGCGCGGTCGCCGGCTACCAGGTGCTGCTGGTGGACGTTTCCGATGCCGCGCTGGAGCGCGGCGTGGCCACCTTGAGCAAGAACCTGGAGCGCCAGGTCAACAAGGGCACCCTCGATGCCGAGCGTGCCGAGGCAGCCAAGTCGCGCATCCGCACCAGCACCGACTATACCCAGCTGGGCGCTGCGCAACTGGTGATCGAGGCGGCTACCGAGAACCTGCAGCTCAAGCAGCGCATCCTGCAACAGGTGGCGGCCAATGTGGCAGCCACCTGCCTGATCGCCACCAACACCTCGTCGCTGTCGGTCACCCAGCTGGCCGCGAGCATCGAGCACCCTGAGCGCTTCATCGGCGTGCACTTCTTCAACCCGGTGCCGATGATGGCACTGGTGGAGATCATTCGCGGCCTGCAGACCAGCGACAGCACCTACGCGCAAGCCCTGGTGGTCACCGAGAAGGTGGGCAAGACCCCGATCACCGCTGGCAACCGCCCAGGTTTCGTGGTCAACCGCATCCTCGTGCCGATGATCAACGAAGCGATCCTGGTGCGTCAGGAAGGCCTGGCCAGTGCCGAGGACATCGACACCGGCATGCGCCTGGGCTGCAACCAGCCGATCGGCCCGCTGGCCCTGGCCGACCTGATTGGCCTGGACACCTTGCTGGCGATCATGGAGGCCTTCCACGACGGCTTCTGCGACAGCAAGTACCGCCCTGCCCCACTGCTCAAGGAAATGGTCGCGGCCGGCTGGCTGGGACGCAAGACCGGCCGCGGTTTCTACAGCTACTGAGGAGCGAACGCCATGGCCTTGGTCAATGCCGCAATGCGTTGCATCAGCTTTGAAGAGCGACGAGACCGGGCCATGGCGCTGTTTGCCGAAAAAGGCTTCGGCCAGGTCAGCATGCGCGAGTTGGCGGCGCATGTGGGGTTGACCGCAGGTTCGCTGTACCACCATTTCCCCAGCAAGCAGGACCTGTTGTTCGATTTGATCGAGGAGCTGTACGAGGAACTGCAGGCCACCCTCGAACAGGGCCGTCGCGCCATGGCCCGTGGGGGCTCGGCGTTGTCGTGCCTGATCGCGGCGCACTGGCAGTTGCATGCCGAGCGGCCCCTGCAGTTTCGCTTGGCAGAGCGGGACTTCTGCTGCCTGAGCGAGACGCAGCAGGAGCGCCTGGCGGCGTTGCGCAAGCGCTACGAGACGGGCTTGCTGCGCTTGATCGCGCCCCAGGCGAAATTGCCTGGGGACGCGTTGGCGGCGACGGCGCAGGTGGTGGCGACCTTGCTCAATCAGTTGCCGGGGATGCTCAAGGCATTGCCGCAGGAGCAAGGGCTGGGGTTGATGGAGAACCTGCTGGTTGGGGGGATCGAGCGGACCCTGCGCTAGTCTGTACCGGCCCTATCGCCGGCACGCCGGCTCCCACAGGTACTGCACTGCACTCGAGTTCAGTGGGGCACCTGTGGGAGCCGGCTT
>NZ_AKJC01000296.1 GCF_000282535.1 Pseudomonas sp. GM84 | reverse complement strand
CCAACCAGGCTGACAACCATGCCCTATCAGACATAGGCACGTTGCAACAAATGTAGGAGCGAGCTTGCTCGCGATGCGCCGCGCGGGCGGCGCTCGATGTCATAGGCGCAAAATCCCCTCCGCCGGGCACTTCAAAACCCTCAAGCCACCTCCCCCTGCCGACTCCACAACCGATGGTAATACCCCCGCCGCGCCAGCAACTGCGCATGACTGCCATCCTCGACAATCCGCCCACCATCAAACACCACGATCCGATCCAGATGCGCCACCGTCGACAACCGATGCGCCACCACGATCACCGTCTTGTCTTCCATGATCTCGTCCAGCTTGTCCTGAATGTACCGCTCGGTAATCGAATCCAGGCTCGACGTCGCCTCGTCCATCACCAGAATCGGCGCATTCTTCAGCAACACCCGGGCAATCGCGATGCGCTGCCGTTGGCCACCGGACAACTTCACGCCGCGCTCCCCCACCAGCGAGTCGAACCCCAACTCCATGGACTCGATGAAATCCCTCGCCCCTGCCCGGTCGATGGCGGCCTGCACGGCATCGTCCCCGGCATCGAGGCGACCGTAATGAATGTTCTCGCGAATGCTGCGGTGGAACAGCCCTGGCTCCTGTGGGATCAACCCAACCTGCTCGTGCAGCGAATGCTGGGTGACCGTGCGCACATCCTGGCCATCGATCAGCACCTGCCCGTCGTCAACGTCATACAAACGCAGCAGCAACCCCAGCAGCGTCGACTTGCCCGAGCCGGAAGCGCCCACCAGCCCGACCCGCTGACCAGCCGGAATATGCAGGTCCAGACCCCGGAAAATCGGCCGGCCGGGATGGTAGCCAAAGGTCACGTCGGCAAACCGCACCTCGCCGCGCTCCACCTTCAATTCCCGCGCCTCGCTGGCATCGCGCACTTCATGCGGGCGCACCAGCGTGCGCACGCCGTTGGCGATGTTGCCCATGGCCTCGAAAAACTCCAGCAAACGGCGCGACAGGCCAGCCACGTCGGCGATGATCATCAGTGACAGGCTGGTAGCGGTGACAAAGGTAGCGATGTCGATGCTGCCGCGCTGCCACAGCCACAGCGCCAGCCCCAGGATGCCGAGCTTGAGCAGCACGCCGCAGGCATTCTGCAGCCAGCGGATCTTTTCCATGTAGCCCAGCGAGCGGTCGGCGGCGGCTACCTCGCGGTCGAGGAAACGGCCCAGGTAACCATGCTCGTAGGGATGACGGGCGAACAGGCGGATGTTGGTGAGGTTGGTGACCGCATCCACCACCTTGCCGGTGCTGACGCTGCGCGCGGCGGCGAAGTCGCGGGCCAGGGGGTGGCTGCGGCGGGCCAGGAACCAGCACAGGGTGAGAAAGCCCACGGCCCACAGGCCCATGAAGGCGGCCAGCCAGGCGTTGGCGGTGGCCAGCAGGACCACCGCCAGGGTCAGGGTGGCCAGCAGCGGGATCAGGTCGAAGATGAGGATCGCCAGGGTCTGGGTGGTGCCCAGCGCCACTTCGCTGATGCGGTGCGCCAAGGCGCCGGCGAACTCGCTGGTGATGTAGCGGTGCGAATGGCGCTGCAGGTAGGCGAACAGCGCTTGGGTCACGGCGCGCCGCTGGCGGGGCACGGTGTGGATGTGCAGGCCGCTGGCCAGGCGCATGCTGAGCATTTCCACGGTCAGCAGCGCGGCGAAGCCGGCCAGGGGCCAGGCCAGCGTGTCGACGGCGCGGGCGGCTTCCAGGCCCTGGCTGACCAGGCGGGTGATCTGGCCCAGTTGCCAGGGGACCAGGACGGCGCAGAGTACCGACACGGTTTGCAGGGCGAGCATGCCGCTGTAGGCCAGCGGGTGGCGCAGGATGAAGGCGCGGACGAAGGCCATGGGGGTGTCGGGGAGGTGGCGGATATCCCAGCCATCGGGCAGGCGGTGGGTCGATGTCACGGTGGTTTCCTCAGTGTTCAAGGTGCTGCCACTGGCCCTATCGCCGGCAAGCCGGCTCCCACAGGTAGGGCGCAGTATTTGAAACCTGTGGTGTTCCTGTGGGAGCCGGCTT
>NZ_AKJC01000295.1 GCF_000282535.1 Pseudomonas sp. GM84 | reverse complement strand
CAAGCCGGCTCCCACAGTGCAATACCTGTGGGAGCCGGCTTGCCGGCGATAGGGCGCTGGAATTCCATCGAACTTTCCCCGCCCAACACCCATCAGTTCCTTGAGTAACCCTGCCCCGCTCACCCCGGCCCAAGGAGTACTCCAGTGCTGCGCTACTTCACCACCCTGCTGCTCGGCTGCCTGCTGAGCACCCACCTGCTCGCTGCAGACCCTGCTCCCACCGAAGAACAACCCGCCGACCCCGAGCCCATGCTCCAGGGCGGCCTGCTGGGTGCCCTGGCCGACGGCCTGGACAGCGCCGCCCAGGAGCTCGACCTCGACGCCCACCTGATCGACGCCTGGCGCCTGCGTACCGACCGCGCCAGCAAGGAAGTGGTACGCCTGGTCGATCGCCACAACGCCGGCGATACGTTGCAACTGGTCGGTAACTTCCTGCTGCTGACCCTCGCCTGGGCCGTCAGCTTCACCGTGCTCACCCGCGTTGGCCGCTGGCTGGCCAAACGCAGCGCTAACGGGGCATGGCTGCGCCAGCGCAAACGCGCCAGCAGCCTGCTCGGCTATCTGTTGCCATACACGCTGCCGGCCCTGGCCAGCTTGCCAGTCACCCTGTACGTCAGCCGCTTCCTCGACCCGTCGGTGGCCCGCGCGCTGGGCCTGAGCCTGGCCTACGCCACCAGCAGCGGCCTGTTCTCGACCTCGATCATTCTGTGTCTGGTCACCCTGTTCGATGCCGGCCACAAACGCGCTGCCGTGGCGGTGATCAAACGCCTGGCTCCGCGCCCGCTGTTTCTGATCGGCTTTCTCGCCGCCTGGAGCGATGCCCTGACCAGTCCGCAGATCGCCCGTCAGTTGGGCGGCAACATCACCGCCAGCATCGCCGTGGCCACCGGCCTGGTCGCCACCTTCATCTTCGCCAGCCTGGTGATCCGCCTGCGCCGCCCGGTCGCCCACCTGATCCGCAACCGCGCCCTCAAGGACCGTCAGCAACACCGCGCCGTGCAGGAGACCCTGCGAATCTTTTCGGTGCTCTGGTACCTGCCGATCCTGCTGATGATCCTGGTTTCGGCCATCCACCTCATCGGTGCCGGCGAAGAAAGCCAGAAAGCCTTGCAGAAGGCGCTGCTGACGACCGTGCTGCTGGTCTCGACGGTGTTCCTCAGCACCTTGCTGCAACACCTGCTGGCCGCCGGCCAAGTGGATGCCATGCAACGGGTGCGACCCTACAAGGAACTGTTGCGCAGCCTCGCCCACGCGTTGCTGCGCATTGTCATGGCCGTGGCCTTCATCGAACTGCTCGGGCGCATCTGGGGCTTCTCGGTGATCGACTTCGCCCTGAGCAACAGACTGGGCCAGGCGATCAGCAACTCGCTGTCGAGCATCGGCCTGATCCTGCTGGTGACCTGGCTGCTGTGGGTGGTGCTCGACACCGCCATCCAGGAAGCGCTCAAGCCGGCAGTCGGCCGCCGCGCGGCACGCCAGCCCAGTACAAGGGTACGGACCATCCTGCCCATGCTGCGCAACGCCATCAAGGTGGTGCTGGTCATCATCTGCACCATCACCACCATGGCCAACCTGGGCATCAACGTGGCGCCGTTGCTGGCCGGTGCCGGGGTGATCGGCCTGGCCATCGGTTTTGGTTCGCAGCAGCTGGTGCAGGATGTGATCACCGGGCTGTTCATCCTGATCGAAGACACCATCTCGATCGGCGACTGGGTGGTGCTCGACTCCGGCCACGCCGGCACGGTCGAGAGCCTGACCATCCGCACCCTGCGCCTGCGCGATGGCAAGGGCTTCGTGCACTCGGTGCCATTCGGCCAGATCAAGGCCGTCACCAACCAGTCACGGCAATTTGCCTATGCGTTCTTCTCGGTGCAGTTCACCTACGACAGCGATGTGGACGAATCGCTGGCGTTGATCCATCAGGTGGGGCAGTCGATCAGCGACGACCCGCTGCTGCGCATCAACCTGCAGGGACCGCTGCAGGTGTTCGGGGTCGATCGGATGGATTTGAACGGGTTTGTGCTCACGGCGCAGTTCCGCACCATTTCCGGGGGGCAGTATGCGGTGAGTCGGGCGTTCAACGAACGGCTCAAGAAGCGTGTGGACCAGACGGAGAATGTGAGTTTTGCCCAGGTTTATCCGATGCCGGTGCGTGGGGTTTCGGCTTGATGTGATCAATAACGGCCCTATCGCCGGCAAGCCGGCTCCCACAGGTACGGCACAGCTCTTGAGTACTGTGGTGTCCCTGTGGGAGCCGGCTT
>NZ_AKJC01000294.1 GCF_000282535.1 Pseudomonas sp. GM84 | reverse complement strand
CAACAAATGTAGGAGCGAGCTTGCTCGCGATGCGCCGCGCGGGCGGCGCTCGATCTCGAAACCGCTACAAGAACCAAGCCAACCGCGCCCGTTGCATTCATGCGCTTCACCGCCAAGGAAACTTGCACTCCCAGCGCCACGCATGGCCGACAATTTCTTCCAGCGTTGCAAACCGTGGTTGCCATCCCAGCACACGTTTCGCCCGCTCGGCATCCGCCACCAACCGCGCCGGGTCACCTTCCCGGCGCGAGGCTTCGATCACCGTGATCGGCCGTCCTGTGACCCGCCGCGCGGTATCGACCACTTCCTGCACCGAAAACCCCAACCCATTGCCCAGGTTGAACGCCGCACTGGCGCCACCGTCCAGCAGATACGCGACGGCCAGCGCATGCGCCGACGCCAGGTCAGCGACGTGCACATAATCGCGGATACAGCTGCCGTCCGGCGTGTCGTAGTCATGGCCGAACACCGTGATCGCCTCACGTCGCCCAGAGGCTGCCTGCAGGACCAATGGAATCAAGTGGGTTTCCGGCTCATGACGCTCGCCCAGCAAACCATCCGGGTCGGCCCCGGCCGCATTGAAGTAGCGCAAGCACACCGACTTCAAACCATATGCCCGGTCGAAGTCTTCGAGGATCTGCTCCACCATCCACTTGCTGCGCCCATACGGATTGATCGGCGTCTTGGGGTGTTGTTCATCGATGGGTACGTATTGCGGGTCGCCATACACGGCAGCGCTGGAAGAGAACACGAGGTGCTTGATATCGGCGCGGACCATGGCCTCAACCAAGGTCAGCGTGGCAGCGACGTTGTTCTGGTAGTACTTGCCGGGCTCGCTGACCGACTCGCCCACCTGGATGAAGGACGCGAAATGAAACACCGCGTTGAAGTGGTAGTCGGCGAACAACCGGTCCAGTGCACCTGCGTCGGCGATATCCAGCTCGACCCATTCGACATCGGGCGCAGGTGCCTCGATATCTGCCACCACCACTTCATGTCCGTCGTTCACCAGGTGCTTGACCATGTGTGAACCGATATAACCTGCACCGCCGACAACCAAGTACTTCATCCAATCCTCCTGGAACAGACGCAGCGTCGAATGCCTGGAATACAGGTCTGAATTGACTCTAGATGGCTATTTCAAGAACAGCCAGTTGGCCATGTTCTGGCCGTCGAAGGTGATCAGGTAGCGCCCATCCTTGTAGGTCGAAGCCAGTGGCTGCTCGCTGCCGTCAGCCTGGCGGCTGTACAGTTTCAGGCCCTTGGGCGCCTGGATGCTCAAGGTGCCTTCCAGCGGTTCGACGTGGAACGGGGTCATGTCGTCGGCCCTTGGCACGGCACGGCTGCCAAGCGAAATCAGCAGGCTGTGCGACTGCTTCAACGGCTTGGCGTCCAGGCTTTGCACCACCACGCTGGCGTAGGCGGTTTTCAGCTGCACCGCGATATCACCAAGGCGCAACGACTGGCCGCCGAGCCAGCCGGTTGCGGCCTGGGTCAGCGGGGTATCGATGGTGTAGAGGCCTTGTTGCCAGTTGCGCTTGAGCTCGCCGGTGTCGCTGGTCGACTCGCTGGCATTGGCGTCCAGCAGCGACTGGTCAGGGTCGCGCAAGACCTGCGCATCACCGGGCAGTGTGCCCGCCTGCAACCAGGGCAGCGCCGGCGTTTGCGGCATGGCGATCTGCAGCCGGCCTTTTTCCATGGCGGTGCGCAGCAGCACCGAGCTGGCGGGTGTGATGGCCCGGTTGAACAAGGTTTCGGCGCTGGGTGCGAACACGTAGCGGGTGGTGGCCAGGTGCACGTCTTCACGGCGGTAGAGCAAGGCTGCGGCGGGGAGGGTGGCGATCATCGCCGGGTCGTTGTAGGCATTCCAGTTGTCGGCCCGGCGCCAGCCTTCGATGAACGCTTGCTGGCTGTAGGCATATTGCATGATCGCGTCCCAGCCCTGATGGCTGGCGGTGCCGGCCACGTACAGCGGCAGCGAGTGGCGGTCGGGCAGGGGGAAGGGCTCGGCGTTCCATTCGGTGACGGTCATCGGCATGCCCAGCACCTGGGCGGCGCCCAGCCAGTTGATCATGCCGTCGCTGGTCAGCGGGTTCTTCTCCAGCTGGCCGATACCCCCGTAGCCGTGCGCATCGATCACGTTGCCTGCGGTCAGTGCCGGCAGCGCGGCAAGGCCGTTGCCACCCCAGGTGCTGGTGGTGACGATGGGCACTTTCAGCCCCAGGGTGCGCAGGTGGTCGATCATGTCGACATTGAAGCGATGCTCCAGCTCGTTGAGAAACAGCTTGCCTGGCCCAGGCTCCCAGGCGCGCCAGGTCTTGTCGGCGGGCAGGTTGGCGCGCGCGGCGAAGGCTTTGGCCTGGTCCATGAACAGCTGGTTGTGCTTGGGCACGCCCTTGTCCGGCAGCAGGGCGTTGCCGAAGTGCTGGGTCACGTCGTTTTCATTGGTGATGAGCACGGCGGCAACCGCCGGGTCATCCTTGTAGGCCAGGCCGGTGAAACTGTTCACATGGGTCAGGTACTGCTCGGCGAAGCGCTTCATCGCCTGTTGGATGGCCACGTTCACATAGGCATAGCCCTTGATCCCGGCGTACTGCTCGCCCTTGGCCAGCTCGTCGAAGGCATAGATGCCGTCATTGACGGTGACAATGCGCTCCACATGCAGGTCGAGCCACACGTAGATGCCTTCGTCTTTCAGGCACTTGATCCACCAGTCGATCTTCTTCAGCGATGCCGCGCTCAGCTGCTGGGTATCACGCAGGGTTTTGACGTCGCCAAAAATGTTCGGGCTGACCCAAGGCGAGTCATGGTGATGCAGCCGCACCAGGTTGAACCCCAGCGCGGACAGGCGCTTGGCCTGTTGCCTGATTTCATCGTCGGGGGTGTTGAACAGGGCATAGGCCGACAGGTTGGTGCCCCAGAAGCGCGCAGGCGTGCTGTCGGCGAACTGCAGCTGCTCGCCGGCGGCCTTGACGAAGCCGCGTTTGCCGGCGGGTTTCTCTGCCGCGTTGAGAAAGGACAGGTCCACCGGCGAGGTGCGCCAGCCCAACTGGTCGTCTGGCCAGCGCGTGGTGTCGGCCAGGCCGAAACGTTCGGTCGCGGTCGGGCGGAGCTCGATGTCGCCGGTCAGGTTCAGCACCGCCTTCACGTGCTGTTGGCCGGGCACGATCGGGTCGGTGTAGAAAAACGCACGGATTTCCGACGTGTCGCCGCGCTCGAAATACACCTTCGCCAACGCGGGTTCGAAACGCAGCTCAATGCGCCTTGCAGCGTTGCCCCACGACCAGCCGCGGTTGCCGGGCAGCAGCTGCGGTTCACCCATTTCTGCGGTGAACAGGGCAGGGTCGAAGCGGAACACCATGCCGCCGCCCATCACACCACGGCGCAGGCTTCGGGCGTTCAGGTCGAACGCCCAGCTCAGGGTCTGCGGCTGCGGCTTGCTGATGTCTGCCGCCAGCTCGAAATCCAGTTGCGGGTTCTTGCCGTTGAGCGTGTAGCGGTAGGGCGCGTTGACCTTCAGCGCCGTGCCGAAGCCGGTCCAGCTCCAGTCGGGCCCCCAGAAATCGAAGCGTGCCTGCATGGCCGGGCCGCCGCCGCGAGTCACGCTGGGCAGACCGTTCTGTTCGTCGACGCTGACGGTCCATGCCGAGGACCAGGCGAGTGCCGGCAGCGACAACAGACCCACGAGTAGCGAAGCCCTGACCCTCGGGCGCAGACCAATCCTTGTCATGAAAGTACCTGGTTGGTGGGCTGGGCAGTGCCCAGCACGGTGGATTCACTGCTCCTGAGCCTGCGCACCATCTGTACGTAGGCCACACCCAGCCCGCCCACCGACCAGTACACCACCGGGATGACGGTAATGCTGCTGACGGTGAAGATGATCACCAGAATCCCGAGCAAGGTTGCCAGCAACGTTCGGCCCAATCGTCGGTGTTCGTCCTCCTTGTCGGGAAACGCCCGCAAGGCTTTGTACAGCGCCAGCAGCACGCTGGCGAAGAACGCCACGAACAGCGCCAGTCCGACCAGGCCAAAGCGCAGCGCCAGGCTGATGTAGCTGTTGACGATGTCGATGATGCCTTCGCCCTGGATCATCGTCTGCATCTCTGGGGTGTTGCGGAAGTCGAACGAGCCAAACATCGGGTTGCGCTGGATGGTGATCCAGGCGTTGTCGAGCAGGCGCTGGCGGTAGGTGATGTTCTCTTTTTCCAGGTTGCCGACGAACGGCAGCAGGTCGAGCACTTTCTCGCCGCCGGGCAGCACGGTCAGCAGCGGCAACGCCAGCAGGCCGGCGCAGGCCAGCAGGGTCAGGCGCTTGACGGCGCCTTTGCCGGTGGCGATGAACACCGCAACGATGATCCCCGCGCCGATCCAGGGCCCACGCGACAACGGCACGACCAGCCCGGCGGCCAGCAGCAGGGCGCCCATGTAGCGCTGCAGGCGGTTGCGCACATAGCCCTGCACGAACAGGTACATGCCGATCGCCACACTGATGACGTAGGCCAGGGCGATCGCCTGGCCGGTGGTGGCGCTGGCCCGCAGCGAGCCGCCGCGGCTGAGGTAGCTGGACATGCTCCACTGCATCCCCATGGCGCTGATCAGGCCGTTGTACAGCAGCCAGTGACGGGGG
>NZ_AKJC01000293.1 GCF_000282535.1 Pseudomonas sp. GM84 | reverse complement strand
AGCCGGCTCCCACAGGTATCCGCATTGTTGCAGTAGCTGTGGGAGCCGGCTTGCCGGCGATAGGGCCGTCACTGACAAGCGACTATCGATCAGGCCGGCACCATCGCAAAGCCAACACCAAACCGGTTCCAGGCATTGATGGTGGCAATCGCCAGGGTCAGGTTGACCACCTCCGCCGGCTCGAAGTGCTGTTGCAGCGCCTCGTACTCCGGCTGCGGCGCGCCGCGCTCGGGCAGGCGGGTCAAGCACTCGACCCAGGCCAGCGCCGCACGCTCACGCGGGGTGAAGTAGTGGGTTTCCTGCCACACGCTCAGCGTCTGCAACCGCGCTTCGGTCTCGCCAGCCTTGCGCGCGTCATTGGCATGCATGTTCACGCAATAGGCGCAGCCGTTGATCTGCGACGCACGCAGGCGCACCAGCTCCAGCAGCGAGTTCTCCAGGCCGCTCTTGGCCAGGGCCTGCTCCAGGCCGACCATGGCCTTGTAGGCTTCAGGCGAGTGTTTGGCCCATTCGATACGGTTGTGCATGGTGTTCTCCGAGGGATTCAGTGTGGACATGGCACTACCTTAACGCCGCCCGCCCTGCGGCCCGATAGCCAATCACGCGCTTTGCCAGGAGGCCAATCAGGGCCATTAAGGAGGCCACTGACAGGCATCCAATCTCTTCATTTCAGCCCGGCCCGAGGAGGCGGGATAATGACCGGGTCTTGCACCAGGAGATCCGATTCATGTCCGAAGAACGCTACATGCGCGAAGCCCTCGACCTGGCCCGCGCCAATATCCAGGCCGGTGGACGGCCCTTCGGCGCCGTGCTGGTGTACCAGGGCCAGGTGATCGCCCGCGCCGTCAACGAGATCCACAGCACCCAGGACCCGACTGCCCACGCCGAGCTGCAGGCCATCCGCAAGGCCGCCCAGGCCTTGGGCCGTACGCGCCTGGACGGTGCCGAAATCTATGCCACTGGCCATCCCTGCCCAATGTGCCTGGCAGCCATGCACCTGTGCGGCATCGAGCGCGCCTGGTTCGCCTACGACAACGACGAAGGCGAGCCCTATGGCCTGTCCACCGCCGCTGTGTATGCGCAGATGGCCCGCCCGCCGCAGCAGCAGAGCCTGCCGTTGCGTCCGCTCAAGCCCGCAGGGGAGGCAGACCTGTACCTGCAATGGAAGCAGGCGAACGCGCAATGAGAGGGCCGTTGAACTTGCTGTTGGTGGTGCTGCTGGCCCTGAACCTGCGGCCGATCCTGACCAGCATCGGGCCGTTGCTCGAACCGATGCGCACCAGCACCGGCCTGGGCTACCAGCAAGCCGCGCTGCTGACGGCGCTACCGGTGCTGTGCATGGGCCTGGTGCCGTTGCTGCAGCCCTGGCTGCGGCGCTGGATCAGCGAGCATGGCGGCATGCTCGGCGGCCTCGCCGCCATTGCCCTGGCCTGCCTGTGGCGCCTGCAGCTGGACAGCGCCTGGGCACTGCTCGCCAGTGCAGTGCTGGCGGGCCTTGGCGCGGCGGTGGTGCAGGGCATGATGCCCGGCTTGGTCAATCGCTGGTTCCCCGGCCGCCTGGCCGCGGCCATGGGCCTGTATTCGGCTGCACTGATGAGTGGCGGCGGGCTGGCCGCAGTGCTGGGGCCGCACATCAGCGGGCACTTTGGTCACTGGCAGGCGGGCCTTGGGGTATGGGCAATGCCGGCACTGCTGGCGGTGCTGGCCTGGGCCATGCTGCGCCCGCGTGATGCTGCGCCAAAACTGGCCGGCGCTGCCGGTGGCCACTGGTTCGGCACGCGTCGGGCATGGCTGCTGGCGTTGTACTTCGGCCTGATCAACGGGGGCTACACCAGCATGGTCGCCTGGTTGCCGGCCTACCATCTGGAGCATGGCGGCACGGCCCAGGGCGGTGGTGACCTGGTGGGGCTGATGACCATTTTCCAGGTGGCCGGTGCGCTGGGCCTGCCATTGTTGCTGCGCGGCTGGGCGGATCGTCGGCCAGGGCTGTGGCTGGCGCTGGCGATCCAGCTGGCGGGCTTCCTTGGCTTGTTGCTGGCGCCGAACGGGGCCATGGGCGTCTGGGTGGCGATGATCGGTTTTGGCCTGGGGGCTTGCTTCAGCCTGAGCCTCACCTTGACCCTGGAACATCTGAAGACGCCGGCAGAGGCGGGCAGCCTCGCGGCGTTCGTGCAGGGGGTCGGGTTCATCATCACCGGGATCGTGCCGTACATCACCGGTTGGCTGCGTGACGTGAGCGGCGATTTCCAGGCTTCGTGGACGCTGTTGACCGTCACCGTGCTGGCCATGCTGCTGGTCACCACCTGCTTTGCCCCGCGTGGTTACGCTGCCGCCATTGCCCGGCGAGGGCAGGGCGGCCAGGCGGCTGCCGTCAACTGAGGCGCTGCAGGGTGTCGCGGACCCGGTCCAGTGCCGGGTCGATGTCCAGCAGTTCGATGGCGCCGAAGCCCAGCAGCAACCCAGGGCGCACAGGCGCTTCGTCGAAGAACGGCGCCAGCGAGTAAAGGCCGACCTCCACCTTGCGTGCGAGGTTGGCCAGCAGCTCGACATCCACGCCAGGCTGCGCCAGTGCGCTGAGGTGAAACCCGGCACTGGCCGGTATCGCTTTGAACCAGGGTGCCAGGTCACCGTCCAGGCGGGTGAGGATGCGCTCGCGCCGGGCACTGTAGATGTCATGGCAGCGGCGAATGTGCTTGTTCAGGTGGCCTTCGCCGATGAAGCGCGCCAGTGCCCATTGCAGCAGGGTGGGGCTGTGCCAGTCGCTCAGGTGCTTGGCCACGCAGGCCGCTTCGAGCACGGCCGGTGGCAGCACGGCATAGCCCAGGCGCAGTTCCGGCAGCAGGGTTTTCGAGAACGTCCCGACATAGGCCACCAGCCCCTGACGGTCGAGCCGTTGCAGGGCATCCGCTGCCGGGCCCTGGTAGCGAAACTCGCAGTCATAGTCGTCTTCGATGATCAGCGCGCCGAGCTCGGCGGCCCGGGCCAGCAGGGCCTGGCGGCGCTGGATGCTCATCGGCATGCCGAGGGGAAACTGGTGCGAAGGTGTCACGTAGATCAGCCGGGTGCCGTCGGCGATCTGCTCCACGCACAGGCCTTCGTCATCCACAGGCACGGATTGCAGTTTTGCACCCAATGCCAGAAACAGCTGCCGCGCTGGCGGGTAGCCGGGGTCTTCCATGGCCACCGGGCAGCCGGGTTCGATCAGTACCCGGGCGATCAGGTCCAGGGCCTGCTGGGCGCCGTTGCACACCAGTACGTCGGCTGGGTTGCAGTGCACGCCTCGCGTGTAGGCAACGTGGTGGGCGATGGCCTCGCGCAGTTCCGGCAGCCCCTGGGCGGTGAACTGTCGCTCGGGGTGGCGCTGGCTGCGGCGCAGGGCGTAGTTCAGGCAGCTGCGCCACTGGTCGAAGGGGAACTGCGACTTGATCGAGGCGCCGCCGACGAAGTCGTAGCGCGACGGGGCTTCCTGGGTGCGCCTTGCCAATACCGTGGCGCGCTGTTGCCAGCGGCCCAGCGAGGCGGCTGCGGCCAGGGGGACTGTCTGGGCTTCGTTGCTGCGCACGGGTTGGCGTGGGGTAATGAACGTGCCGCGGCCGACCACGCCGCTGAGCAGGTTGTCGTAGGTCAGGCGTGAGTAGGCTTCGGCCACGGTCTTGCGTGACACGCCCAGCTGCTCGGCCAGCAGGCGGGTAGGGGGTAGCTGGGAGCCGGCGGCCAGGTGGCCGCTGTCGATGCCGGCGCGCAGCTGTTGGTAGAGCTGGTCGGCCAGGCCTTTGCGGCCTTCGAGGCGGATGTGCAGTTCCATGGTGGGGTCCGGGCGCAGGAGTGCTGAGAATAGCGGATTTTTATTGAATTCTACCGCTGCCCTCACGCAGGTCGATGTCAAAGCATCCCCTCATAAGCACAACGCGATTCTGTTTTTCGCTTTTGCTTTTTGCTTTTTGCTTTTTGCTTTTTGCTTTTAAGCGCGCGGTAGTTCAGGCACCGCAAATTGCGACTTCAGGAGGCCG
>NZ_AKJC01000292.1 GCF_000282535.1 Pseudomonas sp. GM84 | reverse complement strand
GGCCCTATCGCCGGAAAGCCGGCTCCCACAGGAAGATCACTGCCCTTGAGGCTTGTGCTGTACCTGTGGGAGGCGGCTTGCCGGCGATAGGGCCAGTGCAGCCAACATCAATCCCTGGCAGGCTCCGCACCTTCAACGGCATCCAAAGGCGCTTCCATCCGCCGGAACCACGTAGACAGCAGCGCCCCGGAAATATTGTGCCAAACGCTGAACAGCGCACTGGGCACCGCCGCCAGCGGCGAGAAATGCGCCGCCGCCAAGGCAGCCCCCAACCCCGAATTCTGCATCCCCACCTCCAGCGCCAGCGATTTGCGCTGGGCCAGCGGCAACTTGCAGAACTTCCCGGTGAGATAACCCAGCAGGTAGCCAAAGCTGTTGTGCAGCATCACCACCGCCATGATCAGCAGCCCCGATTCGGCGATCTTCGCCTGGCTGGCCGCCACCACCGCGCAGACGATCATGACGATGCTCACCACCGACACCAGTGGCAGCACCTGCACCGCCATCTGTACCCGCGCGCCCAGCAGACGCTGGGCCAATACCCCAAGGATGATCGGCAGCATCACCAACTGCAGGATCGACCAGAACATGTCCATGAAGGACACCGGCAGCCAGGCCGAGGCCAGGAACCAGATCAGCGCCGGGGTCAGCAGCGGGGCCAGCAGGGTGGTTACCGCGGCGATCGCCACCGCCAGCGCCAGGTCGCCCTTGGACAGCCAGACCATCACGTTCGACGCCGTGCCGCTCGGGCAGCAGCCGACCAGGATCACGCCCACGGCGATTTCCGCCGGCAGGTGGAACAGCTGGCACAGCAGCCAGGCCATGCCCGGCATGATCACGAAGTGCGCCACCACCCCCAGTGCCACGCGCCAGGGCTGGCGGGCGAGGGCGGCGAAGTCGTCGAGCTTGAGGGTCAGGCCCATGCCGAACATCACCACGCCCAGCAACGGCACGATGGCGACCTTGAGGGCGATGAACCATTGCGGTTGCAGGAAGGCCAGGCAGGCGAACACCAGTACCCAGAGGGCGAAGGTGTTGCCGACGAAGCGGCTGAGGGCGGCGAGGGCGCGCATGGTAGAGGTCCTTTTATAGTTGTTTCTCTGTGATTTTCACTGGCCCAATCGCCGGCAAGCCGGCTCCCGCAGGTACAACACAGTCCTTCAGCCCTGTGGTGCACCTGTGGGAGCCGGCTTGCCGGCGATTGGGCCGGTACTGACTCAGGATGTCTTCCAGATCAGCACCGGCATATCAGCAGATTCAGACCCCTTGCGGAATCTCTTCACCACCCAGTGCCTCGAACAGCACCGGCAGGAACTCGCTGAAGGTCATCATCATCAGCAGGAAGCTGGCATCGAACTGTTGCGCGGCTTCATCGCCACCATCCTGTTCGGCCTGCTCCTGCAGCAGCTCTTCGAACTTCAGGCGCTTGATCACCATCTTGTCGTCGAGCACGAACGACAGCTTGTCCTGCCAGGCCAGGGCCAGCTGGGTGACCACCTTGCCGGTGCTCAGGTGCAGCTGGATTTCCTCGCCGGTCAGGTCCTGGCGCTTGCAACGCACGATACCGCCGTCTTCGGCGGTGTCGCGCAGTTCGCATTCGTCCAGCACATAGAAACCTTCGGCGGCCTGTTGCGATTTGACCCAGTCGGTCATGGTCGCGGTCGGGGCGATCTTCACCGTGGCCGGGCGCACGGGCAGCGAGCCCATCACTTCACGCAGGGTCGACAGCAGGTCTTCGGCGCGCTTGGCGCTGGCCGAGTTGACCAGGATCATCCCCAGGCGCGGGGCGATGGCGGCGAAGATCATCGAGCGGCGGATGAACGCACGCGGCAGGAAGGCCTGGATGATCTCGTCCTTGATCTGGTCGCGTTCCTTCTTGTAGACCTTGCGCATCTGCTCGGTCTCGATCTCTTCGACCTTTTCCTTCACCGCATCGTTGACCACGCTGCTGGGCAGGATGCGTTCTTCCTTGCGCGCGGCAATCAGCAGGAACTCGCCGCTGACGTGCACCAGGGGAGCGTCCTCGCCCTTGCCGAACGGTGCGACGAAGCCATAGGTGGTCAGCTCCTGGCTCGCGCATGGGCGGGCCGGCTTGCTGGCCAGGGCAGCTTCCAGAGCTTCAGCCTCGAAGGGGACATCCTGGGTCAGGCGGTAGGTCAGCAGGTTCTTGAACCACATGGGGGGCAATCTCTCCTTAAGGCATAAGGCGGGCATTATTCTCCGAGCAGCCGCTCCAGGCCAGCCCTGTCATTGGGCCAGTAGCTGTATATAAGGAAAGAAATGGGCGTCGAAGCTAGGTTGTTGAAAGGCCTGATAATTTTTTTGAAAAACTTGAAAAAAGTGCTTGCCAGGCTAGCAGGCCCTCCGTAGAATGCGCGCCACACCGAGACGAAGGGTGATTAGCTCAGCCGGGAGAGCATCTGCCTTACAAGCAGAGGGTCGGCGGTTCGATCCCGTCATCACCCACCACTCGATGTATAGCGCAGCGGTAGTTCAGTCGGTTAGAATACCGGCCTGTCACGCCGGGGGTCGCGGGTTCGAGTCCCGTCCGCTGCGCCATATTCCACTTCCAGGGCCCACTGAACACCCGGAAGTAACAGAGAAAGCGACCTTAGGGTCGCTTTTTTTGTGTCTGAATTTCCATTTTTGTCGTAATTGGAAAAATAAGTTGTTCAATGACTTGCGGGGATGCTCATTCCTCCGTAGAATGCGCGCCTCACCGAGACGAAGGGTGATTA
>NZ_AKJC01000291.1 GCF_000282535.1 Pseudomonas sp. GM84 | reverse complement strand
CCGGCTCCCACAAGGTCAGCGGTGATCGATGTGGGAGCCGGCTTGCCGGCGATAGCGCCCGAACAGACAACGGACCCGTCCAAGGTAGTACTGCATGTCTCCAAGCCCCGCCAGCGACACCCCACGCCTGCCGTCCATCGACACCCTCCTGCGCCACCCGGCCTGCCTCCCGCTGATCGACCGCCACGGCCGCGACGCCGTGCTGGCCACCCTGCGCCAGCTGCTCGATGACCTGCGCGATCCTGCTCGCAATGGCCAACTCAGCGCCGCCGAACTGGCCGCCGAAGTCCTGCTGGGCCGCACCGGTGAACGGCTGGCCGTCCAGCAGCGCAGCCAGGTCCGCCGCGTGTTCAACCTCACCGGCACCGTGCTGCACACCAACCTCGGCCGCGCCCTGCTGCCGGAGGAGGCCGTCGAAGCCATGCAGACCGCCGCGCGCTACCCGCTCAACCTCGAATTCGACCTGGCCACCGGCAAGCGCGGCGACCGTGACGACCTCATCGAAGGCCTGATCCGCGAGCTCACCGGCGCCGAGGCCGTCACTGTGGTCAACAACAACGCCGCCGCCGTGCTGCTGGCGCTCAATAGCCTAGGCGCACGCAAGGAGGGCATCATTTCCCGAGGCGAGCTGATCGAGATCGGCGGCGCCTTCCGCATCCCCGACATCATGGCCCGCGCCGGGGTGAAGCTGCACGAGATCGGCACCACCAACCGCACCCACGCCCGCGATTACGAAGCGGCCATCGGCCCGCGTACCGGCTTGCTGATGCGCGTGCATTGCAGCAACTACAGCATCCAGGGCTTCACCACCCAGGTGCCTACCGCCGAGCTGGCACGCATCGCTCACCAGCATGAACTGCCACTGCTCGAAGACCTCGGCAGCGGCAGCCTGCTCGACCTGACGCGCTGGGGCCTGCCCGCCGAGCCGACCGTGCGCCAGGCCCTGGCTGACGGCGCCGACATCGTCACCTTCAGCGGCGACAAACTGCTCGGCGGCCCGCAAGCCGGCATCATCGTCGGCCGCAAGGAACTGATCGCCAAGATCAAGAAAAACCCGCTCAAGCGCGCCCTGCGCGTCGACAAGATCACCCTCGCCGCACTTGAAGCGGTGCTGGCGCTGTACCGCAACCCCGACCGCCTGGCCGAGCGCCTGCCCAGCCTGCGCCTGCTGACCCGCAGCCAGGCCGACATCCAGGCCCAGGCCGATCGCCTGGCCCCTGAACTCAAAGCCTGCCTCGGCGAGCAATGGGCGGTCAGCGTGGAGCCCGCGCTGGGCATGATCGGCAGCGGCAGCCAGCCGG
>NZ_AKJC01000290.1 GCF_000282535.1 Pseudomonas sp. GM84 | reverse complement strand
CCGCCCGCGCGGCGCATCGCGAGCAAGCTCGCTCCTACATTTGTTGCAACGTACCTATGCCTGATAGGCCATGGTTGTCAGCCTTGTGGGTACGACACGGTTGTTTGGCGGGTGCTAAAAAGCGGACAACCATGGCCTGACAGACTGCGGCACGTTGCAACAAATGTAGGAGCGAGCTTGCTCGCGATGCGCCGCGCGGGCGGCGCTCGATCTCACGGACGCCAAAAATGTGGTGACAAGCCCTCAGCCCCGCGTCGCCTGCCAGCACAACAACGAACCCGCAGTCACCAACACCGCCCCCTGCCAGAACTGCAACCCCAGCTGCGCCCCAAGCCAGGCGGCAGCAAATGCCGACGACAACACCGGCGCCGCATACGAAGCCGTCGCCAGCAACGTCAGATTGCCGCGCAGAATGCCGATGTTCCACAGCGCATACCCACCCGCCATGCCCACCGCCGCCGCCAGCAACTCCAGGCTGTGAGTCAGGGAGAAGGGCGGTAGCGCCTCGCTGCTGAACAGGTACTTGACCCACAGCACGCCAGCAGTCAGCAAAAAGAACAGCACCACATGGCTTTGCCCACTGGCATAGCGCCGGGTCACGTTGCAGTACAAGGCAAAGGTGATCGCGCAGGCCGCCGCCAGGCTGTAGCTCAGCGGGTTGGAGGCAACATTGCCGACGATGCTGTCCAGCGAAAGCCCATCGGTGCTCACCACCCACAGGATGCCCAGCAGGGCGATGGCGGTGCCGGGCACGATCAGCCAGCGCGCCGGCTGGCGGTTCATGAAGATCGCCAGCAGTACCGTCAGACTTGGCCACAGGTAGTTGACCACCACCAGCTGGATCGCCTGTGTACGGCTCACGGCGTATCCCAGGGCCAGGCACAGGCAGATCTCGTAGGCAATGAACAGCGCCGATCCGCTGAGCAGGTAGAAGCGCGAGGCGTGGCGCAGGCGCGGGCGGCCGAGGAGCATCACCAACAGGGCGGCGCCCAGGGTGTAGATCAGCGCGGCGCCGCCAATCGGGCCGAAGTGCTCGCTGACACTGCGGATCAGGCCGCTGGCGGTGCTCCACAACAGGATCGCCGCCAGGCCGCAGCTGGTGGCGGCACGGGGGCTGGTAATGCGCATGGCTGGCTCTCTTGCAGGAAAAAGCGGCAAGTCTAAAGGCTCGGCTGCCGTGGGTCACTGGCCTGCCTGCTGCGTGATCGGTTCAGCGCCGAGCAGAAAGTTGCTGCGGCGCCAGGAACGCATCATGGAAGTAGTTGCGCAGCGCCTGCATGGCCGGGCTGAAGGCCCGCTCGCGGTGCCAGGCCAGGCCCACGCTCATCGGCGTCACCGGGTCGCTGATGGTCACCGTCTCGATGCGCTTGCCTTCCAGCGACCAGGGCCGGTGCACCAGGTCCGAGAGGATCGCCACGCCGCTGCCATTGGCGACCATGCTGCGCACCGCTTCCACCGAGCTGGTGCGCACGCGCACGCTGGGGCGTTGACCGGCCTGCTCCCAGTAGCGCATGGCGCTTTGCTCGGCCTCGTCCACGGTGAGCAGGATGAAGGGCTCACGGGCGACATCGGCAAGGCTCACGGCCGAGCGTTCGCACAGCGGGTGATGGCTTGGCAGCCACAGGCGGCGTTCGGAGTTGAACAGGGTTTCCGAGACGATGTCCGGGTGGGTGAGGTTGGCGGTGAGCACCACCGCCATGTCGAAGCGGCCGTCCAGCAGGCCTTGCTCGATGGCGCTGCGCTCCTGTTCGTGCACCTGCAAGGTCACATCGGGGTGCCAGTGCTCCAGGCGCTGCAAATGGTGCGGCAGGAAGTAGCCGATCACCGTGTAGCTGGCCGCCAGGCGCAGCAGGCCACTGGCGCGCACGTCCGGCAGCGGGCTGTTCAGCGCATCGTCGACGCTGCGCAGGATCACGTAGGCGCGGTTGAGAAAGTGCCGGCCGGCATCGGTCAGGTTCATGCCCTGCGGGGAACGCTGGAACAGCAGCACGCCCAGCATCGCCTCCAGTTCCTTGATCGCAGTGGTCACCGCCGACTGGGAGATATTGAGGTGGATCGCCGCCTGGGAGATCTGGCCGATCTCGGCAGTGGCGACGAAGTAGCGAACCTGGCGCAAGGTCAATGACACGGACAACTCCTGGGTATCTGTTTTTCAGAAGACACCCTATCTGTTTATAGATCTTCCCAAGGGGGTGGGGAGAATCTAACGTGGCCTTCATGCAGCCACAAGCACCAGGAGATAGACATGCAGGCGGTGGATTTCAATTCGGACATGGGCGAGGGCTTCGGCCCGTGGACCATCGGTGATGGCGTCGACAACGAACTGATGGCCTTCATCAGCTCGGCCAACATCGCCACCGGCTTCCACGCCGGCGACCCGGGCACCATGCGCCGCACGGTCGAGCGGGCCAAGGCGCTTGGGGTGGCGGTGGGGGCGCATCCAGGCTTTCGTGACCTGGTCGGCTTCGGCCGTCGGCACATCAACGCGCCGGCCCAGGAGCTGGTCGACGACATGCTCTACCAGCTGGGGGCGCTGCGGGAAATCGCCCGTGCCCAGGGCGTCAGCCTGCAGCACATCAAGCCGCACGGCGCGCTGTACATGCACCTGGCCCGCGATGAGGAGGCCGCGCGGCTGCTGGTGGAAAACCTGCGAGTGATCGAACCGGAGCTGCTGTTGTACTGCATGCCAGGCTCGGTGATCTGCCGTATCGCCCAGGAGCTCGGCCAGCCGGTGGTCCGCGAGTTCTACGCGGACCGCGAGTACGACCTGAGCGGCTCCATCGTGTTCACCCGCAACGTGCGTGGCTACGAGCCGCAACGGGTCGCCGAGCGGGTGCTGCGGGCCTGCCAGGAAGGCGTGGTGCGTACTGTCGAAGGGCAGGACCTGGCAATCGAATTCGATTCCATCTGCCTGCACAGCGACACGCCGGGCGCCCTCGACCTGGTCGAGGTCACGCGCACGGCGCTGGACAACGCTGGCATCAAGGTGCGCACGCCGCGTTAGGCGACCTTCGCTGCACCGCATTGTTTTTGCCTGCCATACCGATAAAGATTCCAAGAAAAGGAGCAGACATGGCCGAGCCGCTTGCCACAACCCCGATCCGCTACAGCTTCGGTGCCGACGAGCACCTGTTCGCCGAGGTCAGCGAAAGCATGTCGCTGGAAGCCTTCTTCAAGGGGCTGGCGGTCACCCGCGCAGTCGAGCGCCTGGCGCTGGAGGGCGTGCTCGACGTGTGCCTGGCCAACGCCTCGTTCCAGATCCGTTTCGACCCCGACCGTATCGCCCCCGAAGCCCTGCTCGAAGCCGTGCGGGGCGCCGAGGCGCAAGCGGTGGCCGAGCGTTCGTTGAGCACGCGGATCATCGAGATCCCGGTGCTGTACAACGATCCCTGGACCCATGAAACCCTGATGCGGTTTCGTGACCGCCATCAGGACCCGCAGAGCACCGACCTGGAATACGCCGCGCGGGTCAACGGCCTGGCCGATGTCGACGCGTTCATTGCCGCGCACAGCGGGGCGCCGTGGTTCGTGTCGATGGTCGGCTTCGTCGCCGGTTTGCCGTTCATGTTCCAGATGGTCGAGCGCGAACGCCAGTTGCAGGTGCCCAAGTACCTGCGCCCGCGTACCGACACACCCAAGCTGACCCTGGGCCATGGCGGCTGTTTCGGCTGCATCTACTCGGTGCGGGGGGCGGGCGGTTACCAGATGTTCGGCGTCACCCCGGCGCCGATCTACGACCCGCAGCAGACCCTCGCCTACCTGAAGGAGCACATGGTGTTCTTCCGCCCGGGCGATATCGTGCAATTCAAACCCATCGACCGCCGGACCTACGACCAGGCGGTGGCAGACGTCGAGGACGGGCGCTTCGACCTGCGTATCCGCCCGGTGGAGTTTTCCCTGGATGCGTTTCTCGCCGACCCCGTCGGCTATCCCAAGTCGTTGCAGGAGGCGTTGGCATGATCAAGGTGCTCAAACCTGGCCTGGCCACCTCGGTGCAGGACCTTGGCCGCGAAGGCTTCTATCACCTGGGCATTCCGCCTTCCGGCGCACTCGATCAGTACGCCCTGCGCGCGGCCAACCATCTGGTGGGCAACGCGCCTGGTGCTGCCGGCCTTGAATGCGCGCTGGTGGGGCCGGAGCTGGAGTTCCAGCACGATGCCCTGGTGGCGGTGTGTGGTGCGCAGATGCCGGTGCTGCTCGATGGGCGTGAGCAGCACCCGTACACCGCGTTTGCGGTGAGGGCAGGGCAGGTGCTGCGTTTCGGCTTCCCCAAGGCGGGGGCACGGGCGTACCTGGCGGTGGCCGGCGGCATCGATGTGCCCGAGGTGCTGGGCAGCCGCTCGACCTACGCGTTGGGTGCACTCGGTGGCTATCACGGTCGCAAGCTGATGGCGGGTGACGTGTTGCCGGTTGGCCAGCCCAGCGGCAAGACCCGTGCGGGGGCCAGCCTGCCCATGGCGCTGCGCCAGGCACTGGGTGGGGAAGTGGTGTTGCGGGTGGTGCCGGGGTTGTACTTCCATCGCCTGAGCGAGGCGGCGGCGCAAAGCTTCTTCACCGATGCCTGGACGGTCGGGTCCGAAGCCGACCGTATCGGTTACCGCTACAAGGGCGGCGATGCGCTGAGCTTCCAGCCGCGCGAGCAACCGTTTGGGGCTGGGTCGGACCCTTCGAACATCGTCGACAGCTGCTACCCGATTGGCTCGATCCAGGTGCCGGCAGGGCTCGAGCCCATCATCCTGCACCGCGATGCGGTGTCGGGTGGGGGCTACGCCATGATCGGCACGGTGATCAGCGCCGACCTGGACCTGGTCGGGCAGATGCAGCCAAACCAGCAGGCGCGGTTCTTGCCGGTGAGCATGGAGCAGGCGCTGGAGGCGCGGCGGTCGTACAAGAAGAAGCTGGGGTATCTGGCGAAGTTGTTTGGTTGATCGATGGCTGTACTGTACTGCATGGTACGGTACAGTACGCTATTCCTGGGCTGGCTGTTCGGGCCCTATCGCCGGCAAGCCGGCTCCCACAGGGAACAGTGGGGTCCCTGTGGGAGCAACTGTCTTGCTCAACTTCTGAAAGTTGACGCGATTCCTGTG
>NZ_AKJC01000289.1 GCF_000282535.1 Pseudomonas sp. GM84 | reverse complement strand
AAAGGCGGACAACCATGGCCTAACAGACCGTGGCACGTTGCAACAAATGTAGGAGCGGATTCATCCGCGATGCGCCGCGCGGGCGGCGCTCGATCTCAAAAACGCCACACAACCCAAACCATGCACCCTGCATCCCCGCTATATCGACCCGTTCCGATTTTTCTTTATTCAAACGTTCAATTAAAATTCACCACCGCGCGTAACACGCCGTACCATGGCGCTTTTGACATCCGCCCCCCACTGCTTCAGAGTGCGCGGTTTTTGTCTGTCGCCACGAGGTAAACCAAACCATGAATGCTGTGATAGCCGCCGTCGGCATCATGCTGATACTCAGCCTGTCCCGGGTGCACGTGGTGATCGCCCTGATCATCGGCGCGCTGGTCGGAGGCTTGGTTGGCGGGCTGGGTATCGAGGGGACGCTCAAGGCCTTCAACGGCGGCCTGGGCGGTGGCGCCACGGTGGCGTTGTCGTATGCCTTGCTCGGCGCCTTTGCCGTGGCCATCGCCAAGTCAGGCCTGGCCCATGCCCTGGCTGACCGTGCCCTGAGCATGATCGACCGCCAGGGTCACGCCAACGGCGGCAAGGTCAAATGGCTGCTGATCGGCCTGATGCTGGTAGTGGCGGTGTCGTCGCAGAACATCCTGCCCATCCACATCGCCTTCATCCCGCTGCTGGTGCCGCCGCTTCTGTACGTGCTGACCCGCCTGCGCATCGACCGCCGGCTGATCGCCTGTGTCATCACCTTCGGCTTGATCACGCCGTACATGTTCCTGCCGGTGGGCTTCGGCAACATCTTCCTCAACGAGATCCTGCTGGCCAACGTCGCCCGCGCCGGGGTCGATGTCAGCGCGGTCAACGTCACCCATGCCATGGCCATTCCGGCCGCGGGCATGTTGGTCGGCCTGCTGCTGGCGGTGTTCGTCAGCTACCGCAAGAAGCGCGACTACGACCTGGCGCGCATCGAGCAGGTCGAGCAGGTCAGCGTCCAGTACAACCCGCTGACGCTGCTGGTGGCGGGGCTGGCCATTGCCTCGGCGTTCATCGTCCAGCTGTGGCTGGATTCGATGATCATCGGCGCCATGGTCGGTTTCTTGATCTTCTCGCTGTCAGGCATCGTGCGCTGGAAAGAGACCGACGACCTGTTCACCGAAGGCATGAAGATGATGGCCATGATCGGCTTCATCATGATTGCCGCGTCGGGCTTCGCCGATGTGATGAAAGCCACGGGCGAGGTCAAGAGCCTGGTGGAAACATCGGCGCAGTGGATCGACCACAGCAAGGGCATTGGTGCCTTGCTGATGCTGTTGGTGGGACTGCTGGTGACCATGGGGATCGGTTCGTCGTTCTCGACGGTGCCGATCCTGGCCGCGATCTTCGTGCCACTGTGCGTGCAGCTGGGCTTCGACCCGCTGGCCACGGTGTGCATCGTCGGTACGGCGGGTGCCTTGGGTGATGCGGGCTCGCCGGCATCGGACTCGACGCTCGGGCCGACCTCGGGGCTGAACGTGGACGGCCAGCATCACCATATCTGGGACACCGTGGTACCGACGTTCCTGCACTACAACCTGCCGCTGCTGGCCTTCGGCTGGCTGGCGGCGATGACGCTGTAGGGCCTCAGCCCTTGTCGGGCGGCGGGGAAATGCCATTGAGCACGGTACTGCCGTCCTTGCTGCGGGTCAGGTAGACCGGCAGCACCTTGGGCAGGTTGTCCACCAGGCGCCCGACTTCGCGGGTGTTGTAGATGCCGCTGATGCGAATCCGGCCGGTGCTGGCATCGGCCAGCAGCAGCGGCTTTTCGAGGTAGCGATTGATGACCGGCAGGGCCTGTTCCAGGCTGAGGTTATCGAGTACCAGCTTGCCGCTGCGCCAGGCCAGGCTGTTGCCGTAGTCGTCGCTCTGGGCCATCTGCGGCTCGAAGTCGCCGGTGCGGTAACTGGCCTGCATGCCGGGGCCGAGGCGGTAGCCGCCCGTGCTGCCATTGCTGCTGACCAGCACCGAACCTTGCACCAGGGTGACCTTGACCTGGTCCTCATACTTCCACACGTTGAACTGGGTACCCGTCACCCGCGTCTGGCCATGCGCTGCCTGCACGATGAAGGGGTGTGCACTGTCGTGCTGCACCTTGAAGAACGCCTCGCCACGCTTGAGGGTGACCTGGCGCCGGTCCTTGTAATTGAGGTAGGTCAGTTCGCTGTTGAGGTTGAGCTCGACCGTACTGCCGTCGCTCAGCTGCACGGTCTGGGTGTTATCGCTGGCGCTGAAGTGCTGGTAGTGGTTGGGTAGCCAGCCTTGCTCCCAACCCACCCAACCCGCCAGGGGCAAGGCCAGCAGGGCAAGCGCCGCGGCCGACGCCAGCGGGCGCCAGTTGCGGCGCTGGGGCAAGCGTTGCGCGGGCGGGTTGAAGTCGATGACCGTAGCGGTGCGGGGCAGCAAGTCGGCGGTTTGCCAGATCTCCAGCATGGCCTGGTACTCGTCGGCGTGGCGCGGGTCGGCGGCCAGCCAGCGGGCGAACGCTTCGCGCTCGACCAGCGTGCAATCGTCGGCGTGCAGGCGCATGCACCAGTGCGCGGCAGCGTCGGTAATGGCATCGTCTGGGCTGGGATTGAGGCGGTCTTGGTTCATTGCGGCTCCGGGTTTTGCGCATTCTACCCCCGCGGAGGGGTTCCGAGAACCGAGGTAATGGCGAATGACTATCAGTTGTGACGGTTTTTCGTCGGTTGGGCAATGGAATTTCAGTGTTTGAGAAGCTTTCGCGGCGTCCTGCAAGGGCCTCATCGCCG
>NZ_AKJC01000288.1 GCF_000282535.1 Pseudomonas sp. GM84 | reverse complement strand
GGAGCGAGCTTGCTCGCGATGCGCCGCGCGGGCGGCGCTCGATTTGTGCCACACCTCAAAACCCAAGGCATGCGCCCCGCAGCCCCTCACCTGGCCTCAGGATTCCACTCACTGACAAAGGCATGCTGCTGCTTGCGGTCATACAGGCACAACTCCGTGCCCGTGCGCCCCTGCATGTGCTTCTGTGGATAAACCCCTTCGATCAGCAGGGCACTGAACCCCACCTGGTCATCGAACTCCGCAGGTTTGCCGCGGGCGTGGGCATCCTTGAACTGGCTGGCCGCCAGGCAAGCCTTGAGCATCTGCTGGCGCTGCTCGTTCCAGGCCTGGCTGCTGGAGGCCTGGGCGTTAACGCTGAAGAGGGCGCAAGCGATCATGAGAGAGCTGAAAAACTTCATGGCGCGGTTCCGACGAATGATCCGAGGGGCGCGAATTATGCCCAGTCATCCCCGGCAGCGGGCTGGGGAGTTTGTCGCCGAATATGACAGCACGGACCTTCAGCGCTCGGCAAACACCACGGTACGAGCGGCAACCACCAGGCAGTCGGTAAGCTCGGGCGAAGAGAACTTGGTGAGGATGGCGTTGGCCCCGGCCAGCCTGGCTTTTTCGGCGCTCATCACGCTGTCCAGCGAGGTGTGCAGCAGCACGTAGAGGTGCTGGAAGTCCGGTGTCTCGCGCAGGGTGCGGGTGAACGCGTAGCCGTCCATTTCCGACATTTCGATGTCGGACACGATGATGTTGATCTCCTGCGCGGTGCCCTGCAGTTCCAGCAGCACGTTGATCGCATCCTTGGCGCTGCGTGCGGTGTGGCAGTCGATGCCGAGGTTGCGCAAAATGTGGACCGACTGCTGCAGCGCTACCTGGCTGTCGTCCACCACCAGGATGTTGGCGGCGGCCAGCAGGCTGGCGTCTTCTTCGCCGAGTGCGCCCGGGTGCGCCACGGGTTCGGGCGGGGTGATGGCGTGGATGACCTTCTCGATGTCCAGCACCTGCACCAGGTTGTCGTCGACCCGGGTGACGCCGGTGATGTACGAGCGGTTGCCCGAGCCGAAGGGCGGCGGCTTGATGTCGGTGCTCAGGCAATGAACGATGCGGCTCACGGCCTGTACATGCAGGCCCTGGCGCGAACGGCTGACCTCGGTGACGATCAGGCAGCCGCCGTCGGGGTCGGCCAGCGGGCGTTCGCCGATGGCCCGGGACAGGTCGATGACCGACAGCGAATTGCCGCGCAGGGTCGCTACGCCTTTCACATGCGGGTGCGATTCGGGCAGCTTGGTCAGCGTTGGGCAGGGAATGATCTCGCTGACCTTGAGCAGGTTGATTGCCATCAGCTTGCCGCTGCGCAGGGTGAACAGCAGCAGGGAGAGCGAGTCCGCGCGGGCGTTTTGCGTGGCCATGGGGACCTTCGTGGTGGGAGACAGGGGTAACGGGTTATCGGCCTGATTGCGTGGGGCTTTAGGTGGGGTGGTTTTTTTTGAGGGGCATGGGTTGAGGTTTTTGGCGTGTTTGAAATCGAGCGCCGCCCGCGCGGCGCATCGCGGATAAATCCGCTCCTACATTTGTTGCAACGTGCC
>NZ_AKJC01000287.1 GCF_000282535.1 Pseudomonas sp. GM84 | reverse complement strand
GAGCGCCGCCCGCGCGGCGCATCGCGAGCAAGCTCGCTCCTACATTTGTTGCAACGTGCCACGGTCTGTCAGGCCATGGTTGTCCGCCCTTGGCGCCCGCCGCAATCTCGCGTCGTACCATCAAGGCAGGCAACCATGGCCTATCAGGCAGAGGCACGTTGCAACAAATGTAGGAGCGAGCTTGCTCGCGATGCGCCGCGCGGGCGGCGCTCGATCTACACCCCACCGCAAACCCCGAGACAGGCACCCCTGGGTAACCGCAAATTTTTGCCAAAGGGGACTAGTCATCGTACCAGTTGTACGATAACTTACCTCCATCGCAGCACGACACCCCTACACCCCAAGCGCCACAGGATGCTTACAACAATGAATCCACAAGAACTGAAATCCATCCTCTCCCACGGCCTGCTGTCTTTCCCGGTCACCGACTTCAACGCCCAGGGCGACTTCAACCAGGCTGGCTACATCAAGCGCCTGGAGTGGCTGGCCCCTTACGGCGCCAGCGCCCTGTTCGCCGCCGGTGGCACTGGTGAGTTCTTCTCCCTGGCCGCCAGCGAATACAGCCAGGTGATCAAGACCGCGGTCGACACCTGCGCCAAGTCGGTGCCGATCCTCGCCGGCGTCGGTGGTTCCACCCGCCAGGCCATCGAATACGCGCAAGAAGCCGAGCGCCTGGGCGCCAAGGGCCTGCTGCTGCTGCCGCACTACCTGACCGAAGCCAGCCAGGACGGCGTTGCCGCCCACGTCGAAGCCGTGTGCAAATCGGTGAACATCGGTGTGGTGGTGTACAACCGCAACGTCTGCCGCCTGAACGCCGACCTGCTGGAAAAGCTCGCCGAACGCTGCCCGAACCTGATCGGCTACAAGGACGGCCTGGGCGACATCGAGCTGATGGTGTCGATTCGTCGCCGCCTGGGTGAGCGCTTCAGCTACCTGGGTGGCCTGCCGACCGCCGAGGTGTATGCTGCGGCCTACAAGGCACTGGGCGTGCCGGTGTACTCCTCGGCGGTATTCAACTTCGTACCCAAGACCGCGATGGACTTCTACCACGCGATCGCCCGTGACGATCACGCCACCGTGGCCAAGCTGATCGACGATTTCTTCCTGCCGTACCTGGACATCCGCAACCGCAAGGCCGGCTACGCCGTGAGCATCGTCAAGGCCGGCGCCCGGATCGCCGGTTACGACGCAGGCCCGGTGCGCACGCCGCTGACCGACCTGACCGCCGAAGAGTACGAAATGCTCGCGGCACTGATGGACAAGATGGGTCCGCAATAAGCGCACCCCGCGGCCTGCCATAGCCGCACCCGGAGTGGGCTGCCCCACTCCGGCTACAACTCGTGAGCCCGCACAAAAATAATTAGTGGGAGTATTGCCAGCATGCAAGCGACGAAAAAAACGCATGTGCGCTACCTGATCCTGTTCATGCTGTTTCTGGTGACCACGATCAACTATGCCGACCGAGCCACCATCGCCATCGCAGGCTCCAGCCTGCAGAAAGACCTTGGCATCGACGCCGTCACCCTCGGTTATATCTTCTCCGCCTTCGGCTGGGCCTACGTGGCCGGCCAGATTCCGGGCGGCTGGCTGCTGGACCGCTTCGGTTCGAAGAACGTCTACGCCTTCAGCATCTTCACCTGGTCGCTGTTCACCCTGCTGCAAGGTTTTGTCGGCGGCCTGCCGGTCGCCTGGGCGGTGGTCACCCTGTTCACCCTGCGCTTTCTGGTCGGTTTCGCCGAAGCCCCGTCGTTCCCGGGCAATGCCCGTATCGTCGCGGCCTGGTTCCCCACCCAGGAGCGGGGCACGGCATCGGCGATCTTCAACTCGGCGCAATACTTCGCCACCGCGCTGTTCGCCCCGATCATGGGCTGGATCGTGTTCAGCTTCGGTTGGGAGCATGTGTTCGTGGTCATGGGCGCACTGGGCATCGTGTTCTCCGCGGTCTGGCTCAAGACCATCCACAACCCGCGCCAGCACCCGCGCATCAGCCCCGCCGAGCTCGAACACATCGAGCAGAACGGCGGCCTGGTGGACATGGACCAGAAACGCGGCAACGATGGCCCGAAATGGGGCTACATCAAGCAGCTGCTGACCAGCCGCATGCTCCTGGGTGTGTACCTGGGCCAGTACTGCATCAACGCCATCACCTACTTCTTCCTGACCTGGTTCCCGGTGTACCTGGTGCAGGAGCGCGGCATGACCATCCTCAAGGCCGGCTTCATCGCCTCGCTGCCTGCCGTGTGCGGCTTCATCGGCGGCGTGCTCGGCGGGGTGATCTCGGACTGGCTGCTGCGCCGTGGCAATTCGCTGACCTTCTCGCGCAAGTTGCCGATCGTCTGCGGCCTGCTGCTGTCGACCACCATGGTGTTCTGCAACTACGTCGACGCCGAGTGGATGGTGGTCGGCTTCATGACCCTGGCCTTCTTCGGCAAGGGCATCGGTGCACTGGGCTGGGCGGTGGTCGCCGACACCTCGCCCAAGCAGATCGCCGGGCTGTCCGGTGGCCTGTTCAACACCTTCGGCAACATCGCCTCGATCACCACGCCGATCGTCATCGGCTACATCATCAGCGCCACCGGTTCGTTCAAGTGGGCCCTGGTCTACGTGGGTGCCAATGCCCTGGTGGCGGTGTTCAGCTACCTGGTGATCGTCGGCCCGATCAAGCGTATCGAGTTGCGTGACGACGCAAAGCCTGAAACCCGGCCTGCCGCCAGCGGCGAGCTGGCCGACGCGCGTCACTGAGTGAACACGCCCGCCCCGGCGACCCCGGGCGCGGGCAGCAGTACAAAGCCTGAGCACACATGACAGACAGGGCCCCATCATGCAGTTGATCGAACATTCCGACTCGCCGCGCTACGTCCGCCTGCACGACGACGATAACGTCGTGGTGGTGGTCAACGACGGCGGCCTGGGCGAAGGCGCCCGCTTCGCCGACGGCCTGACCCTGGTCGAGGGCGTGCCGCAGAGCCACAAGGTCGCTACCGTGCCTATCGCCAAGGGCGAGCCGGTGCGCCGCTACGGCCAGATCATCGGCTACGCCCTGGAAGACCTGCGCCAGGGCAGCTGGGTACAGGAAAGCCAGCTGGCCATGCCTGCCGCCCCGGAGCTGGACAGCCTGCCCCGGTGCGACGCGGTGCCCGCCCCCTTGCCACCGCTGGAGGGCTTCACCTTCGAAGGCTACCGTAACGCCGACGGCACCGTCGGTACCCGCAACATCCTCGGCATCACCACCACCGTGCAGTGCGTGACCGGTGTGCTGGAGCATGCGGTCAAGCGCATCCGCGCCGAGTTGCTGCCCAAGTATCCCAACGTCGACGACGTGGTCGCCCTCACCCACAGCTACGGCTGCGGGGTGGCGATCAACGCCCGCGACGCCTACATCCCGATCCGCACCGTGCGCAACCTGGCGCGCAACCCCAACCTGGGCGGCGAGGCGCTGGTGATCAGCCTGGGCTGCGAGAAGCTGCAGGCCGGCCAGGTGATGCACGACAACGATCCCTCGGTGGACCTCAGCGAACCCTGGCTGTACCGCCTGCAGGATGCCAGCCTCGGCTTCGGCGAGATGATCGAGCAGATCATGGGCCTGGCCGAAACCCGCCTGAAAAAGCTGGACCAGCGCCGCCGCGAGAGCGTGCCGGCCAGCGAACTGATCCTGGGCATGCAGTGCGGCGGCAGCGACGCGTTCTCCGGCATCACCGCCAACCCGGCGCTGGGCTATGCCGCCGACCTGCTGGTGCGTGCCGGCGCCACCGTATTGTTCTCGGAAGTGACCGAGGTGCGCGATGCCATCTACATGCTCACCTCCCGTGCCGAAAACCAGGCAGTGGCCGACGCCCTGGTGCGCGAGATGGACTGGTACGACCGCTACCTGCAGCAAGGCGCAGCCGACCGCAGCGCCAATACCACGCCAGGCAACAAGAAAGGCGGCCTGTCGAACATCGTCGAGAAATCCCTCGGCTCGATCGTCAAGTCGGGCAGCGGCGCCATCCAGGGCGTGCTCGGCCCGGGCGAGCGGGTCAACCGCAAGGGCCTGATCTTCTGCGCCACCCCGGCCAGCGACTTCGTCTGCGGCACTTTGCAGTTGGCAGCCGGCATGAACCTGCATGTGTTCACCACCGGCCGCGGCACGCCTTATGGACTGGCCATGGCCCCGGTGGTCAAGGTCTGCACCCGCACCGAACTGGCCCAGCGCTGGCCCGACCTGATCGACATCGACGCCGGGCGCATCGCCAGTGGCCGCGCGAGCATCGAGGAACTGGGCTGGGAGCTGTTCCACTACTACCTGGATGTGGCCAGCGGCCGCAAGCAGACCTGGGCCGAGCAGCACCGCCTGCATAACGACATCACCTTGTTCAACCCGGCGCCTATTACTTGATGCGCCCGGTCGCGGCCACTGTGGGAGCGGGCTTGCCCCGCGAAGCAGACAACGCGGTACACGGCACCGGCTTCGCCGGTGTTCGCGGGGCAAGCCCGCTCCCACACGTACAGTGCCGACCTTTAGCCTTTCATTTCTCCAAAGGAGCACCCCATGCCTGAGATTCTTGGCCACAACTTCATCGCCGGCCAGCGCAGCGCCGCCGGCCTTCAGCGCCTGCAGAGCCTGGACGCCACCACGGGCGAGGCCCTGCCCTACAGCTTCGCCCAGGCCACCGAGGCCGAAGTCGACCAGGCCGCCCAGGCAGCAGCCGCCGCCTTCGCCGAGTTCCGCCAGCTGGCGCCTGCGCGCCGCGCCGAATTCCTCGATGCCATTGCCGCCGAGCTGGATGAACTGGACGACGCCTTTGTCGCCATCGTCTGCCGTGAAACCGCCCTGCCTGCCGCGCGCATCCAGGGCGAACGTGGCCGCACCAGCGGCCAGATGCGCCTGTTCGCCCAGGTACTGCGCCGTGGCGACTACCTGGGTGCCCGCATCGACCTGGCCCTGCCCGAGCGCCAGCCGCTGCCGCGTGCAGACCTGCGCCAGATGCGCATTGGCGTTGGCCCGGTGGCAGTGTTCGGCGCCAGCAACTTCCCGCTGGCCTTCTCCACCGCCGGCGGTGACACCGCGGCTGCCCTGGCCGCCGGCTGCCCGGTGGTGTTCAAGGCGCACAGCGGCCACATGGCCACCGCCGACCTGGTCGGCTGCGCGATCCAGCGCGCCGCCGAACGTACCGGCATGCCCAAGGGCGTGTTCAACATGGTCTTCGGGGGTGGCGTCGGCGAGTGGCTGGTCAAGCACCCGGCGATCCAGGCAGTCGGCTTTACCGGTTCGCTCAAGGGCGGTGATGCCCTGTGCCGCATGGCCGCCGAGCGCCCGCAGCCGATTCCGGTGTTCGCCGAAATGTCCAGCATCAACCCGGTGATCATCCTGCCCGGCGCCCTGGCCAAGCGCGGCGACGCCATTGCCCGCGAGCTGGCCGGCTCGGTCTGCCTGGGTGCTGGCCAGTTCTGCACCAACCCGGGCCTTGTGATCGGCCTGCAATCGCCGCAGTACAGCCAGTTGCTTGCCGACCTCGGCCAGCACCTGGATGCCCAGGCCGGGCAGACCCTGCTCAACGCCGGTGGCCTGCGCAGCTACGTCGGCGGCCTGGAGCACCTGCAGGCACACGCCGGCATTACCCATCTGGCCGGCCAGCCCCAGCAAGGCAGCCAGGCGCGTGCCCAGCTGTTCAAGGCCGATGCCCGCCTGCTGGTGGAAGCCGACCCGTTGCTGCAGGAAGAAGTGTTCGGCCCGACCACCGTGGCGGTCGAGGTGCAGGACAATGCGCAACTGCGCGCCGCCCTGCTCGGCCTGCGCGGCCAGCTGACCGCGACGCTGATCGGCGAGCCGGAAGACTTCGAAGCCTTTGCCTGGCTGGTGCCGCTGCTGGAAGAGAAAGTCGGCCGGATCCTGGTCAACGGTTACCCGACTGGTGTCGAGGTATGCGATGCGATGGTGCACGGCGGCCCTTACCCGGCCACTTCCGATGCCCGTGGGACGTCGGTCGGCACCTTGGCCATCGACCGCTTCCTGCGCCCGGTGTGCTACCAGAACTACCCGCAGGCGCTGCTGCCTGAGGCCCTGCGCGATGGCAACCCGCTGGGCTTGCGGCGTCTGGTGAATGGGCAGTGGAGTGAAGGGGCGATCTGAATGCCCTGATGCAAGAAGCCCCGCAATCGCGGGGCTTTTTTGTCTGTACCGGCCCTATCG
>NZ_AKJC01000286.1 GCF_000282535.1 Pseudomonas sp. GM84 | reverse complement strand
GCGATTCCTGTGGGAGCGGGCTTGTCCCGCGAACACCGGCGAAGCCGGTGCCATGCTCCGCGCTGCTTGTTTCGCGGGGCAAGCCCGCTCCCACATGGATCACGCCGAGTCCTACAATTGCAAGCTGGCTTGCCAGCGATGAGGCCAGTTGCCCCACCACAAAACCCCAGCTTATCCTCCTCCTTCTGCCCCAATACCCAGGACCCGCCCAATGATCCACAGCGCGCAGCACGCCGCCTCCTACTACGCCGCCAGCAGCGCGCCACACCCCGATCATCCTTATCTGCAGGGCGAACACAGCGCCGACGTGTGCATCGTCGGCGGCGGCTACTCAGGCCTGAATACCGCCATCGAGCTGGCCGAGCGTGGTCTTTCGGTCATCCTGCTGGAAGCGCGCAAACTCGGCTGGGGCGCCAGTGGGCGCAACGGCGGGCAGTTGATCCGTGGTGTCGGCCATGGCCTGGAGCAGTTTCTCCCGGTGATCGGTGAAGAAGGCGTGCGCAGCCTGAAGCTGATGGGCCTGGAAGCCGTGGAAATCGTCCGCGAACGGGTCGAGCGTCACGCCATCGCCTGCGACCTGACCTGGGGCTACTGCGACCTGGCCAACAAACCCGGCGAGCTGCAAGGTTTTGCCGAGGATGCCGAAGAACTGCGCAGCCTGGGCTACCGCCACGAACTGCGCCTGGTGCAGAAGGACGACATCCACAGCGTGGTCGGCTCCGACCGCTATGTCGGCGGTTTGATCGACATGGGCTCCGGACACCTGCACCCGCTCAACCTGGCACTGGGCGAAGCGGCCCTGGCCAGTCGGCTCGGTGTGCGGCTGTTCGAGCAATCGGAAGTCAGCCGCATCGACTATGGCCCGCAAGTGAAGGTCCACACGGCCCAGGGCAGCGTGCGGGCCAAGACCCTGGTGCTGTGCTGCAACGCCTACCACAACGACCTCAACCGCGAGCTGGGCGGCAAGGTGCTGCCTGCCGGCAGCTACATCATCGCCACCGAACCGCTCGGTGAAGAACGCGCCCGCCAATTGCTGCCGCAGAACATGGCGGTGTGCGACCAGCGCGTGGCCCTGGACTACTATCGCCTGTCCGCCGACCACCGCCTGCTGTTCGGCGGTGCCTGCCACTATTCCGGCCGCGACCCGCAGGACATCGCCGCCTACATGGGGCCGAAGATGCTCAAGGTGTTCCCGCAACTGGCCGACGTTCGCATCGATTACCAATGGGGCGGCATGATCGGCATCGGCGCCAACCGCTTGCCGCAGATCGGCCGCCTGGCCAGCCAGCCCAATGTCTATTACGCCCAGGCCTATTCGGGCCACGGGCTCAACGCCACCCACCTGGCCGCGCGCCTGCTGGGCGAGGCGATCAGCGGCCAGCAGAGCGGGCGCTTCGACCTGTTCGCCAAGGTGCCGCACATCACCTTCCCCGGGGGCAAGCACTTGCGCTCGCCGCTACTGGCGCTGGGGATGCTTTGGCACCGGCTCAAAGAGCTGGTGTAGGTTTCGTTTGCAGGGCCTGCCTTGAGTCATGCGGGGTTGTCGAGACCGAGCGCCGCCCGCGCGGCGCATCGCGGATAAATCCGCTCCTACATTTGTTGCAACGTGCCACGGTCTGTCAGGCCATGGTTGTCCGC
>NZ_AKJC01000285.1 GCF_000282535.1 Pseudomonas sp. GM84 | reverse complement strand
TGTGGGAGCCGCGCTTGCCGGCGATTGGGCCGCAAAGCGGCCCCCAGCTTCAACCCCGCTCTCGCTGCCGCACTGCGGTCACCGTCTCCCCACCCACCCCCCAGTTATCCGTCGGCACTTCCTCGATCACCACAAAGGTACTGGCCGGCGGCTTGCCCAGCACCTGTTGCAGCAACCGGGTCGTGCCTTCGATCAACTGGCGCTTGTGCTCGGCGCTGACACCTTCGTCGGTCACCCGAATATGCACAAAAGGCATGGCTTCAACTCCTCTGTTCAGTGCCAGGTGCCGGCGGTGCTGCCACCGTCTACCGGCAGGACGACGCCGCTGACGAAGCGCGCATCGGTCAGGTACAGCACGGCATCCACCACATCCTGCGGCGAGCCGGTCCGGCCACTGGGCGACAATGCACCGAGGCCTTCGACATTGCCGCTGTGCAGCGGGGTATCGATGATCCCGGGGGCCACCGCATTGACCTGCACGCCGCTGGACGCCAGCTCCAGGGCCAGCCCCTTGACCGCCTGGTTCAACCCACCCTTGACCAGCACCGGCAACAGCGCCGGTACCCGAGTATCTGGCTGCAGCGCGATGGACGCAGTGATGGCCACGATATGCCCGTGACCCTGTTCGGCCATGATCCGTGCCGCCGCCTGGGCCGGGTAGAAGAAGCCCTTGAGGTTGGTGCCGACCAGGGCGTCGACGTCTTCCTCGGTGTACTCGGCGATCGGTTTGGGGATGAAGATCCCGGCGTTGTTGATCAGGATGTCGACTGCGCCGAAGGTCTCCAGGGCCACTTCGAACAAGCGCCGGGCCGTCTCGGCCAGGGCGATGTCGCCGGCCACGCCGACGAAGCGTTGCGGCTGGCCGAGCCGCGCGGCGGCCTGGTCCAGGCGCGCCTGGCTGCGGGCATTGCCGACGACGTTGTCGCCACGGGCGAGGAAGGCTTCGGCGAGGGCAAAACCGAGGCCGCTGGAGGCTCCGGTGATGATGACGGTTCTTGGCTGGGTCATGTGTGCGTTCTCCAGTAGGTGAGCCGGTGGCTCGGTGTGGTGACCACTGTAGGTTGCAACCCATGCTTGAAAAATGAGGCAGATGGCATTTCAATCGATACACCGTGTAATCAATCGAGCCAGCATGACGCGCCATTTCGACGATCTTCAACTGGGCAGCCTGGAGTTGTTCTGCCTGGCCGCCGACCATGGCAGCTTCACCGCCGCCGCTACCGAGGCAGGTGTCACACCAGCGGCGGTAAGCCGCAGCGTGGCGCGCCTGGAAGAGCGCCTGGGGGTGCGCTTGTTCGTGCGCACTACGCGGCAGATGCGCCTTTCCGAGGCAGGGCAGGCGTACTACCAGCAGTGTCGCCAGGCCCTCGGGCAACTGGTCGAGGCCCAACGCCAGGTGACCGGGGGCCAGGTGCTGCCCAGTGGCCGCTTGCGTATCAGTGCGCCGACGCCCTATGCCCACCATCGCTTGCTGCCACTGCTGCCCCGGTTTCGTGAGCGCTACCCGCACGTGCAGGTAGACGTGCATGTCAGCAATCGCAATGTGGACTTCACCGAAGAACACTTCGACCTCGCCATTCGTGGTCGCGAGCCCGCCGATTCACGCCTGGTGGCCAGGCGCCTGGAGGATGCCGAGTTGGTGGTGGTGGCCACCCCCGCCTACCTGGCGCGCAAGGGGGCGCCGCAGGTACCCGAAGACCTCGCCCGGCATGAGTGCATCCAGTTCGAACTGGCCAGCAGTGGGCGGAGCCCACCGTGGAGCTTTCGCCGGGATGGCCGTGAGCTGGAGGTGCAGACGCAGGGCGGTTTGACCTGCCTGGGCGACTTCCTGGCCACCACGACCCTGGTTCGCCATGGCGGTGGGTTGATGCAGGCTTACCGCTTTACGGTGCAGGACGCGCTGGACAACGGCGAGCTGGTGGAGGTGTTGGCCGAGTACGGCGGCACTTCACGGCCATTCATGCTGATTTACCCTCAGGCGCGGCACATGCCGTTGCGGGTGCGGGTGTTCATCGACTTTCTGGTTGCCGAGGGGGCACAACCGCTGGGCTGAAGTGACGCGTCGGGCGCTGAGGAGGGTTATGCTTTTTTCTGCATCGAGCCAATGTTTCTCGATGACCTTCCCATTTCCCAGGAGAACGTTTCATGAAATCCATGACACTGCTGGTGATCGCTTCCGTACTGAGTTTTGCTGCCCATGCCGATCCTGCCAGCAATTGCGAGGCGAAGATCAAGGAACTGGAAGACATTTCCAAAACCAGTGGTCAGGCACTGCATGGAGGGATGGCCCATGACTACAAGGTGCATTTGCAAAATGCCAAGGATGCTCAGAAAGCAGGTGACATGACCCAGTGCCAGGCCTCGGCTGACCAGGCCAAGACCATTTACAACAAGGCGCGTAACAAGTGAGTGAAAGCGCCTCCCGCGAGACGCTTCGCTGAGGGTGAAGTTCTCTGTGGGAGCGGGCTTGCCCCGCGAAGAGGCCAGCACAGACGCTAGAGGCGCCGGGCACGGGCTTCGCCCGTGTTCGCGGGGCAAGCCCGCTCCCACAGGGGGGGCGCGCAAGCTATCGGGTTTTGAGCCCCCTCAGAACCAGCGGTCGTTCTTCTTCCGCCCGCGGGTCAACGCCGGCAGGATCAGCCCCACCAGCAACCCCGCACCCGCGATGCTGCCGCCGTAGACCATATAACGCATCATCACCTGTTTATTCTCGTCCCCCAGCTGCGCCTGGGTGTCGCGCAGCTTCGACTGGGCCTGGTCGAGCTGCTCGTTGAGCGACTTGTTGCGCGCTTCCAGTTCATCGACCAGCTGCTTGCGCGAATCCAGGGTCTCCTGCATGCCCTGCACCCGGTTCTTCCAGCTGTCGTCGATGGTCTTCAACTGCCCGGACAGCTCAGCCACCTGAGCATCCAGCTGCGGCAGTCGTTCGCCCTGGCCCGGCACCGACTGCAGGTCGCTGGTGAGGATCCACACCAGGTCGCCGCTCTGCCCGCGCACCTGGCTGTAGTTGCCCTGGCTGCCGACCAAGGTGAGTTTCTGCCCGGACTTGAGCGTGCCGACAATACGGTGGCCGTCGGTCGGGCCGCTGCGCACGTAGGTGCTCAAACTGTCACTGACCCAACGCGCATCGCTGGCCGGCTCTTCGGCATGCACGGGGGCGGCGAGGGCCACCAGGGCGGCAAGCAAGGTGCCGCGCAGGGCTGGGAGGGCGAGGGTGGCTGGGCGGGATTCAGGCATGTGGGGTCTTCGCTGCAACAGGAAAAATAGGCCCGGTGACGCATGATCAGGGAGGGGCCGGCGAACTGGTCGGTGAATAGACCGTCAGCCAAAGACCGCATTTTTGTAAGCAGGTTCACTGCTGAATGCAGGAATTGTCTGCAGAATGTTGCAAGTGGCGGGCTAGAGCGCCTCCACCGGCAAGCCGTCCGCAAAAAATCTGCAGACGCGGGCTTGCCCGCCTGGAAGGGCTAGGAGGGGTGAAGGGGAAGCTGGGCAATGTAGTCGCCGATCTTGCGCTCAAGGCCATGGTCATCCTGCTGCAGCAACACGTCGAACAGCAGTTGGTTGAGGCTGGAGCGCGGCGGGTGGGTGTCGTAGCCCGACGGGCTGAACTGCCATTGCTGCCTGAGCGCCCGCTCGCCCATCGCCAGCATGCTGGCGGGAATGGTGTTGCTGGCGTGCAGCTTGGTCACGTGGGCGCGCGCAATGTACGACAGTGCCCCGCGTATGGCGCTGTTGGCCAGCGAACAGACGTGGCGCACAGGGTGGTCCTGAAGCAGTTGTGTGGCTACCTCGGCGGCCTTTTTCCGGGCTTCGAAGGGCAACCCATGCTCCGCGCACCGGGCGGCGATGTAGGCGCACACCTCTTCATTCGACAGCGCCTCGATCATCGCGATGATCTGCACGCCCCATTGGGGCAACGGGCCGCCGGACAGTTCCTTGTGCAGTACGCGGTAGAGGGGGGCCAGTGCCGCCCGCTGCTGGCCGTCCAGGCTGACATTGGCGACCCAGCGCACTTTGTCTCGCCATGCCTTGGGGGTCAGGTCGTCGCTGAAGGCATCCAGTGGCGAGTCAGGATCTACCAACAGGATCGACGCCTCGTGCAGCGCCTGCAGTACCGCGGCATCCATGGCCGTGGAAGGGCTGACACGGGCGTCATGGTGCAGCTGTTCTGCCGGCGCCAGGTAATTGTGCTGGGCGTCCATGCGCACTTCGAGCATGGCCAGCAACTGCAGCTTGTGGGTGAACGAAAGCCGGTGCAGGGCCAGCGGTTTTCGATTCGCCAGCGACCAATGCGCCTTGATCCGCCTGCGCTGGTCGACGGCCTGTGCCTCTTTGGCCTGCTCGCGCGCCCTCAGGCAGGGTTGGCAGGTGCAATCGCGCCGCCAGCGGGAACGGCCAGGAAAGTAATGACGGTGCGTGCAGGTCTTGCAGAACGCCATGCTCTCGTTCCAGCGGTGGGTCGTTCTGCTTTTGCGCCGTTCGAACAGGCTGACCTTGCAGTAGGGGCAGGCCAGCGCTGCAGAAGGCACGGGAGGAAAGGCCTTGATCAGGCTGCTGGGGGCCACGTCGATGCCGTAGCGCTCGATCAAGAGGGGAATTTTTTCACCGCTGATGTACTCGCTGTACAACACCTCGATCTGTTCGGCGGTGAGGTGCTGCAGCTTCGCTTCGAAGTCGGACAAACCTGATTCTCCCTGCGTAGAGTCGCTTGTTAGGTTCGCCAGGGATGATGGGGGTTGTCAGACAGTCCAGTGAAGGGGGTGGCTTGTAGGGCATTTCACCAAAATGCGTAGGATTATTCTGAGCGTGAATCGTACAGGCCGCGTGCGACGAAACGCAGGCCCTGGCCATCGCCAACCCAGGCGCAAGGGCTAGACTCAATGGTTCACGCTTGACTCCCTGGAGTCCGACCATGACTGCCAAGAACACGATCTGCCTGTGGTTCGACCAGGACGCCGAAGAGGCCGCGAACTTCTACGCCAGCACCTTCCCCGACAGCCGGGTACTGGCCGTGCACCCGGCGCCGAGCGACTACCCGTCGGGCAAGGCCGGCGATGTGATTACCGTCGAGTTCACGGTCATGGGCATTCCCTGCGTAGGGCTCAACGGCGGCCCGACATTCAAGCATTGCGAGGCGTTTTCGTTCCAGGTCAGTACCGAGGACCAGGCGGAAACCGATCGTCTGTGGGAGGCCATCGTCGGCAACGGCGGTGAAGCGAGCGTCTGTGGCTGGTGCAAGGACAGGTGGGGCATTTCCTGGCAGATCTGCCCACGCATTCTCATCGAAGCGATTGGCAATCCTGACAAGGCCGCGGCCAAACGGGCCTTCGACGCGATGTTGACCATGGGCAAGATCGATGTGGCGGCGATCGAGGCGGCGTTGCGCGGTTGAGCGATCGATACGTTCACGTCATCGATAGCCCACAGAAAATGTCGATGCCGGGGAGGCGATGCCCTGCCATAGACTGGGGTCGATTGCTGTTCCAGACAACAAGAACCCCAGGGAATACGCACGCCATGATGACATCGCCGTTCTCGATCCCCGCCCACGCCCGCCGTATCGACCCAGCCCGCCAACGCGCCGCCGCACTCAAGGCCGACGGCTCGGTGGACGACAACGACCGTACCGAGATCGGCCCGACCCCGCTGGCCTTCGCCGAGTGGGCCGAGCGCGGCCTGCAGCCACCGCACTTGCCGAGCATGCGCCAGTACCGTTTGCAGCGTATACGCGAGCAACTGATCGCCCGCGACCTGGGCGGCATCCTGCTGTTCGACCCGCTGAACATCCGCTACGCCACCGATACCACCAACATGCAGCTGTGGACCACCCACAACCCGGCCCGTGCCTGCTTCATCGCCGCCAGTGGCCACGTGGTGCTGTGGGATTTCCACGGCTGCGATCACCTCAGTGCGCACCTGCCGCTGATTACCGAGTTGCGCAGCGGCGCTTCTTTCTTCTATTTCGAAACCGGCGACCGTACCGAAGCGCACGCCCGCCGTTTCTGCGCCGAGGTCGACCAGTTGCTGCGCAGCCATGCCGGCAACAACCGCCGACTGGCCGTGGACCGCATCGAGATTGCCGGCCTGCGCGCCCTCGACGCCCTCGGCGTGCAGGTGCATAGCGGTCAGGAGGTCACCGAGTTCGCCCGCCTGATCAAAGGCCCTGACGAAATCCTCGCCATGCGTTGCGCCGTCGCCGCCTGCGAAGCCGCGGTGGGCGAAATGCGTCAGGCCATGCGCGCAGGCGCCACCGAGAACGACGTCTGGGCGGCCTTGCACGCGGGCAATATACGTCGCGGGGGCGAATGGATCGAAACCCGTATCCTCAGCTCCGGTCCCCGTACCAACCCCTGGTTCCAGGAGTCTGGCCCGCGTGTGCTGGGCGATGGCGACCTGCTGTCGTTCGACACCGACCTGATCGGCGTCTACGGCTTTTGCGTCGACATGTCGCGTAGCTGGATCTGCGGTGGCCTTGAGCCCACTGCCGAGCAGAAGCGCCTGTATCGCATCGCCCACGAGCACATCCACGTCAATGCGGGCATGGTCAAGCCTGGCATGCGCTTTACCGAGCTCACCCACAACGGCCACCGCCTGCCGGAAAGTTGCCGGGCGCAGCGGTATGGGGTGATGTTCCATGGGGTGGGGTTGTGCGATGAGTACCCGAGCATTCGCTACCCGGAAGACCTTGAGTGCTATGGCTACGAAGGAGAACTGCAGGCGGGGATGGCGCTGTGCGTCGAGGCCTATGTGGGCGAGGTCGGCGGGCGTGACGGGATCAAGCTGGAGAACCAGTTGCTGGTGACCGAGACGGGGTATGAGGTGTTGACGCGTTATCCGTTCGAAGAGAGTTTTCTGCGGGACTAGCTTTTGTCACTGGTGGCCCTATCGCCGGCAAACCGGCTCCCACAGGTCGTTGAATCTGCGGGGGCTGTGTGGGAGCAACTGTCTTGCTCAATTTCTAAAAGCTGGCGCGATTCCTGTGGGAGCGGGCTTGTCCCGCGAACACCGGCGAAGCCGGTGCCATGCTCCGCGCTGCCTGTTTCGC
>NZ_AKJC01000284.1 GCF_000282535.1 Pseudomonas sp. GM84 | reverse complement strand
AAGCCGGCTCCCACACAAACCTGTGGAGCACCTGTGGGAGCCGGCTTGCCGGCGATAGGGCCCGAGAACCCGACACAAGGCCTACATTGCCTCCTCAGCCTCTCCCGGCAAATCCTCATCCAGATGCACCCAAGGCAAGCGGCTGCTGGTCCAGATATGCCGCTTGGCGCGCACCTGCTCGGGATGATCCAGCGTCGCCACCGTCACATCGATACTGCCCGGGCTGTGTTCGGTCACCAACGCCACATGCGCCCCGCATTCCCCACAGAAATAGCGCTTGCAACCGGCCGGCGCCATATAGCACTGAGGCCGCCCGGCCAGCCAACGAAAACCTGAGCGGGGCAGGGTAAGCCAGGTCACCACCAGCCCCCCGCTGACCCGCCGACAGATCGAGCAATGGCAATGGGCGATGTCCGTCAGCTCGCCCTGAAGCCGATAGCGCAAGGCGCCGCAATGGCAGCCTCCTTCGGTTACATCCGGCATCACTACCTCCTGTCGCCCTTTTCTCGGCGAAAGCTGGCTGAAAGCTTGTCCCCCTAGGATAGCCCCCACTACCGGCAGCAGACCGGTCAGCCAGGGCACCCGGATTTTTCCGTGCCCGGCCCAATCAACAACAACAATGGTGATTCCGATGTTTTCCCGTGCCCGCTCTTCCGTAGTTCCCCTCCGCTTGCTCCCTGCGCAGCGCTCGACGCGCTGATCCGCCCGAATAGCCATTCCTTTCGCCGCGCCACGCCTGGAGTATTGCCATGCTGACCTTCCTCGGCTTTGCCATGGTCATCACCTTCATGTACCTGATCATGACCAAGCGCCTGTCGGCCTTGATCGCCCTGATCCTGGTACCGATCCTGTTCGCCCTGTTCGGTGGTTTTTCCGCCAAGATCGGCCCCATGATGCTCGAAGGCATCAGCAAGCTTGCGCCCACCGGCGTGATGCTGATGTTCGCCATCCTCTATTTCGCCCTGATGATCGACTCCGGCCTGTTCGACCCGGCCGTGCGCAAGATCCTCAAGCTGGTCAAGGGCGACCCGCTCAAGGTTTCCGTCGGCACCGCCGCGCTGGCCCTGGTGGTATCGCTCGACGGTGACGGCGCCACCACCTACATGATCTGCTGCGCCGCCATGTTGCCGCTGTACAGCCGCCTGGGCATGAGCCCGCGGATCATGGCCGGCCTGATCATCCTGGCCGGCGGGGTGATGAACATGACCCCTTGGGGCGGCCCGACCGCCCGCGCCGCCAGTGCCCTGCACGTGGACCCGTCGGACATCTTCGTGCCGATGATCCCGGCCATGCTGTTCGGCATCGTGGCAATCCTGGGCATCGCCTATCTGTACGGCAAACGTGAACGCGCCCGCCTGGGTGAACTGCACCTGCCCACCGATGACATCGACCACAGCGAAATCAGCGTTTCGCAATTCCCGGAAGCCCGTCGCCCCAAGCTGCTGTGGTTCAACGGTGCCCTGACCGCCGCGCTGATGGTCGCGCTGATCGCCGGCCTGCTGCCACTGCCTGTGCTGTTCATGATCGCCTTCAGTATCGCCATGATCGTCAACTACCCCTGCCTGCAACAGCAGAAAGACCGTATCGCCGCCCATGCCGGCAGCGTGCTGGCGGTGACCGGGCTGATCTTTGCCGCCGGTATCTTCACCGGCATCCTGTCGGGCACCGGCATGGTCGAGGCCATGTCCAAGAGCCTGCTGGCCGTCATCCCCGAAGCCCTGGGCCCTTACCTGGCGGTGATTACCGCCATCGTGAGCATGCCGTTCACCTTCTTCATGTCCAACGACGCGTTCTACTACGGCGTGTTGCCGGTGCTGGCAGAAGCGGCCAGCCACTACGGGATCAGTCCGGTGGAAATGGCCCGTGCGTCGATCGTCGGGCAACCGGTACACCTGCTCAGCCCGCTGGTACCCTCCACGTACCTGCTGGTAGCCCTGGCAGGTATCGAGTTCGGCGATCACCAGCGCTTCACCCTCAAGTGGGCAGTGCTGGTCTGCCTGTGCATAATGGCCGCCGCGCTGCTGATGGGCATTTTCCCGCTGTTCAGCAGTCTTTAATCTAATCCGCATTACCCCAACGCGAGGCGCCCGTTTACGGGCGTTTCGCCATTACCGTTCGAAGGAATACACATGGAATGGCTGACCAGCCCGGAAATCTGGGTTGCCTTTTTTACCCTTACAGCGCTTGAGATCGTTCTTGGTATCGACAACATCATCATGATCTCGATCCTGGTCAGCCGCATGCCCAAGCACATGCAGCCGCGCACCCGGATCTTCGGCCTGGCGCTGGCGATGGTCACCCGCATCATGCTGCTGCTGTCGATCACCTGGGTCATGCGCCTGACCGCGGACCTGTTCGTAGTCTTCGGCCAGGGCATCTCCGGACGCGACCTGATCCTGTTCTTCGGCGGCCTGTTCCTGCTGTGGAAAAGCTCCCAGGAGATCTACCACGGCCTGGAAGGCGAGGATGAAAGCGCCGACGAGCCGAAAGGCGCGGGTGGCAAATTCTTCTACACCATCATCCAGATCGCCATCATCGACATCGTGTTCTCCCTGGACTCGGTGATCACGGCGGTGGGCATGGTCTCCCACGTGCCGGTGATGATCGCGGCGATCGTCGTTGCAGTGCTGGTGATGATGCTGTGCGCGGGCGCCATCAGCAATTTCATCGACAAGCACCCGTCGCTGAAGATGCTCGCCCTGTCGTTCCTGATCGTGGTGGGTACCGTGCTGATCGCCGAATCCTTCGACGTGCACGTGCCGAAGGGCTACGTCTACTTCGCCATGGCCTTCTCCCTGGCCGTGGAAGCGATCAACATTCGCATGCGCACCGCCCTGGCGCGTAAAGCGGGCAAGGAACATGACCCGGTGAAACTGCGCAAGGACATTCCGGGTCAATAAAATCTGGAAGCACTGCAAAAAAGGCCCTCCGGGGCCTTTTTTCATGTCCGAGCTTTCATGACGGAAAGATTTCAAATGCTTGCCGAGCGTGCCAAGCTGGCGCGCGGTCTGCAAAACAACTAAAGCTTGAATGAGCACTGAATAAAAATACCCACCCCCGGGCCAGGCTCACGGCTTCACCCATTGGCTCTGCTTCTGGAGCCCGAATTATAAGGGGGGCTAGACCATGCTGATCCTGCTCAACCTGCTCTCCGCCGTGGCATTGCTGGTGTGGGGCACGCATATCGTTCGTACCGGCATCCTGCGGGTGTTCGGCTCCAACCTGCGCCGAGTGCTCAGCCAGAACATGAACCGACGACCGCTGGCCTTCATCGCCGGCATCGTGGTCACCGCCGTGGTTCAGAGCAGCAACGCCACCGCCATGCTGGTCACGTCCTTCGTTGGGCAGGGCCTCATGGCCATGACTCCGGCCCTGGCGATCATGCTGGGCGCCGATGTGGGTACGGCACTCATGGCGCGCGTGCTCACCTTCGACCTGTCGTGGCTTTCACCGCTGCTGGTATTCCTTGGCGTGATCTTCTTCCTTTCACGCAAGCAGACCCGCGCCGGCCAACTCGGGCGGGTGGGCATCGGCCTGGGCCTGATCATTCTCGCCCTGGAGCTGATCGTGCAGGCCGCAGCCCCGATCACCCATGCACAAGGCGTGAAAGTACTGTTCGCCTCGCTGACCGGCGACATTCTGCTCGATGCCCTGGTCGGCGCATTGTTCGCCATGGTCACTTACTCCAGCCTGGCCGCCGTGCTGCTGACCGCGACCCTGGCCGGTGCCGAGGTGATCAGCCTGCCGGTGGCCATCGGCCTGGTGGTCGGCGCCAACATTGGCAGCGGCTTGCTGGCCTTCATCAGCACCAGCATGCAGAACGCCGCAGGCCGGCGAGTGGCCTTGGGCAGCCTGCTGTACAAACTGATCGGGCTGCTGCTGATGATCCCGGTGCTGCATCCGCTGGTGGCGTGGATGGACTCGCTCAGCTTCAGCCCGCAGGAGCTGGTGATCGGCTTCCACCTGCTCTACAACACCCTGCGCTGCCTGATCATGCTGCCCACGGTGAAACCCATGGGCCGCCTGTGCAATGCCCTGTTGCCCGAGCGCGAGAACGGCAACGGCCAGGTGCGCCCACGCCACCTCGACGCATCCGCCCTCACCACCCCCAGCCTGGCCCTGGCCAACGCCGCCCGCGAAACCCTGCGCCTGGGCGATATCGTGGACAGCTTGCTGGAAGCCATGCTCGGCGCCCTGCGCGGCACCCAGACGGCCTTGCCTCAGCAGGTTCGCGCCCTGGTAGAGGACGGCGAGGCCCTGTACAGCGCAATCAAACTGTATCTGGCACAGATGCCCAGGGAAGACCTCAGCGACCAGGACAACCGGCGCTGGGCCGAGATCATCGAGCTGGCGATCAACCTGAAGCTCGCCTGCGACCTGATCGAGCGCATGCTGCGCAAGGTTCAGCAGCAGAAGACCAGCCAGCGCCGGGAGTTCTCCCAGGTTGGCCTGGAGGAGTTGACCGGCCTGCAGGAGCAATTGCTGGCCAATCTGCGCCTGGGCCTGTCGGTATTCCTCAGTGCCGACCCCGAAAGCGCCCACCTGCTATTGCGCGAAAAGCGCCGCTTCCGCGCCCAGGAGCGGCGTCTGGCCCATGCCCATGTCAGCCGCCTGCAACGCAAGGTGGTGCAAAGTATCGAGACGAGTTCGCTACACTTGGAGCTGATCGCCGACATGAAGCGGTTGAACTCTTTGTTCTGCAGCAGTGCCTATGTGGTACTGGGTGGGTCGGACACGGGCGGGCTGATGCTCGACACCGTACCGGACGAAGCCCGCCTGCCCTGACCTCGCAAACCCGGAGACCGAAGCTCGCCCATGCGTTGCCTGATGTTCGTTTGCCTGCTGATCTGCAGCCTGCCCACGCTTGCCCTCGATCGTTCGCGGGTCGAGGGTTACCTGTTGCCAAACGGATTGCAGGTGATCCTCAAATCCGGCTACGAACGGGACCATGTGGCGATCCGCCTGGTGGTGGGGGTTGGCCTGGACGACTTCGGCTGCGAGCAGAAAGAGCTGCCGCATCTGCTCGAACACCTGCTGTTCAGCGGCATCGACGAAACCGGCGAAGGCGGCCTGGAAGAGCGCCTGCAGGCGCTGGGCGGGGAGTGGAATGCCTACACCAGCAGCGCCGACACCACTTTTGTCATCGAGGCCCCGTCGCGCAACCAGCGCAAGGTGCTCGACCTGTTGCTGGCGGTGATCCGCGACACCCGCATCGACGCCAAGAGCCTGGCCACCGCCAAGCGCATCATCGAACGCGAGGATGGCGGCCACTATGGCCACCTGCAACGCTGGCTCGACCGCCAGGACATCGGCCACCCCGCCAGCGACCAGTTGGCGACCGAACTGGGCCTGAAATGCCCCGAACGCTCCAACCTCGACGACATGACCCTGGAGCAGGTGCAGGCCCTGCGCGATCGCTGGTATGCCGCCAACAACATGACCCTGATCGTCGTCGGCGGCCTCGATCGCGTGCTGCCGGCCTACCTGGAGCGCACGTTTGGCGAATTGCCGGCCACCGAGCCGGAAGAGCGCCGCAACCTCGACGGCATCAGCCAGCAGGCCGAACAACGTCGTGATCTGACCCGGGGCTTGCTGGGCGACAGCGCCAAGTTGCATTGGCTGTTCATCGAGCCGGTACTGGACAACGACCACCAGCAGACCCTCGACCTGCTCTCGCGCTACCTGGACTGGGCCCTGTACGACCAGCTGCGCCTGCGCAACGGCCTGTCCTATGGCCCGACGGTGCAACGCGAGAGCTTTGGTGACAGCGGCATGCTCAGCTTCAATGCCGACCTTGAGCGCGACGACGTCGATGCGGCGGTCAAGGTGATGCAGCAACTGTTCGATCACCTGCGCAAGGAAGGCCTCGATCCGGATACTTTCGCCCGCATCAAGGATGCCGCCGTTGCCAAGGAAAGCTGGAGCACCCAGGGCAACAGCGCGCTGGCCGACTATTACTGGGGGGCACTGAACGACTACAGCAACGGGCGCTTCGCCAACCCGGTGCGCAAGTTGCGCCAGGTCACCCTGGCGCAGGCCAACGATGCACTGAAGAGTCTGCTCAAGGATGAGGGTTATCTGCGGATCGAGAAGCCGTTTCTGGGGTATGACGAGCTTTATGGACTGGTGGCGTTGCTGTTGGGGCTGATCCTGGCGGCGGGGCTGCTGCGCTGGCGGCGCCATACGCCTGATCGACCGAGTGGCGCTACACGGGAGCGGTAGATCGGAGGTATCCTTTTGCCAGTACCGGCCCTATCGC
>NZ_AKJC01000283.1 GCF_000282535.1 Pseudomonas sp. GM84 | reverse complement strand
ACAAGGCTGGCAACCATGGCCTATCAGGCAGAGGTACGTTGCAACAAATGTAGGAGCGGCTTTAGCCGCGATGCGCCGCGCGGGCGGCGCTCGATTTCAACCACACCACACGACTATCGCCAAGCACCCCAGCCCACCACTCCTAATCCCGCAAATCGGACTCATGAATCGGATTCGCCCGACTGGTGGCACGTTGGTACTGCGCCGGCCAGGTCGCCTTGTTGCCGCCCAGGTCGTCATCGGCATGCAGCGGCCAGTACGGGTCGCGCAGCAGTTCACGGGCCAGGAAGATGACATCCGCCTGCCCGGTACGCAGGATGTGTTCGGCCTGGGCCGGTTCGGTGATCATGCCCACCGTGCCGGTGGCGATTTCCGATTCCTTGCGCACGCGCTCGGCGAAGCGGGTCTGGTAGCCGGGGCCGGTGGGGATCTCGGCATTGACCGAAGTACCGCCCGAGGACACATCGATCAGGTCGACCCCGAGCGCGCGCAGGCGACGGGCCAGTTCGACGGTTTCGTCCGGGTTCCAGCCATCTTCCACCCAATCGGTCGCCGAAACCCGAACGAACAGCGGCAACTCCTGGGGCCAGATCTTGCGCACCGCCTCGGTGACTTGCAGGGTCAGGCGGATACGGTTTTCGAAACAGCTGCCGTACTCGTCGCGGCGCTGATTGCTCAACGGCGAGAGGAACTGGTGCAGCAGGTAGCCATGGGCGGCATGGATCTCGACCACCTTGAAACCCGCCTGTAGCGCCCGTTCGGTGGCAGCAACGAACGCGCTGACAACGTCCTGGACTTCGTCCTTGGTCAATTCACGCGGGGCGGTGTGCTGCGGGTCGAAGGCAATCTTCGAGGGCCCCACGGGCTGCCAGCCCCCCTCATCGAGCTTGACGCTGCCTTGCTTGCCCAGCCAGGGCCGGAAGGTGCTGGCCTTGCGCCCGGCGTGGGCCAGCTGGATGCCCGGCACGGCGCCCTGGGCGGTGATGAAACGGGTGATGCGCTGCAACGGGGCGATCTGTGCATCGTCCCACAGGCCAAGGTCTTCGGCGGTGATACGGCCATCGGCGGTCACCGCCACCGCTTCAGTGATGACCAGACCGGCACCGCCCACGGCGCGGCTGCCCAGGTGAACGAGGTGCCAGTCGTTGGCCAGGCCATCGACGGCGGAATACTGGCACATTGGCGAAACCGCGATGCGGTTGGGCAGGGTTAGCTGACGCAGGGTGTAAGGCTCGAGCAGCAGGCTCATGAGGGCACCTCCCAAGGACTCCAATGGTGATCCGGCCCGGACACTCATGCACGACGCTGGTCCGGTATCGGTCATTAATCAGACTAGACCAGAATGCTTACGGCCGTAGCTCCGCTAGTAAACCAATCCTAAAAACTCCCGTTAAAAACCAATATTTTCAACGATTTATACTCACTTCTATTGCCTACTTGGAAATATCCTACACGTAACTTCCTAAAGCTCTACATCTGCTTGGGAAATTCTTTTCAAACGGAATCCCTCACTCCCTACTTCCGAAAAAAGCCAAAACACTTAAATTTCACAAGCCGTATCTGCGACCAGCTACAACCACACGACTCCAAACACAAACCCAAAAGAACCAACTCAATGAAAGCTGAGCAAATAGAAATCATAGATGAAGCGATCAGCAGTGACGAGCAAGACCAAATCACACATGCATTATCAAACGCAACATGGAGGCTGGACTGGCCTATAAACTCAACTCCTTTTGCACGGCCCTGCTGGCACTTCTTCATTGCTGGCAGCAAGCGCTCATCGTTCGAATCATGCGAAGAAGAGCTAATAAATAATAATGAATGGGCTTTTTTAGCTGCCATCTGGCAGCGCTTAAAAGATAAAAAATTAAAAAACACCACCTTACTAGGCGTCTACGCAAATGGCCAAACATTTGGGCAGGACAGTCCTATCCATAGAGATAACCGGGCGAGCAAGCCAGGAAAAACCGCTGTCCTGTTCTGTAATGACTATTGGTCAATCTCCTGGGGAGGAGAGTTAATTCTTTTTAACGAAAGCAAAAAAGACATCATCCACTCAATACCACCCAGATCTGGTCGCATCGTCATTTTTGATGGTCAAATTCCACACAGGGCAAGATCCCCCGCTATTGATTGCACTCAATTACGAACCACCATCGCCTTCAAAACAATTAACAAGGAAGCTTAACCCATGACTACACGCATTGAATTATTCGTAGCAGTAGTGGATGGAGTTGCAAAGCCTGTCAATCAAACGGCAGGTGCCGCAGCGATTCATGGACAGTTCAACACCGACCAAAAAGGATTTTCCCTTGTCGTTCAAACAACACAAACAGCTTCCGCGATTGCCTCCGTCTTATCAGTCTCTCAACTGACCACTGGCGCCGTGCCCTTTATAAATATTGTTACCAATACTCTAGCCGGCAGCGTCACCTTCCTGAAAATTGTTGCTGAGTACAAATCAGACGCAACCTTCAATACAGGAGACTTAGTCACCCTCACTGGAAACGCTGCAGGGGTCATTGCTTCCTTCGCCATTTTGGCGGGAGCTCCTTACGCCGGGGCTGCATTCACTGCTGTAGCAGTCGCCACTGCTTTAGCTGGCATTTATGATTCAAGCTTGGCAAAAGCCATCCACAACAAGATAGCACCGATCTTTCCTAATATTTACAATTATGACTCCACAGGCGTGCATGACACACCCTTCATTGCACCTGACCTGACACTTGCACCAGCAAATGCAATCATGCTCAATCACCAGAGCTTGATAGCCACGGTGAACTGGAACCCTGACACTTCAGAGGTAACATTAGGCACAAGGATCCTAAGACCTTTAGATGACACCACACTCATGGGCCCCTCTGGGGGATCAAGCAGTTCGGTACCTAGTTTTAGGCCCACTATATCTCCAGATGGCGCCTCCATTACAATGATCATCGAAAGTCTTAATGGTGTAAAATCTCCAGACCCGGCACCATCTTTAACAACGCCTATCGACGAAAAGCAAGATAGCTATGCGTGCTGTAACGGCGCGCAACAGGATCAATACTTTTAAGCACAACCCTAACATCTAACCGAAGACAACTGATCAAAGCTAATATGCTCACTTGGCGTTCCTGGCTGAATCTAATGCAATCACTCTCTCACCGCGACCAAGTAAAATCTCTTTTACTTAGCGGATTGCTTCTCATTACATTGAGCGCAGGATTTTCATTCAACCTACAAGAAAAACCCATTCCCAACGAGAGACGATTGTTACGACTTCCCGCCTCATCAATCTCGAAAGTCGAGACGTGGAAAAATGATAAGCTGCTTTACACTTATCTAATCAGATACAGAACGCCAGACGGTCAGACCCACACTGCGCGCAGTTATGCAGAAAAAATTTATTATGAGGCATCCAACCTAAACTCTACTCCGGTCCTTTTCATCGACATCGAGAACACGATAACCGGACCGAGCATCAAGCGCGTAATCACCACAGGCGGCATTTTCCTATACGACCCCCTATTGGAAGCACGGGTGATCAATACCTTAAATGGAGAAACCATAACCGCCATAACAAGCTTCTTTATTATGGGTGTTTTGTTTCTCTTAGGAGCCGGGGCGGTGAAGTACCGCACTTCAAAAAACTGATCACCGCTTCATTCAAACCAGAGAAAACTCATTCATTGGACCGCCCCTGCTAAAGGCAAAATGAGATGAAAAAACTTCAGCGCGGCTCCATGTGGGCAATCATCAGCTGCACGCTTTCGTTACCCCGAAACTCGTTCACATCCAGCTTGTAGGCCAACTCCACCCAACGCACGGTCGGGTTCGGCCATACCTCGCGGTCGATGCCAAAGGCGATGCCATCCAGGCGCACCGAGCCACATTCGCTCTTGAGCACCACCTTCAGGTGCCGCTCACCCACCACACGCTGCTCCACCAGCTGGAACACGCCATGGAACAGCGGCTCGGGGAAGTGCTGGCCCCAAGGCCCGGCGTGGCGCAGGGCCTTGGCCAGGTCGAGGTGGAACTCCTCAACGGCCAGGCTGCCGTCCGACAGCAGGCGCCCGGTCAGGTCTTCTTCGCGCAACTGGCGCCGCACTTCTTCGTCGAACGCCTCGGCAAACGCCGGGAAGTTGCCTTCGGGCAAGGACAACCCCGCCGCCATGGCATGCCCGCCGAACTTGCTGATCAGCTGCGGGTGGCGCGCTGCCACCGCGTCCAGTGCATCGCGGATATGAAAGCCCGGCACCGAACGCGCCGAGCCCTTGAGCATGCCGTCACCGGCATCGGCAAAGGCGATGGTCGGCCGGTGGTAACGCTCCTTCAGGCGCGAGGCGAGAATGCCGATCACACCCTGGTGCCAGTCGGCATCGAACAGGCACAGACCATACGGCATGGATTCGACCGGCAAATCCTTGAGCTGGGCCAGGGCCTCGCGCTGCATGCCTTGCTCGATCGACTTGCGGTCCTGGTTCAGGTCATCCAGCTGCTGGGCCATGTCCTGGGCCAGCGCCTCGTCCTCGCACAGCAGGCATTCAATACCCAGGCTCATGTCGTCCAGGCGCCCGGCAGCGTTCAACCGTGGGCCGAGGATGAAACCGAGGTCGGTGGAGGTAATGCGCCGATGATCGCGACGCGCCACTTCCAGAATGGCTTTCAGGCCAGGCCGTGCGCGGCCCGCGCGGATGCGCTCCAGGCCCTGGTGCACCAGGATGCGGTTGTTGGCATCCAGCGGCACCACGTCGGCGACACTGCCCAGGGCCACCAGGTCGAGCAGCTCGCCGATGTTCGGCTGTGGCTGCGTCTCGTAGCGCCCCAGGCTGCGCAAGCGCGCCCGCAAGGCCATGAGCACATAGAAGATCACCCCGACGCCCGCCAGCGACTTGCTGGGGAACGCGCAGCCCGGCTGGTTCGGGTTGATGATGGCGTCGGCCTGCGGCAGTTGC
>NZ_AKJC01000282.1 GCF_000282535.1 Pseudomonas sp. GM84 | reverse complement strand
GGGGGAGCGGGCTTGTCCCGCGAAGCAGGCAACGCGGTGGATGGCACCGGCTTTGCCGGTGTTCGCGGGGCAAGCCCGCTCCCACACGGATATAGCACTAGCCTTCGAGATCATGAGCAAAACAGTCGCTCCCACAAGAGCGCGCCAGTGCGCCTTGAGGAAGCCGAGTGCGTAGCTCTGCTGTCAGTACTGGAGGCAAAACACTGGCACCTGACCCGCGTCGCTGAGCACTTGGGCATCAGCCGCAATACCTTGTATCGAAAACTGCGCAAACACGGCATTGCCAGGGGCGCCTGAGCGAAACAGCGGGTGCGATTTCCCCCGCCCTGGGCTACCCTGCCTCGAAGTTTTGCGAGGTCGACCATGCATATTCATATTCTCGGTATTTGCGGCACTTTCATGGGTTCGCTGGCGGTGCTGGCCAAAGCGCTCGGCCACCGCGTCACGGGCTCCGACGCCAACGTCTATCCCCCGATGAGCACCCAGCTCGAGGCCCAGGGCATCGAGCTGACCCAAGGCTACGACCCGGCCCAGCTGGACCCGGCGCCGGACCTGGTGGTCATCGGCAACGCCATGTCGCGGGGCAACCCGGCGGTGGAGTATGTGCTCAACAAAGGCCTGCCTTACGTGTCCGGCCCGCAGTGGCTGGCCGACCACGTGCTGCAGGGCCGTTGGGTGCTGGCGGTGGCCGGCACCCACGGCAAAACCACCACCAGCAGCATGCTGGCCTGGGTGCTGGAGCACGCCGGCATGAGTCCGGGCTTCCTGATCGGGGGCGTGCCGCAGAACTTCTCGGTTTCGGCGCGTCTGGGCGATACCCCGTTCTTCGTGGTCGAGGCCGACGAATACGACAGCGCGTTCTTCGACAAGCGTTCGAAGTTCGTGCATTACCACCCGCGCACCGCGATCCTCAACAACCTTGAGTTCGATCACGCGGATATCTTCCCCGATCTGGCGGCCATCGAGCGGCAGTTCCATCACTTGGTTCGCACCATTCCAAGCGAGGGTCTGGTCATTCACCCCACCACCGAACAGGCCCTGGAGCGGGTGATCGGCATGGGCTGCTGGACCCCGGTGCAGACCACCGGTGAAGGCGGCCAGTGGCAAGCACGCCTGCTGAGCGCCGACGGCTCGCGGTTCGAAGTGCTGTTCGAGGGTGAAGCGCAGGGTGTGGTCGACTGGGCTTTGACTGGCCAGCACAACGTCGCCAACGCCCTGGCGACCCTGGCAGCCGCTCGCCATGTGGGCGTGGTGCCGGCGATGGGCATCGAGGGCCTGAGCGCCTTCAAGAGCGTCAAGCGCCGCATGGAAAAGGTCGCCGAAGTGCAGGGCGTGACCATCTACGATGACTTCGCCCACCACCCGACCGCCATCGCCACCACCCTCGACGGCCTGCGCAAGCAGGTAGGCGAGGCGCCGGTGATCGCGATCATCGAGCCGCGCTCCAACTCGATGAAGCTGGGCGCCCACCGTGACGGTTTGCCGGAAAGCGTCAACGACGCCGACCAGGTGATCTGGTACGCGCCTGCGAACCTGGGCTGGGACCTGGGCGCCACCGCCGCGCAATGCAAGGTGCCTAGCGTGGTGGCCGATAGCCTTGAAGCGATCATCGAGCGGGTCAAGGGCCAGGCGCGCCCGGGTACCCATGTGGTGATCATGAGCAATGGCGGCTTCGGCGGCCTGCACGGCAAGCTGGCCGAGGCCCTGAAGTGAGCGGGCCGGAACGCATTACCCTGGCCATGACCGGCGCCTCCGGGGCGCAGTATGGCTTGCGCCTGCTCGACTGCCTGGTGCGCGAAGACCGAGAAGTGCATTTCCTCATCTCCAAGGCTGCGCAGTTGGTGATGTCGACCGAGACCGACGTGGTGCTGCCGGCCAAGCCCCAGGCCATACAAGCGTTTCTGACCGAGTACACCGGTGCTGCGGACGGGCAGATCCGTGTGTATGGCAAGGAAGACTGGATGTCGCCGGTGGCCTCGGGCTCCGGCGCCCCGGCGGCGATGGTGGTGGTGCCTTGCTCCACCGGCACCCTGTCGGCCATTGCCAGCGGTGCCTGCAACAACCTGATCGAGCGTGCGGCGGACGTTACCCTCAAGGAGCGTCGCCAGCTGATTCTGGTGCCACGCGAGGCGCCGCTGTCGACCATCCATCTGGAGAACATGCTCAAGCTGTCGCAGATGGGGGCGGTGCTCCTGCCCGCAGCGCCAGGCTTCTATCACCAGCCACAGACCATCGATGACCTGGTCGATTTCGTGGTGGCGCGCATTCTCAATCTGCTGAACATCCCGCAGGACATGTTGCCGCGCTGGGGTGAGCACCATTTCGGGGTGGATGATTGAAGCGTTCGCTGGCCGGGTTGCTGGCCGCGAGCCTGCTCAGTGGTTGTGCCACGGTACGCACGCTGGATGCGAACAAGCCAGGGGCGCCGGTGGTGTATGCCGGTACCAGGCTGGACCTGTACGTGATGAATGGGGGGTGCTGCCCGAAGGATCATTTCGGTGCCGAGGCACCGGCGTATCCGGGGCTGGACCTGCCCGGCAGTGCGTTGCTGGATACCTTGTTGCTGCCGCTGTCACTGCTGACTGCGGCCGGGATCGGCTTCCAGGCTACGGGAGGCCTGTAAAACCTATCGCCGGCAAGCCGGCTCCCACATGTACCCCACAGTTTTCAAAGCCTGTGCCGTACCTGTGGGAGCCGGCTTGCCGGCGATAGGGCCCTTGCAGACGAATGCTATTTCTTGCCCAGCTTGCGCAATTCATCCGACTCGATAATCCGAATCCCGTCTTCCTCTTCCAGCGCCAGGCGCCACAGCGCTCGCGCCAACGTGCACGCCTCGATCCCCCGATACTTGCCCGGCATCAATCGCGAAAACGGTGATGCCAGCCGTTCACCCAGCCGCGGTTGAATTCGCTCACCCAATAGCAGCGATGGCCTGACGATCGTCAGCTGCGGCCAGTCCAGCGCTTTGAGTGCCTCTTCCATCTCGCCTTTGACCCGGTTGTAGAAAATCGGCGACTTCGGGTCGGCGCCGATGGCACTGACCACCAGCAGATGCCGCGCGCCCATTTCCCGTGCCCGCTTGCTGAAGGCCACCACCATGTCCAGGTCGACGGCGCGAAACGCCTGTTCCGAGCCGGCTTGCTTGAGGGTGGTGCCAAGGCAGCAGTAGGCGATGTCGACGCGCCCGGCCAGCTGAGGGAGAAACACCGCCGGGTCGCCGACCGGGTTTTCCAGGTGCGGATGAGCCGCCAGCGGCCGACGAGTCGGGGCCAGCACGCGGCTGATGGTGGGTTCGTTGAGCAGGCGGTCAAGCAGATGTTCACCGGTAAGGCCCGTTGCACCGGCAAGCAGGACATGCTGAGGCGTCAAGTACATGATGTCTCTCCTGTGTTACACACAAGCTTAGTGGGTGCCAGGCGTTTTTGCCTGTTCCTGCGCCTGGGCTTGTGTGGCATTTCGCAAGGCTTCTTCGGCTTGTTGCTGGCGCAGGCGCTGCCAATGTGCCAGTACTGCGGGCGGGGCCCAGATCTGTGGCTCCGAGGCCTCGAAACCTTCTCTTCCTTCACGTTCGGCAACGCTGCTGCGCGCCAGTTCGAACGCCTGTTTCAAATCATCGGTCTGGTTCAATGCCTCGGCGAACAGGGCGTCGCCAAAGTAAGTGAAATCGGCTTCTTCCGAGCAGCCGAAGGACACTCGGTCGGCACGCGCGGCGGTCATGATCACGGTGCGATCGTCTTTGAGCGGCGCGATGTAACCGCCGGAATAGCAGGCGGAGATGACAATTATCTTGTCGCGGTCCTTGAGCGGAGCCAAGGCGCTGGCCAGCTCATCGGCGGGCAGGTCGGCCAGCTGAAAGCGCGGCTGATCGAGCACCAGTTGGTGGTCCGCGCTGCCGTGGCTGGTCAGGTAGATGAACACCAGGTCTTCCGGGCCGCTGCGTTCGGCCAGGGTGCGGGCGGCGCGGGTCAGGTTCTCGCGGGTGGCCATGGGCCGGGTCGTCATCTGGTCGCGGTGGTTGACCAGGGTGACCTGGCCGCGGGCCCCGAAACGCACCTTGAGCATGTTGCTGACATAGTCGGCTTCGCGCAGGAACACGCTCTGCTGACCATCGCCCGCCAGCACCAGGCTGTACAGCTGGATGGGCGGGGCCGAGCGGGGCACGCGGGCCAGGGCTTCGTCGAGCAAACGACCCTGGTTGAGCAGGGCCAGGTCCAGTGGGTCGGGCAGCAGCTTGCCCTTCTGGTCGCGCACGCGCACACCGTTGACCCAGTAGCCGCTTTCGACCTTGCCATTGGCCAGGGTCAGTTTGCCTTGGCCGTGGTAGGCATCGTTGTCGAAGCCGCCGATGTATTTGCTGCCATCAGGCAGTTGCAGGCTGCCGTGGCCAGAGAGGCGCCAGTCGACGAAACTGCCCTTGTAGTGGCTACCGTCGCTGCCCAGCAGTTCGCCTTCGCCGATCAGCGCACCGTCCTTGAACTCGCCGATCCACACATCGCCGTCGGCATTCTCGTAGCGGCCGCGGCCCTCGAGGCGGTTGTCCTTGAACTCGCCGATGTACTGTTCGCCATCGACGCTGTCGTAGGTGCCGCTGCCTTGCAACTGGCCGTCGACGAAGCGGCCGCTGAACTGGTTGCCGCTGGCATCGCTGCGCACGCCGGCACCGTTGGGCTTGCCCTTGGCGAACAGGCCCTGGTAGCGGCTGCCGTCGGCCAGTTCGAGCTGGCCCGCACCCTCGTACTGGTCGTCCTTGAACTGGCCACGGTAGGTCTGGTCGGCCTGTTTGAGCGTGCCGTCGCCATCACGTCGGCCGTGGCTGAAGGTGCCGGCGTAGTGGCTGCCGGGGGTGGTCAGGTCGCCCAGGCCCTGGAACAGCCCGGCGGCGAACTGGCCGCGATAGACCTCGCCATTGCTGCCGTGCCACTCGCCCTGCCCATGCCACTGGCCGTCCTTGAAGTCGCCGGCGTACCAGCTGCCATTGGGGTAGTCGATGCGCCCTTCACCCTGCAGCAGGCCGTCCACTACCTGCCCGCGATAGCGGCCGCCGTCGGGCAAGCGCGCGTCCGGTGGCGACAATGCTTCGCCATCACCGCAAGCGGCGAGCAGCAGGGTCAGGGCGAATGGGAGCAGTGGACGCATGGCGGAATCCGGGCAATAGGTCTGCCGAGTATGCCGCAGAATGGTGCGCTATAGGTATGGCTGACCGGGCGGACGGGGTCTTGGCCAAGCCTGCGCCAGCAGGCAGCAGGCTTGGTCACGAACAGGCTTTGTCAGACGAAGCAGAGCGACAAAGGTTCGGCAATGTAGGCGGGTTTCTCTTCGCCTTCGATTTCCAAGGTCACCGTGGCCTTGAGCAGCCACTGCCCCGGCTTCTTCTCGGTCACTTGGGCCAGTTCGACCTTGAGGCGCACATTGCTGTCGACCTTCACCGGTTGAATGAACCGTACGCTGTCCAGGCCGTAATTGACGACCATCTTCATCCCCTCAGGGAGCACCAGGACGTCCAGCATCAATTTGGGTATCAACGACAAGGTCAGAAAGCCGTGGGCAATGGTGCTGCCAAACGGGGTTTTCGCCGCTTTTTCCGGGTCGACATGAATGAACTGGAAATCGCCGGTGGCCTCGGCGAACAGGTTGATGCGTTGTTGATCGATCTTCATCCAGTCGGAACGTCCCAGTTCCTTTCCAACGTATTGCGACAACTCGTTTACCGGTACAAGGGGCATCACGACTCTCCAGGTTCTTATTTGGTACGACAGTGCTAGATCAGCACGACTTGCCGACCCAGTCAAGTTGGCCCGCTCTTCGGCGAATATCGGCTTCTCACCGCCCGTGCTTATAATGGCCGGCATGCCCGAAGGAGACTCTTATGCTGTTGCGTGGTTTGACCTGGCTGGTGCTGTTTCAGCTGCTGGGTACGGCAATCAATCATCTGTGCGTACCGATATTGCCGGGGCCGATCATCGGCCTGCTGCTATTGCTGTTCTTCCTGATGGCCCGTGGTGAGGTGGGCAAGCCGCTGAACGAGGCGGCCAGCAGCCTGCTGCGCTACCTGCCGTTGCTGCTGGTGCCGCCGGCGGTTGGGGTAATGGTCTATGCCAAGGACATTGCCGCTGACTTCTGGGCCATTGCTGGCGCCTTGCTGATCTCCTGCCTGGTCACCCTGGTATTCGTCGGTGTGCTGATGCAAAAGCTCATGCAGCGCCAGCGCAAGCGCGAGGAGCTGTCATGATGCTCGATTGGCACGGCGCGCTGGATGCGGTTGTCCACCATCCCTTGTTCGGTATCGGCATCACCCTGGCCGCCTATCAGATTGTGCTGGCCGCCTACGAGCGCACGCGCTGGATCTTCCTGCAGCCGGTACTGGTGTCCATGGTGCTGGTGATCGCGGTGCTGCTGGTGTGTGGCATCGATTACCGCGAATACCGCAAGAGCACCGAAATCATGAACATCCTGCTCGGCCCCGCCACCGTGGCGCTGGCCGTGCCGCTGTACCTCAACCTGCGGCGTATCCGTCAGCTGTTCTGGCCGACATTTACTACGCTGGTAATCGGAGGCCTGTTCGCCACGGTCTGCTGCCTGCTGCTGGGCTGGTGGTTCGGGGCCGAGCACATGATCCTGATGACCATGGCGCCGAAGTCGGTCACCTCGCCCATCGCCATGCTGGTAGCCGAGCAGATTGGCGGCGTGGCGGCCTTGGCAGCGGTGTTCGTGCTGATTACCGGGGTGATCGGGGCCATTTTCGGCCCTGCGCTGTTGAGCCGCTTTGGTGTGCACAGCCCCGAGGCACGGGGCATGTCACTGGGCGTTACGGCGCATGCCGTGGGCACCTCGGTGGCCCTGCAGGAAAGTGACGAGTGCGGCGCGTTTGCCGCGTTGGCGATGAGCCTGATGGGTGTGGCCACGGCGGTGTTCCTGCCGTTGGCGGTCAGCCTGGTGGCTTGAGGAGTTGTGATGACGCTACCGCTGTTTCCGCTCGATACCGTGCTGTTTCCCGGCTGTCTGCTGGATTTGCAGATCTTCGAGGCGCGCTACCTGGACATGATTGGCCGGTGCATGAAGCAAGGCACAGGCTTTGGTGTGGTGTGCATCCTCGAAGGCGAGCAGGTCGGCAAGGCGCCGCCGGTGGTCGCGTCGATCGGTTGCGAAGCGCAGATTCGCGATTTCGTCCAGCAGGACAATGGTTTGCTGGGCATTCGCGTGGAAGGGGTGCGGCGTTTCGAGCTGGGCCAGACCGAGGTGCAGAAGGATCAACTGCTGCTGGGCGAGGTTCACTGGCTGCCGGAACAGCCGGACAGCCCCCTGACCGAGCAGGATGACGACCTGCTGGCACTGCTGGTGGCTCTTGGCGAGCATCCGATGGTCGAAGCCCTGGACATGCCGCGGGATGTCGACGGGCGCCAGGCGCTGGCCAACCAGCTGGCTTATCTGCTGCCGTTCATGGAGGAGGACAAGCTGGACCTGCTGGCGATCGACTCGCCGGCCGAGCGCCTGGCCGAGATCCAGAAGCTGTTGGAGCGGATTCAGGGTGAGTTGTTTGCCTGAGTGACTTTCTGGCGTCTCTACTGGCCCTATCGCCGGC
>NZ_AKJC01000281.1 GCF_000282535.1 Pseudomonas sp. GM84 | reverse complement strand
GGGCTTGTCCCGCGAACACCGGCGAAGCCGGTGCCATCCCCCGCGCTGCCTGTTTCGCGGGGCAAGCCCGCTCCCACAAGTACCCCGCAAGCCTTCAGGTCAGTGCTTATCCTGTGGAAACAACTGTCTTGCTCAACTCCTGAAAGCTGACCCGATTTCCTGTGGGAGCCGGCTTGCCGGCGATGCAGGCGCCACGCTGCAAGCCAGCGCCCACAGACTCAAGCCACCGCCACGGCGCGCCTGCGCCGCCAAGCCAGGCGTGCCACGGTGATCGACCAGTTGGCCAGTGCGATCACCAGCAGCAGTTGCAGCAACGCAGCCATCCCTGCCTCGACAATGACCTTACCCGCCAGCAGCGGAAAGCCGAACACACCGATGAAGTACGCCAGGCTGAACAACAGCAACGCCTGCGCGGTCTGCCCGGCCGGTGCTTCGTTTGCCGCCAAACCGTTGATCACCGAATAGGTCAACCCATAGCCGACCCCCAGCACGATCGCCGCCAGCAAGTACCCGCCAGGGCTCGCCACCCAGTACATGAACATCAGCACCGACAGCACGATCAGCGCCGTGAGCACACACGCCATCACGTAAGGGTCGCGCTTGACGATAAAGCCCGCGACCAGCAGGCGGCACGCGATGACCGCGGACATGAAGCCGATGAAGAACAGCGAGTAGTCCAGGTGCAGGAGCGCGGCATAAGAGGTCTGGAAGCTGGACAACCCACCAAAGATCGCACCGCCCAACCCGACCATCAGGATGGCGAAGGCGGCCTTGGACGACAGCACCGAACGCGCCGCCACCGGCGTAATGCGGCTCACGGCAACAGCGCTCTGATGCTGTTGTATACGCGGCGCCATCAGCAGGAACATCACACCCCCCAGCACACTGGCCCCGGCCGCGACCACGAAGGCCGCTTCGACCGGATAGCCCAGCGCCTGCGCCACCCGCCCCAACAATGGCCCGGTGCCGATGCCCGTCATCATGCAGCCCGAGAGCAGGGCAAAGTACTTCACCCGTCGCTCAGGCTCGATCAGCATCGCCACGATGATCGGCCCGAGGGTATAGAACACCCCCCAGCCAAAACCGAGCAGCAGGCCGAACAGCATCATGGCAACGCCCAGCCCTGGCAGCGCGGCAAAACCCAGGCAGGCCGCAGCTAGAAACACCGCGCCAAAGGCCACCGATTTGGCCGCGCCGAGGTGGTCGCTCAGGTGCCCGGAAAAGATCACGGCGAGAAAGGTACTGAGCATGGCCGTGGAGATCACCGAGCCGGCGTCGGCCTCGCTGGCGCCGTGCGCGCGCAAGGTCATCGCCAGGAGAAAGGTGGTGCCATAGGACAGGGACAGCAGGTAGCTGCTCAGGCAGAAGGTGCCAAACAGGCGATTGGAAGACATCGTTGATCCTTGACGTGCAAGCGGCCGTGGGGCCGGCTTTCCGAGCATTGTTGTTGGAGGTTCGAGAGACGTTCTATCACGGGCTTGCGCAGGCTTGGATATGAAATCGGCGGAGTGAAGCGTGGCAGGCTCATACCTATCGGCATACTGCATCGACCCCAGCGTGGCTGCAGTTTATGCTCGGGTCATTTCCCGGAGACCACCCACGTGCACCCAGCCCCTGCCCTGCGCCGCGCCACCCCTGCCGACGTCGAAGCCATCCGCGCATTGGTCCACGCCGCCTATTCGCCCTATATCGCCAGGATCGGCAAGGCCCCGGCGCCGATGCTGGACGACTACCACCAGGTGGTCGAGGACAACGACGTGTTCGTGGCACTGGAAGCCGGGCGCGTTGCCGGCGTGCTGGTGCTGCACCAGGAAGGCAGCGAGATGCTGCTGGTCAATGTCGCGGTGCTACCCGCCTGCAAAGGCAAGGGATTGGGCAAGGCACTGATGCAGTTCGGCGAAGAACACGCAAGGCAAGCCGGGTGCCATGCCATCCGCCTGTATACCCATGAGCGCATGCGCGAAAACATCGAGATCTACCAGAAACTCGGTTATGTGGAGACTCACAGGGCGCACGAGCACGGTTTCGCCCGGGTGTTCATGCGCAAGCCCCTTTGACGCGACGCAGCCACCGCCCGTCTCTCCCCCTCTTGCAATCAGCCGGCTCGCAAAATACTGTATGAATAATCAGTACAACGAGATCGGCCCATGCAACTCATCGCCAAGCTAGGCATCCTCGCCGACGCCGCCAAGTACGACGCCTCCTGCGCCAGCAGCGGCGCACCCAAGCGCAGTTCGCGCGGCAGCGACAGCCTGGGCGCCACCGATGGCATGGGCATCTGCCACAGCTACACCCCGGACGGCCGTTGCGTGTCCTTGCTCAAGGTGCTGCTCACCAACTTCTGCCTGTACGACTGCCAGTACTGCGTCAACCGCCGCTCCAGCAACGTGCCCCGGGCGCGCTTCACGCCTGAGGAAGTGGTGCACCTGACCCTCGACTTCTACCGGCGCAACTGCATCAGCGGGCTGTTTCTGAGCTCGGGCATCATCCGCTCGGCCGACTACACCATGGAGCAGCTGATCCGCGTCGCCCGCCTGCTGCGTGAGGAGCACGGCTTCCGCGGCTACATCCACCTCAAGACCATCCCCGATGCCGACCCGCTGCTGATCGAAGAAGCCGGACGCCTGGCGGATCGCCTCAGCGTCAACATCGAGCTGCCCACCGAAGCCAGCCTCAAGCGCTTGGCCCCGGAGAAGCACGCGCACACCATTCGCCAGGCCATGGCCGTGATCCACCAGGGACAGCAGGCTGTGGCCAACGAGCCGAAGGCGCCGCGCTTCACCCCGGCCGGGCAAAGCACCCAGGTGATCGTCGGTGCCGACGCCACCGACGACAGCACCCTGTTGCGCAACGCCGAATCGCTGTACCAGGGCTACGGCCTCAAGCGCGTGTATTACTCGGCCTTCAGCCCGATCCCCGACAGCCCCGGCAGTGTGCCGCTGGCCGCCCCGCCGCTGCTGCGCGAGCACCGGCTGTACCAGGCCGATTTCCTCTTGCGCGGCTACGGCTATAGCGCTGGCGAGCTGCTGGGCCTGGGCAGCAACCTGGCCCTGGACATCGACCCCAAGCTGGCCTGGGCCTTGGCCAACCGCGAGGTGTTTCCGCTGGATGTGAACCGTGCCGAACCGGCCTTGCTGGCGCGTATCCCCGGCATCGGCCTGCGCAGTGTGCAGCGCCTGGTGGCGTTGCGCCGCGAACGGCGCGTGCGTTACGACGACTTGATCCAGTTGCGTTGCGTACTGGAAAAGGCCAGGCCGTTCATCGTCACCAGCGACTACCGCCCCGCCCAGGCGGAACTGCGCAGCGGCCTGTTGCGTGACCGCCTGCGCGAGCCGCAAGCCCCTGTGCAGATGGGGTTGTGGGGATGATCGCGCTCGATTGCGGCGAGCGGTTCGACACCTGGCGCGAGCAGGCGCGCAAGTTGCTCGGGCACGGCATCGATCCGGCTGCAGTGACCTGGGCGCAAGGCCCGATCGCTGACTTGCTGGCCGTACCGGCAGCGCTGCCCGAGGGTGCCGGCCCTTTTCGCGCCAAGGTGCCGGCAGCGCTGTTGCCCCTGCTGGAACAGGCAGCCCGCTACCGGGGTGAGCAACGCTGGAACCTGCTCTACGAAGTGCTCTGGCGTGTGGCCCATGGCGACCGCACGGTCATGCTCGCCGGTGACCGCCTGGGCAGCGAGCTGCACCGGCGCATCAAGCAGGTCAGCCGCGAAGCGCACCACCTGCATGCCTTCGTACGCTTCGTGCCGTTGCCTGCAGCACTGGCCGAGCAGTTGCAGCTGGACCTGGTGGCCTACCACGACCCCGCCCACGACATTCTGCAAAGCGCCAGCGCGCATTTCGCCGACCGCCTGGGGCGCCAGCGCTGGCTGATCGCGACTCCTGTGGACGGCATTCGCTTCGACGGCGAGGGGTTCGACTATCGCCGCCAGTGCCCGGAAGCGTGGCGGCAATGGGCACGCAACGCCGAAGACCCAGGTGCGGAACTGTGGCGCACCTACTATCGCCACACCTTCAACCCGGCACGGCTCAACCCCGATGCCCTGCGCCTGCACATGCCGGGGCGTTTCTGGCGCCATCTGCCGGAAGGCATGCTGATTCCACAGCTGGAAGGGTTGGCGCGACAGGGCAAGCAACGTGATGGCCAAGCGCTGGAAATCGCGGGTCAACGGGGCAAGAAAATCCTCCCGGGCGAGTGACGCTTGCTGCAATGTGAAAAATTCGTGATTTTTTGGCATACCACGCTTTCAAGGTGCGACGAATCCTGGTCACCGGCTCCGGCAACCCGTCGGCGGCCATCAACCTGGTGCGCAAACGCCCGCTGGCGGAGCAGAAGGTCACCCTCACCGGCGCCGCCGGCAGCTGGGACAACTACCGCAGCGAGCTCGACGCCTCCAGCCCGCTCAACGACAGCGGCACCGTGCGCGGGCGCGTGGTGGCTTCGTACCGCGACGCCAACAGCTTCGTCGATGACGTGGAAGAAGACCACGGTCTGTTCTACGCCGTGACCGAGGCCGACCTCACCGACGACACCACCCTGACCGTCGGTTTCTCGCACCAGAAGGACAAGACCAACTACTTCTGGGGCGCCATGCCTACGGCGCTGGACGGCCACCACATGGACTTCTCGCGCTCCTACAACCCAGGCACCGACTGGGAGAACAAGGATCAGGAGATCAACACCGTGTTCGCCGAGGTGCGCCAGCGCCTGGCCAATGACTGGGCGCTGCAGGTCAACGCCAACTATTCCGAACAGGATGCGGTATTCACCGGCTCCTACCAGTCGCGCTGGGCCGGCCTGCAAGCGCCTCTGTCGCGCACCGTCTACCAGTCCAAGCACCAGGAAAACCAGGCCGGCGTGGACGGTTTCCTCAGCGGCCCGTTCCAGGCCTTCGGCCGCACGCACGAGCTGGTGGTCGGCGCCAGCAAGCGTATCTATGACATGGACACGCGCAACTACAGCCCGTATGACACCAACTGGCCGTTGAACGGCGGCAAGCCCAATTTCGTGCACACCGACAACACCCGCGAAGTCACCACCCAGGAAGGCGTGTACCTGACCACCCGCCTGAGCCTGGCCGACCCGCTCAAGCTGATCCTTGGCGGGCGCCTGGACTGGTACGACTACGACAACAAGGAAAGCGCCACTGCCGACTACAAGGTCACGCGAAACGTCACTCGCTATGCCGGCCTGATCTACGACCTCGACGAGCATCACTCGGTCTACGTCAGCTACAGCGACATCTTCAACCCGCAGAGCTACAAGGACGCCTCGGGTAGCCCGATCAAGCCGATCGAGGGCAAGAACTACGAGGTCGGGGTCAAGGGCGAATACTTCGACGGCGCGCTCAATGCCAGCATCGCGCTGTTCCGCATCGACCAGGAAAACCGCGCCGTCGCGCAGACCGACCTGAGCGGCTGCAGCGACCCGACCAACTGCTACGTCGCCTCCGGCGAAGTGCGCAGCCAAGGTATCGACATGGAACTGCAAGGCGCGCTGACGCCGAACTGGCAGGTCGGTGCCGGCTACACCTACGCCCGCGTGCACACCCTCAAGGACGCCGCCAAGCCGGCCAACGAGAACCAGCGCTTCGACACCGACACGCCGGAGCACATGTTCAAGCTGTCGACCACCTACCGCCTGCAGGGCCCGCTGGAAAAAGCCCGCATTGGCGGCAACGTCACCTGGCAGAGCCGCATCTACAACGACTTCACCGTCGCCGACGGCAGCGAGTACCGCCTGGTCCAGGGCTCCTACGCGATCACCAACCTGATGGCCGGCTACCAGGTCAACCAGAACCTCGACCTGCAGCTGAACGCCAACAACGTGTTCGACCGCAAGTACTACTCCGCCGTCGCAGGCTCGGTGGACTACGCCGGCGACACCTGGGGCACCCCACGCAACCTGATGCTGACTGCCAAGTACAGCTTCTGACCGCTATCGCTTGACCGAGCGCAGGGACGCGCTGTTTCGTCATGGCATACTGATCGTCGGCCTTTGCCAATCAGTCATCCAACCCTGGAAGCCGCCATGCTCATCCGCCCCGAAACCCCCGCCGACTGCCCCGCCATCAGCCGCCTGACCTTGCAGGCCTTCACCAACCACCCACATCACGCCCCCGGCCAGGCGCCTACCGAGCACCTGATCATCGAACGCTTGCGCGGCAATGGCGCACTGACGCTGTCGCTGGTGGCGGAAGATGAGGGTGGGCTCGTCGGGCAGGTCAGTGTTTCGCCTGTCAGGATCGATGGGCAAGACCTCGGCTGGTATGGGCTGGGGCCGATTGCTGTCATGCCGGCCAGGCAGGGGCAAGGGATCGGCGCAGCATTGATGCGCGAGGCGCAGGACGGCATGCGCGAGCAAGGTGCCGCAGGGCTGGTGTTGCTCGGCGAGCCGGACTATTACCAGCGCTTTGGTTTCAAGGCGTATGCGCAGTTGAGTTACCCCGGTGTGCCGCAGGAATACTTCATGGCGTTGCCTTTTGCAGGGGATGTTCCTGCTGGCAGCGTGGCGTACGACCCAGCCTTTGGCTGAGCCTTCACCGGCCCTATCGCCGGCAAGCCGGTATGAGGCACTGCGTGTACGAGGAAAGCTTGCCAAGGTCGCTACGGGATTTAGCCTTGCCGAGGATACAGCCCAATTGCAGGGCACAGCGTGATCCATGTGGGAGCGGGCTTGTCCCGCGAACACCGGCGAAGCCGGTGCCATGCACCGCGTTGCCTGCTTCGCGGGGCAAGCCCGCTCCCACAGGAATCGCGTCAACTTTCAGAAGTTGAGCAAGACAGTTGCTCCCACCAGGATCGCGGCAAGTCTTGGAGCTTGGGCATGACCCTTCCCCTCAGATACACCACAAGCATTGAGAACTGTGGGGGTATCTCCTGTGGGAGCCGGCTTGCCGGCGATGAGGCCGGGGCAGCAGCGCCTCTGTGGGAGCGGGCTTG
>NZ_AKJC01000280.1 GCF_000282535.1 Pseudomonas sp. GM84 | reverse complement strand
CACCGGCGAAGCCGGTGCCATGCTCCGCGCTGCCTGTTTCGCGGGGCAAGCCCGCTCCCACATGGACGCGGCATTGAGCTCAAAGGTTGATCCTGCACCAAACCTGTGGGAGCCGGCTTGCCGGCGATGAGGCCGGCCCTGTCAGCATCCATTCATGCTGAGAGCTCTGTTGCCTGAGCTGGCCCCATCGCCGGCAAGCCGGCTCCCACACACACACACATACACATATACACAGTACCGTAGCATTGAGCTCAAAGGTTGATCCGATACAAGTCGCCATCCCGCGTAACGGGATAACGCTTCAATTCCAATGCCTGCGCACCCGTGCATCCACGGGTGATGTCGAAGCGCATGCCGTGGGCCGGACACTGGAGGAGGGCGCCCTCCAACTTGCCGGCGAACAGCGATGCGCCGCTGTGCGGGCAACTGTTCTCGATGGCGTGCAAGCTGCCATCAAGGTTGAACAGCACGATCGATGAACCTTCATGGTGTACAAGGGTGCGTTGCCCAACGGCGGGCACCTTGCTTTGCGGTATTTCGATGAAGCGGGCCATGGTCGATTCCAGCCAGTCGAATGCAGAAGGCCGCAACCAGGCCCTGCCGTGAGGGCCTGGTTGCGGGGCGAGCCTCAGAGGCTTGTGGCGAGCGTCTTCAGCTGGTGCTTGAGCACCTTGCCGCTTGCCGAGGCGGGCAAGCTGTCCAGCACGCAGATATGGCTGGGACGCTTGTAGGGCGACAGGCGTTCGGCCAGGAACACCTTCAGCGCGGCGACGTCGAACGCCTCAGGCATTGCGACCTGGACGAACGCGACGACCTCTTCGTTGCCCTCGACCGGCCGGCCGACCACCGCGCTGAGCACCACGCCCGGAAACGCCATCAGCGCCCCTTCGACTTCAGGTGGATAGACATTGAACCCCGAACGGATGATCAGCTCCTTGCTGCGCCCGACGATGAACAGTGCGCCGTCCGCGTCCAGGCGTGCCATGTCGCCGGTGTTCAGCCAGCCGTCGGCGTCGAGCACGTCAGCCGTCTGTTCAGTGGCACGATAGTAACCCTTCATCACGTTGGGCCCGCGCACCCACAGCTCCCCGACTTCACCGTCCGCCACCGTGGCGTTGCGCGCGGTATCCAGCAGGCGTACCTCCAGCCCCGGGATCGGCCGGCCGACCGAGGTGTCCTGGCGGGGCTCGTCGATGCGCGTCTGGCTGACCGTCGGCGAACTCTCGGTCAGGCCGTAGCCGTTGTGCAGGGGCAGGCCGAAGCGCTGCTCGACCGCCTGCTTGAGCGGCAGGTCCAGCGGTGAGCCCCCGGCATACATGAAGCGCAGGTCGGGTGCCTGCAACTGCAGTTGCCCGCTGTCGGCCAGCTCCAGCAGCCTGGCGTACATCGCAGGTACTCCCTGCATCAGGGTGATGCCGTCCTCGCGCAGGGCGCGTGCCAGTTGCTGGGGGTCGAAGCGTGCTTCGAGCTGCAGCGCGGCACCGGCGAACAGGCTGGCCAGGCACACCGCCGACAGGCCGTAGACATGGGAAATCGGCAGCACCGCATAGACCCGGTCGTCGGCACTCAGCTGGCGCAGCAGGCTGGCGGAATGGGCGATATAGAGCAGGTTGCGATGGGTCAGCATCACCCCCTTGGGGCTGCCGGTGGTGCCGGTGGTGTAGATCATCACGGCTACCTGGCCTGCCGGGTCGCTGTGCACAGGCTCAGCGGTGCATGCCGCGTTGAGCGGGCCGAGATGGTAGTTGCCCAGTGCCTTGATCGTGCGCTGCTCGGCGCCGGCTTGTGCAGCGTGGGCAGCCGCATCGCGCGAGACGGCGCTGGTGTACAGCACCCGACGGGCGCCGCAATGCTCGCGGATGTTTTCCAGCTCGCCTGCCGACAGGCGCGCGTTGACCACCACCGACCAGGCGCGCAGCCGGCTCAGGGCGAGCAGCGAGGCCACCAGCAAGCTGCAGTTCTCGGCCACCAGCATGACCCGATCGCCAGCACGGACACCGTCGCACTCGAAGGCTGCGCCCAGCTGTGATACGGCCTCGCGCAGTTCACCGTAGCTGAGGGTTTCGCCCTGCTCGTGCAGGGCAGGGGCATCGGTGTGCTCCGCTGTGTGGCGGTCCAGCAGCTGGTGCAGATAGTCCGGCAGGCCGGCCAGTACGTCTTCACGGGTCAGCATGTCACTGGTGCTCCGCGCGACGGATGAGGTTGCGGGCGATCACCAGTTGCTGGATCTGCGTGGTGCCTTCGTAGATGCGGAACAGGCGCACGTCGCGGTAGAAGCGTTCGATGCCGTATTCGCTGACGTAGCCGGCGCCCCCGAAGATCTGCACCGCGCGATCGGCCACCCGGCCGCACATTTCCGAGGCGAACATCTTGCAGCACGACGCCTCCATGGACACATCCTGCTTCAGGTCACGCTTGCGCGCGGCGTCGATCACCATGCAGCGGGCGGCGTAGATATCGGCCTGGCTGTCGGCGAGCATCGCCTGGATCAGCTGGAACTCGGCCAATGGCTGGCCGAACTGCTGGCGCTCCAGCGCATAGGTCAGCGCGTCGGCGAGCATCCTTTCGGCAGCGCCGACGCAGATGGCGGCGATGTGCAGGCGACCCTTGTCGAGCACCTTCATGGCCGTCTTGAAGCCGACCCCCTCGACCCCGCCGATCAGGTTGGCGGCGGGAATGCGGCAGTTCTCGAAGATCACGTCACAGGTATGCGCGCCTTTCTGACCCATCTTCTGGTCGATCTTGCCCAGCGACAGCCCAGGCGTGTCGGCGTGGACGATAAAGGCGGAAATCCCGCCGGCCCCCTTGATCTCGCTGCTGGTGCGAGCCATGACGGTGAAGATGCCAGCCTGTGGCGCATTGGTGATGAAACGCTTGGTGCCGTTGAGCACATAGCTGTCACCCTCGCGCAGCGCACGGGTGCGCAGCGAGGCGGCATCGGAGCCGGCGCCAGGCTCGGTGAGGGCGAATGCGCCGATCAACTCGCCGCTGGCCATGGCCGGCAGGTAGCGCTGCTTCTGCGCTTCGCTGCCGTCGAGGATCAGGCCCTGGGAGCCGATGCCATTGTTGGTGCCGATCAGCGAGCGGAACGCCGGCGAGGTCTTGCCCAGTTCGAAGGCGACCAGCACTTCCTCTTCCATGCTCAGGCCAAGGCCGTCGTAGTCCTGCGGGATACACAGGCCGAACAGTCCCAGCGCCCGCATTTCCTCGACGATGTCGGGGGGAATGCGGTCGTGCTCCGCCACCTCGGCCTCGGCGGGCACCAGCCGTTCGCGGACGAAGCGCGACAGGTTGTCGAGCAGAAGATTGAGTGTTTCCTGATCGTTGATCATGCAAGACCTCTTGTTGGAATTGTCAGCCCAGACTGGCTTCTACAGTGCGCACCAGGTGCGATAGGCGTGGCCCCAGGTCGTCCTCCAGCATGTGCTGGCGCAAGGCGAATGCCGGGCCCCCGCAACTGAACGCGACAACCCCGGAACCATCGGGTTTTACGAGTGGGACGGCGACAGCGTTGATGTCTTTCTGCCAATCGCCGCAGGACAGGCAGAAGCCCAGGTCCTGGTACTGGCGAAAGGCTCTTTCCAGTTGTTCGCAGAGGGCCGGCCAGTGCTCCGGGTTGCGCGCACGCAACTGGTCGAGCAGCACGTCGCGCTCGCCCTGGGGCAGGGCGGCCAGGTACGCGCGGCCCATGGCGGTGGTGGCCAACGGCACCCGAGCGCCGACGTCCAGGCGCAGGGTCAGCGGTCCGCTGCCCTGGCAGTTTTCCAGGTAGACCATGCTCAGGCGATCACGGGCACCGAGGGACACCGAGCTCTGGGTCTGCTCGGCGAATTCGGCCATCAGCGGGCGGGCCAGGCGGCGGATGTCCAGCCCGCTCAGGTGCGCATAGCCCAGGGCGAGCACGCCGGTGTCCAGGGCGTACTTGCCCAGGCTCTCGACGTACTGCAGGTAGCCCAGGCGCACCAGGGTGTAGGTCAGGCGCGACACGGTGGCCTTGGGCAGGCCGCTGCGCAGGACCAGTTCCTGGTTGCCCAGCAGCCGTTCGCCGGGGCGGAAGCAACGCAACAGCTCAAGGCCCCGGGCCAGTGCGGTGACGAACTGGCGGTCCTGGTCGAGGCCTTGCTGGTCGAGTTCGGTATCGAAAACGTTGCGCTTGGTCATGGTCGTTCCTCATGCGTCGGGCGGTGGGCTCGCGATCGCCGGCCGGACTCTGGCACAGGCTGAAAGCGATAGTCAATAAATCGAAATGCAGTTTCGCACAGCGGAACTTGCGTGACCAGCGGTAAACCCATGCACTGACGAATATCTCGCTTAGCCCCCATTGCAAATTGAGGCGCCACTTGCGTAGGCTAAATTTTATTGCAAAACACAGTTTTGCAGAGCGGAACAAAATAAGAAGAGGCTGGTATGGAAGAGACGTGGATCGATCGCCCCTTGCCTGGGGTGGCGCGGATATACCTGAACCGGCGGGAGGCGCGCAACGCGCTGAACCAGGCGGTGCGTGAACAGCTGGCGGAGCATTTTCGCAAGCTGGGCGCCGACCCGAGTGTCCGCTGCATCGTCCTCAGCGGTGGCACCCAGGTGTTTGCCGCAGGCGCCGACATCCGCGACATGGCCGAACGCGGCGCCGTGGAAATGCTGCTGCGCCAGACGCACTTGCTGTGGGCTGCCATCGCCGATTGTCCGCAACCGGTCATCGCCGCCGTGAACGGCTTTGCCATGGGCGGCGGCTGTGAACTGGCCATGCATGCCGACATGATCATCGCCGGGCGCAATGCCGTCTTTGCCCAACCCGAAGTGCGCGTTGGGGTAATGCCGGGCGCCGGTGGCACCCAGCGGCTGACCCGTGCAGTCGGCAAGTTCCAGGCCATGCGCATGCTCTTGACCGGCATGTCGGTGAACGCCGAGCAGGCGTTGCGCATGGGGCTGGCGAGCGAGGTGGTGGAAGACGATCAGGTGCAATTGCGGGCGCTGGAACTGGCCGAGCAGATCGCCGGCTTGCCGCCCTTGGCAGTCAAGCAGATCAAGGAGGTGGTGCTGGCCGGCCAGGACGCCTCGCTGGACACCGCGCTGATGCTCGAACGCAAGGCTTTCCAGTTGCTGTTCGATTCGGCGGACCAGAAGGAAGGCATGCGCGCCTTCCTGGAAAAACGCCCGCCGACCTATTCGGGGTATTGAGCATGCATCCACGCGAAATTACCCGCATGGCCGTGGTCGGTGCGGGCGTCATGGGGGCCGGTATCGCCCAGCTGGCGGCCCAGGCCGGAGTGACCGTGCAGTTGTTCGACAGCCGTGACGGCGCAGCCCAGGCCGCGCGGCAAGCGATTCTGGCGACGCTGGCAAGCCTGGCGGCCAAGGGCCGGCTGAGTGCGCAGCAGGTCGAGGAGGCCGGGCGTCACCTGAAGGTGGCCGCTACGCTGACGGAGCTGGCCGACGCCGAGCTGGTGGTGGAAGCGATCGTCGAGCAACTGGAGGCCAAGCGCGCCCTGTTTGCCGACCTCGAAGCCGTGGTTGCCGACGATTGCCTGCTCGCCACCAACACCTCGTCGCTGTCGGTCACCGAAATCGCCGCCAAGTGCCGAGTGCCGGGGCGTGTGGGCGGCATGCACTTCTTCAACCCGGTGCCGCTGATGAAGATCGTCGAGGTCATCGACGGCCTGCAAAGCGCAGCCTGGGTCGGCCAGACCCTGCTGGCGCTGGGCCGGCGCCTGGGTCACAGCGCGGTGCATGCCCAGGACACGCCGGGGTTCATCGTCAACCATGGCGGCCGCGGCTACGGCACCGAAGCCATGCGCGTGCTGGTCGAATCGGTGACCGACCCGCTGACCCTCGACCGCATCCTGCGTGAGCAGGCGGGGTTTCGCATGGGCCCGTGCGAGTTGTTCGACCTGACCGGCCTGGATGTCTCGCACCCGGTGACCGAGTCGATCTACCAGCAGTACTACCAGGAGCCGCGCTACCGGCCCACGCTCATCACCCGCCAGCGGCTGGGCGC
>NZ_AKJC01000279.1 GCF_000282535.1 Pseudomonas sp. GM84 | reverse complement strand
TACATCAGCGTCCCGCCTCTTCGATCTCGCGGGGGAAGCGGGGCTCGTAGCAGAGCAGCAGCGAGAGCCAGTGGCCGGTGGCGTGGATAAGAATGACCGGTAGCAGCAGCGCGTTAAGCCTATGGGGGGCGTTCGAGTATGAGCGCTGATTGCCAGCCTCGCGATGTCCTCCGTGCGTGATTGACACGGCTTCGGGTTCATCGAAACCCGCATACGGTTTGGAGCTGAAAATCGGTTCAGATTGGGTTGGCATGGGAAGTCCTCGTCTACCGGCTTTTGGCGCGTGGCGACTGGCCAGCGGGTAGCCTGTGATCAGGCATGGGGAAAGCCTGAACACTAGCGAGGACGCGGTTCCCGAAGCAGTTCTAAATTTCCTAAAGGGTTGTAGGAAAAGGCGACTGAGTACTTAGTTAATGCACCTGGCGCATTGACTGAAAAGACTCAGTCACAGGCTAGCCTCGACTTTGCTAGCCACATCAGCCGGCAACCAGGCCTTCCAGACCTCAGGATGATCGCGCATAAACGCTTGCGCGGCCTTGTCGGGCGCCAGGCGTTTTTCGCTCATCTGTGCCAGGGTCTTGTTGAGCAGGCCAATGGGCAAGTCGACTTTCTCGAACACTGCCACCAGGTCCGGGTAGCCATCGCGAAACGCCTTGGACACCCCGATCGACAGCTTCGCTGGCAATGACTCACTCCCCTGGGGGTTGGGGTTTTTCGGATCGAGCAGGGTGGCCCAGTGCTCGGCATTGAACGGCGGCTCCTGCAGCCGCACCAGGTCGTGGCGGCCGATCAGCGGGGTCGGGCTCCAGTAATAGAACAGCACCGGTTTGCCACGACGGACCGATGAGTCGATTTCGGCGTCCAGCGCCGCACCCGTGCCACTGCGGAAGTTGTTGTACAGGCCATCGAGCCCGTAGGCCTTGAGCTTCTGGGTGTTGACGATTTCCGACGTCCAGCCACTGGGGCTGTTGAGGAAGCGGCCCTTACCGGGGGCTTCAGGGTCCTTGAACACTTCGGGGTAGCGTTTGAGGTCGTCGACACTGCGCAGCTCGGGGGCCAAGGGCGGGATGCCGCGCGCCGCATCACCCTTGATCACGTAGGCCGGTACCCACCAGCCTTCTTCGGCATGCTTGACCGTGTCGCCCAGGGCGAACACCTGGCCGGCCGCTTCGGCCTTGACCCAGGCGGGGCTGCGCCCGGCCCATTCCTCGGCGATCACTTGCAGATCATTTTTGGCCAACGCCACTTCCATGCTGACGGTGCTGCCGGGCAGGGTGTCGGTGGGGTAGCCGTAACCGCGCTCGACGATCAGGCGCAGGATTTCAGTGGTCAGGGCGCCGCTTTCCCAACTGATGGCGCCGAAGTGGATAGGCGCCCGCTGCTCGGCGGAGGCGGCGCTGTCGGTGCTGGCCAGGCCCACGGCGAGCAGCAGGCTGGCCAGCAGCGTTGGAATTTTCTTCATCTGCACCTCACGGGATGTCATTGCAAGTGTCGGGCAAGTGTAGACGACGGCTTCGGGCGCCCGCCTGGGCGGGCAGGAACGGCTTCTGTCTGGTTGTGCTGGAGGCGGGCTGCAAGGCTCAGCCCCCCGCAAGCCGAGATGGCAGGAGTACGAGATGAGCTTGAATCTGCAATTCGTGTATTACCGCAACTTCACCTTCGACGGGAAGTTCCACATTCGCTGCATCGGTGACGATCTGCACAAGGTCAAGTCGATCCATTACCTGCTGGAGCGCCGAACAGCCGACGGCGTGACTCACCTCGATGGCGCCACCGCGCTTTCGCAGGCCCATAGCGGCAAGGTGTCCGACCATGGTTGTCCGGCCACATTGAGCAGCGAGGTAGAGGCGGGCACGTATGTGATCACACCCCAGGTCAGCTTGCTCGACAGCCACATCATGAGCCTGGACCTGGAGCACGGCGCCGATGCGGTGCTGCCCGAGGGCCCACTGGTGATCGAGGTGAGTGAGGCTGAACTGACCCGGCGTATCCTCGACAGCGTCCCCCTGTCATCGGACACCCGCCGCGACAGGCGCACCGTGGACAATTCAGTGGAGGTTCCGCTGTTGCCAGAGGCTCAGCGTTACCCCGCGCTGATTCTGGTTTTCAAGGCGGGTGGCCATGCGCGGTTCATGGCCGATCGGCAGGACTTCGATGCCGCCATCGATCCTCAGCCGTTCCTGGAGGCGCAAGAGCGCGACGAGGAGTACTTGCAGGTACTCGCCAATCATTACTGGATCGAGCAGCCGGCGACCATGTCCAACGCGGCATTCGCTGCGCTGGCCCGGCGCCTGGCAGCGCTCGACTGCATGGAACGGGTGGCTTTGCTGCCACCGCAGCTCGAACAGGGCTTTCTGTTCGCCGCAGCCGCTGCCATCGCCACCTTGATCACCGGCGCTGCAGTCGTGGCGGGCAACCATGCTCATGAAGAAGCGCAGCCAACACCCGACTTTCAGGCGCTGCAACGCTACCTGAACGAACCGGGTACCAGGGACAAGGGTTTGAACATTCGCAAGGCGTGGGAGGACGGGGTGAATGGCAAGGGCGCCCGTGTGCACTTCTCTGATGCGGGGCTGTACCCCAACCACGAAGACCTGCAAGGCAATGCCCGGCTGAAGGTCATTCCACCCACGGTAAACTCCGACCCCGAGCACGGCACTGCTTCGGCGGGTATCCTGCTGGCGCGTGACAATGGCTTTGGCATGACCGGGATCTGCCACGCTGCCGAACTGTTTCTCTATGACAACCGTGCAACCGATGCCCGTGGCTACTCGCAGACCCTGAAAAAACTGCTCGCCTACACGCGGCCCGGCGACATCGTCGCGGTCAATCGTCAGACGGCCAATATCGACGCCATGGTGGCTTTCCTGCCGTCCTTGCATGACAAGACCTGGTGGGCGGTCTCCCGCAGGCTGACCGAGCGTGGCGCCGTGGTGCTGAACGCGGCCTGCAACGGCGCCTACAAGAGCGACCACAGCGCCGGAACCAGTGCCCACTACGGGATCGACCTTGCAAACTGGCGCTACTTCGACGATCACGGCGACGCCGACGCAATCCTGGTAGGCGCCTGCCATTCCTGGGACGGCAAGCCGCACCAGTACTCCAACTACAACTACCGCTACCGCATGCTCAATGCCTGGGGTGACAGCGTCGCGACCCTGAGCTATGGGGCGCTGCAGGACAAGGACGGCCACGACCGAGACTACACCGACAACTATGGCGGCACGTCCAGCGCCACGCCGATGGTGACGGGAGCCTTGGCCTTGATCCAGTCGTATGCCATGGAGCAGCACTACCTGTACCTGAACGCTGACCAGATGCACCTGCTGGTCATGCAGTCGGGCTACAAGGATGCCACGCTGCCCCATGCCGACCGCTTGCCCATGGGCGCCCGGCCCAATGTGCTGGGCGCCCTTGTGCTGCTCGATCGCATCCTCCAGGCCGGGCGCTTCCACTTGCCGGATGACGGCTTCTGTGGCGACGAATGCGCGTCCCAGGGCTAGACCCGGAACTGGTCCATCAACGCCTGTTGCTGGTTGGCCAGGCTGTTCAGCGACTGACTGACCCGCGCCGACTCGTTGGCCTGGCCTGACAGCGACTCGGTGACATCGCGGATGGTGGCGACGTTGCTGTTGATTTCCTCGGCTACCGCGCTCTGCTCCTCGGCGGCCGAGGCGATCTGCAGGTTCATGTCGGTGATCACGCTGACGGCCTGGCCGATGCGCTGCAGCGCGGTGACCGCCTGACCCACCTGTTGCACACCGCCCTGGGCCTGGCGGTGACTGTTGTCCATGGCCCCGACCACTTCACGGGTGCCGGCCTGCAAGGCTTCGATCACCTGGCGGGTTTCTTCCACCGATTCCTGGGTCCGTTGCGCGAGGTTGCGCACTTCGTCGGCCACCACGGCAAACCCTCGGCCCGCTTCACCGGCGCGCGCCGCTTCGATGGCGGCGTTGAGCGCCAGCAGGTTGGTCTGCTCGGCGATCGAGCGGATCACTTCCAGCACCGAACCGATCTTCTCGCTGTTCTGCGCCAGGCCCTCGACCTCGGCCATGGCCTGGCTCATGTTGGCGGCCAGGGCGTCGATGCGCTGGGTGGTGTGGTCGATGACCGTCAACCCTTCGCGGGTGGCCTGGTCGGCCTCGCGCGCCGCCTGTGCGGCCTGGGCGGCGCTGCGGGCGACGTCCTGGGCGGTGGCGCTCATTTCGTGCGAGGCGGTGGCCACCTGGTCGACCTGGCGGTACTGCTGCTCCATGCCGGCGCTGGTTTCGCTGGCAATCGCCGAGCTCTGGTCGGCGGTGCCGCGGGCAGCCTGCACCGAGCGTTTGACCTCGGCGATGGTCGGTTGCAGCTTGTCCAGGAAGCGGTTGAACCAGCCGGCCAGTTCGCCCAGTTCGTCGCGCTTGTCGTAGGTCAGGCGCCGGGTCAGGTCGCCTTCGCCGCTGGCGATGTCCTTGAGCATGGCGGCAACGCCCAGGATCGGCCGGGTCACGCCGCGGGCCATCAGCCACACCAGCAGCAGGCCGGCGATGGCGGCGACCAGACTCAAGCCCAGTTCCAGCAGGGTGCCGCTGGTGTTCAGCGCGTCCAGTTCCTGCTTCAGTGCCTCGGCGGGGCCGGTCAGGGCGCTTTCCGGTACATCCAGCAGCACGCCCCAGGGCTTGCCGCCGGGAATCGGCTGGAAGGCGGCGAGCACTTTCAGGCGTTGCTGGTCATGGTGAACCGTCAGTTTGCCTTCAGCCAGGTCGCGCACCAACGCGGCGCCTTGACCCGGGTCGACCTGGTCGAAGCGCTGGGCCAGCTTGCTGGCGTCGGCGCTGTAGCCGGCCAGCAGGCCGACGGGGCTGAGGATGCCGACCGTGGTCTGGCCTTGGTACAAGCTGCGGCTGGCCTCCTGGCTCAGGGCCTGCAGGCTGTTGAGGTTGATGTCGATGGACAGGGTGGCGACCACCTTGCCGTCGACGCTCAGCGGGAAGACGATGCTGGTCATCAGCACGCGCTGGCCGTCGATGTCGTAGAAGTAGGGCTCCACCACGCAGACCTTGCCGCTGCTGCGCGGGCAGACCCACCAGGTGTTGGCCGGCTGGCCGCTGGGGCCGATTTCGGTGTTGGCCATGTCGTGTTCGGGCAGGGCCATGGCGGTCAGCTGGCCGGCGCGCGGTTGCGACCAGTACAGGGCGAAGCGCCCTGTTTCGTTGCTGCCAAGTTCTGGCTTGCCAGCGAACAGGCTGTCCTTGTTGTCCAGGGCGTTGGGCTCGAATACCAGTGACAGGCCGAGCAGGTCGGGGTTGGCCTGCAGGGCGGCGCGGACCTGGCGGGTCATGTCCTCGCGCAGGTCGAAGGCGTCGAGGAAGCGTTTGTCCGCCTGTTCGCGCAGGAACAGCACCTGGCGGGCGAAGCCGGCGCCGTACTGGTAGGCGTCCATGAACTGGCGACGGATGTTCAGGGCCTGGACTTCACCTTGCGACTCGATGCGCGCCTGCGCCGCTTCGCCAAGCATCTGCATGCTGCTGGCTTTGACCAGGTCCGAGCTGTGGTCCATGCGGTAGAGGGAAAGGCCGACGAGCAAGGTGACGATGCCGGCCAGGCAGAGTCCGGCGAGCAGGGTGATCTTCCATTGAATGGAAAGTTGTCGCAAAGGCATGGGTCGATCCCTTTTTTTCAGTAAGGGCTGGGTGGGATTTTTGGGGGCCTGGCTTGGGGAGTTGGGATGGTGCAGAAATCGAGCGCCGCCCGCGCGGCGCATCGCGGATGAATCCGCTCCTACATTTGTTGCAACGTACCTATGTCTGATAGGCCATAGTTGCCAGCCTTGTT
>NZ_AKJC01000278.1 GCF_000282535.1 Pseudomonas sp. GM84 | reverse complement strand
AGCGGGCTTGCCCCGCGAAACAGGCAGCGCGGAGCATGGCACCGGCTTCGCCGGTGTTCGCGGGACAAGCCCGCTCCCACAGGAAAATGCTGTGGCCCTGTGTGTGGGAGCCGGCTTGCCGGCGATGAGGCCAGAACAGGCACAACGGCGTTATACTCGCCGCCCGTTTCACTGTAATCCGAGCATTCCCATGGGTCTCTCCGCAACCGCCACTCCCGTACCGCGCCGCCTGGGCGCGCCCTTGATCGCCCTGGCCCTGCTGCTGGCCGGCGCCTGGTTCCTCAACCTCAACGCCGGTTTCAAGCAGGTGCTGCTGCTGATCGTTGGCGCCGCCCTCGGCCTGACGCTCTACCACGCCGCCTTTGGCTTCACCTCGGCCTGGCGCGTGTTCATCAACGAACGACGCGGCGCGGGGCTGCGCGCGCAGATGGTCATGCTGACCCTGGCCGTGCTGTTGTTCTTCCCCGCACTGTCCGCTGGCAGCCTCTTCGGCAACCCTGTCACCGGGCTGGTAGCGCCGGCCGGGGTCTCGGTGGTGTTCGGCGCCTTCATCTTCGGCATCGGCATGCAATTGGGCGGCGGTTGCGCCTCCGGCACGCTGTTCACCGTAGGCGGCGGCAATGCGCGCATGTTGGTGACCCTGCTGTTCTTCATCATCGGCTCGGTCAGCGCCACGCACCATGCTGACTGGTGGTTCGCACTGCCATCGTTCCCGGCCACCTCGATCGTTCAGGTCTGGGGCGTTGGCCCGGCGTTGCTGGCAAGCGTGGCAGTGTTCGCCCTGATCGCCTGGGCCACCGTGGTACTGGAACGGCGCCGCCACGGTGCCCTCGAAGCCCCAGTGGGCAGCGAACACCGGGGCCTGCGTCGCTTCCTGCGCGGTCCGTGGCCACTGGTCTGGGGTGCTGTCGCACTGGCGTTGCTGAACTACGCCACCCTGGCCCTGGCCGGGCGCCCATGGGGCATTACCTCGGCCTTCGCCCTGTGGGGGGCAAAGACCCTCTCCAGTCTGGGTGTGGACGTCGGCAGCTGGGTGTTCTGGCAGGCTCCGGCCAACGCCAAGGCCCTGGCCGCGCCGCTGTGGCAAGACATCACCACGGTCATGGACATCGGCATCGTGCTCGGTGCGCTGCTGGCCGCAGGCCTGGCCGGCCGCTTCGCGCCGAGCCTGAAGATTCCGCTGCCGTCGCTGATCGCCGCGGTGATCGGCGGCCTGTTGCTGGGTTATGGCTCGCGCCTGGCCTACGGCTGCAACATTGGCGCCTACTTCAGCGGCATCGCCTCGGGTAGCGTGCATGGCTGGTTGTGGCTGGTGGCTGCCTACACCGGCAACCTGATCGGCGTGCGCCTGCGCCCATTGTTCTTTGCCGGGGAGCGCCGGCCGGTGGCGCTCACAGGCTGCTGACCGTATCGTCCTCAGCGCCACCGGCGGCGCTGAGGTCATGTAACTCGAACACCTGCAAGCCCAGCAGCCCGGCCAGCAATGCAGGCGCAGTTTGCGCAACACAATCGCTTGAATTTCAGTAGCTTACGATCTTTTTCTGAACGGCGACTCACGCGCGCGGGTGCTGCCGCAATGGCGCTGGACGTGGCAGCAGGTTTCTACTTGTCGGTGCGCGCCTCGGCGCGCCATTTTCTCGAACTAATATGAGAAATGTTTGTTAAGCATATGAAAAATAAATCATTTATTTTTTGGCTAGCGCATGCTGAACACATTGCTCGTAGTAGGTTTGCTTGATCGCAGGCGGTTTCAATTGGGAGCGGCTGTTGTAGGTCTGTTCGGTAATCCCGAAGGCCGTCATGCGCATCCATGGCTTGGGGAACTTGCGCTTTTGCAGCTTGTTGCGCGTAGCGTACAGGGTGACGCCGGAAAGCTTGGCCTGCTGGGCCTCGGCGGCAATCTGCGAACCCCAGTCACAGACCTGGCGATCATTCTGGCTCAGCGTCCTGGCGTGGGCGCCGAAGGCGGTCGAGGCCAGCAGGCAGCCGGCCATCGTTGCTAGAAATACTCGCATGTTGCTGTCCTAAGCATCTGAAGATGAAGGGAGTTTGCCTTTGGTTTGGCAGGCTGGGGGCCAGCACTTTGCCTCTAAGGGCAATGGCGGTGCGCAGGGATGCAGGGGGCGGAAATTGAGCGCCGCTTGCGCGGCGCGCGATCTGCGCACCACTGATGCCTACACGCCGAGCCTGATAAATACCCCATCGCCCGTATGTGATCGTACAACTGCTTGCGCTATCATGACGGCTGTCTTTCGAGGTGAAATACAGGGACATGACAGAGCAGCAGGTACAAGCACGGACTCGGCGCAAGCCGCGCAGTCTGGCCCAGGAACTGGTCACGGTGTTGACCGAGCGCATCCGCAGCGGCCAGCTCAAGCGCGGCGACAAACTGCCGACCGAATCGCAGATCATGGCCGAGGAAGGCGTCAGCCGTACCGTGGTGCGTGAGGCGATCTCGCGGCTGCAGGCCGCAGGCCAGGTCGAGACGCGCCACGGTATCGGCACCTTCGTGCTGGACATGCCGGCCACGGGCGGGTTCCGCATCGACCCCGCCACTGTGGTCACATTGCGCGAAGTGCTGGCGGTGCTGGAGCTGCGCATCGCCCTGGAGATCGAGTCCGCCGGCCTGGCCGCGCAGCGGCGCAGCGATGACCAGCTGGCCGGCATGCGTGCGGCGCTGGATGAGCTCAACGAAGGGGCCGCGCATGCCAACGATGCGGTGTCGGCGGATTTCCAGTTCCACCTGCGCATCGCCCAGGCCAGCGGCAACCATTATTTCGCCGACATCATCAACCACCTGGGCACCAGCATCATTCCACGGACCCGGCTCAATTCGGCGCGCCTGGCGCATGATGACCAGGCGCACTACATGGGCCGCCTGATGCATGAGCACGAAGCGATCTACGAGGCCATTGCCCGGCGCGACAGCGAGGGGGCGAAGATGGCCATGCGCATGCATTTGAGCAATAGCCGCGAGCGGTTGCGCCAGGCGCATGAAGAGGCCGAGGCGCAAGGGGTCTGATTTTCTTGCTGGCCATTGCGGCCCTATCGCCGGCAA
>NZ_AKJC01000276.1 GCF_000282535.1 Pseudomonas sp. GM84 | reverse complement strand
GCTTCGCCGGTGTTCGCGGGACAAGCCCGCTCCCACAGGAATCGCATCAACTTTTAGAAGTGGAGCAAGACAGTTGCTCCCACAGGATCATCACCTTCATCAAGACCCGCGGGCTACTTGCATCAAGACCAGCGGGCAACTTGTGGGAGCCGGCTTGCCGGCGATTGGCCCTATAATTCACCTTCACCCTTCAATCTGTACCCAGCCATGTCCTGCAACCGCCACAAGATCCAGTTCCTGCGCGAACTCATCCCATCCTTCGAGTGCGAGCCCGGCTGCCACGACTGCTGCGGCCCGGTCACCACATCGACTGAAGAAATGGCCCGCCTGCCGCGCAAAACCCAAGCCGAACAGGACGCTGCGCTGGAGCACCTGGATTGCGTGCACCTGGGCCCCAATGGCTGCACGGTCTACGAAGAGCGCCCGATGATCTGCCGCCTGTTTGGCACCACGCCCAGCATGGCCTGCCCCCGTGGCCGAGGCCCTGAGCAGATGCTCGAGCCACAGGCCGAGCAGCTCGTTCACCGGTTCATTGCCACGACCCGCCAGGTGCTGGTCTGACCTCAGTCCGGAATCGGCAGGCAAAGGCTTTCCTTCACTTCCTCCATCACGATGTAGCTCTTCGATTCGCGCACGTGCGGCAGCTTCAGCAGGATGTCGCCGAGCAGCTTGCGGTACGACGCCATTTCCGAAATTCGCGCTTTCACCAGGTAGTCGAAGTCACCTGAAACCAGGTGGCATTCCAGTACATGGGGCAGCTTGAGCACCGCGCGGCGGAACTCCTCGAAGGTATCGCCCGACTTGTAGTCCAGGCTGATTTCCACGAACACCAGCAGGCTGCCCTTCAGGTGCTGCGGATTGAGCCGGGCGTTGTAGCCCATGATGATGCCCTCGCGCTCCAGGCGGCGTACGCGCTCGGTGCAAGGGGTGGTGGAAAGCCCAACTTTCTCGCCCAGTTCGGTGAAGGAAATGCGCCCGTCATTCTGCAGGATCCGCAGGATGTTGCGGTCGATCTTGTCCAGTTCACGCTTGCTCTGGTGCTGGGTTCTCATAGGGGATGCCCCTCCGTGAAAGGCGTTTTTGCCGAGAATTCTCGCCAAATATAGGCTTTTATATAGTGAATTGCACTGGCTTTGAATTCATATACTGCGCGCATCCATGCCATATCAACAAAATTTTGCGGTGCGCCGCGTGCGAGGGATGAAACGATGCGAGTTCTGGTACTTGGTAGCGGTGTAATCGGAACCGCCAGTGCCTATTATCTGGCCCGGCAAGGTTTCGAAGTGACCGTGGTCGACCGCCAGCCGGCGGTGGCCATGGAGACCAGTTTTGCCAACGCTGGCCAGATCTCGCCCGGCTATGCCTCGCCCTGGGCTGCCCCTGGCGTGCCGCTGAAGGCTATCAAGTGGCTGCTGGAGCGCCACGCCCCCCTGGCCATCAAGCTCACTGGCGATGTCGACCAGTACCTGTGGATGGCGCAGATGCTGCGCAACTGCACCGCCAGCCGTTACGCGGTGAACAAGGAGCGCATGGTGCGTCTGTCCGAGTACAGCCGCGACTGCCTCGACGAGCTGCGCGCCGAAACCGGCATCGGCTATGAAAACCGTAGCCTCGGCACCACCCAGCTGTTCCGCACCCAGGCTCAATTGGATGCCGCGGCCAAGGACATCGCCGTGCTCGAACAGTCGGGCGTGCCTTACGAACTGCTCGACCGTGACGGCATTGCTCGCGTCGAACCTGCCCTGGCTGGCGTGAAAGACATTCTGGCCGGTGCCCTGCGCCTGCCCAACGACCAGACCGGCGACTGCCAGATGTTCACCACCAAGCTGGCCGACATGGCCATCAAGCTGGGCGTCGAGTTCCGCTTCGGTCAGGACATCCAGCGCCTGGACTTCGCCGGCGACCGTATCAATGGCGTGTGGATCGACGGCAAGCTGGAAACCGCCGACCGTTACGTCCTGGCGCTGGGCAGCTACTCGCCGCAGATGCTCAAGCCGCTGGGCATCAAGGCGCCGGTGTATCCGCTCAAGGGTTACTCGCTGACCGTACCGATCACCAACGCCGACATGGCCCCGACGTCGACCATTCTCGACGAGACCTACAAGGTCGCCATCACCCGTTTCGACAACCGCATCCGTGTCGGCGGCATGGCTGAAATCGCCGGTTTTGACCTGTCGCTGAACCCGGCTCGGCGCGAAACGCTGGAGATGATCGTCAACGACCTTTATCCTCGCGGCGGCGACCTGAGCCAGGCCGACTTCTGGACCGGCCTGCGCCCGGCCACCCCGGACGGTACGCCGATCGTGGGTGCCACCGCGTTCCGCAACCTGTTCCTCAACACCGGTCACGGCACGCTGGGCTGGACCATGGCCTGTGGCTCCGGTCGCCTGCTGGCCGACCTGATTGCGCGCAAGAAGCCGCAGATCAGTGCCGAAGGTCTGGACATTTCCCGTTATGGCAACAGCCGGGAAGTGACCAACCAGGGTCAGACCGCGCCTGTACATCAGCAGTAAGGCGTCTGTTCCGGCCTCATCGCCGG
>NZ_AKJC01000275.1 GCF_000282535.1 Pseudomonas sp. GM84 | reverse complement strand
AGCCGGCTCCCACAGGTACCTGTAGGAGCCGGCTTGCCGGCGATAGGGCCAGTAAAACCAGCACAAAAAAAGGGGAGCATCCGCTCCCCAGAGGTAAACCGCTTGTAGATGAAGGCTTCTGTCAGCCTTCGATCTCGATCAGGATTTCACCCGGCGTCACGCGATCGCCCTTGGCCACGTGGATGGCCACGACCTTGCCGGCGATGGCCGCCTGCACTTCGGTTTCCATCTTCATCGCTTCGGTGATCAGCACGGCCTGGCCGGCCTTGACCATGTCGCCTTCCTTGACCAGCACATCGACGATGTTGCCCGGCATGTTGGTGCTGACGTGGCCCGGGGCGCTGGCCTGCTTGCGCTTGCTGCCGCCACCGCCACCGACGAACTCGTTGAGCGGCTCGAACACCACTTCTTCCGGCATGCCGTCGATCGACAGGTAGAAGTGACGCTTGCCTTCGGCCTTCACGCCCACGCCGGTAATGTCGACGCGGTAGGTTTCGCCGTGCACGTCGATCACGAACTCGGTAGGTACGCCTTCGCCACCATGGGCTGCGACAGCGCCGGCTTCCGGGATCGGCAGCAGGGCTTCAGGGGTCAGGGTGCCGGCTTCGCGTTCTTCGAGGAACTTGCGGCCAATGTCCGGGAACATGGCGAAGGTCAGGACGTCTTCTTCGCAACGGGCCAGGGCACCGATGTCGGCACGCAGCTTGGCCATTTCTGGCTTGAGCAGGTCGGCCGGGCGTACGTCGATCACTTCTTCGCTGCCGATGGCCTGACGGCGCAGTTGCTCACTGACAACACCTGGCGCCTTGCCGTAACCGCCTTGCAGGTACAGCTTCACCTCGTTGGTGATGGTCTTGTAGCGCTCGCCGGCGAGCACGTTGAAGAACGCCTGGGTGCCGACGATCTGCGAGGTCGGGGTCACCAGCGGCGGGAAGCCGAGGTCTTCGCGAACCCGTGGGATCTCGGCCAGCACTTCGTTCATGCGGTTGAGGGCGCCCTGCTCCTTGAGCTGGTTGGCCAGGTTGGAAATCATCCCGCCCGGTACCTGGTTGACCTGCACGCGGGTATCCACGGAGGTGAACTCGCTCTCGAACTGGTGGTACTTCTTGCGCACGGCGTAGAAGTACAGACCGATTTCCTGCAGCAGCTCCAGGTCCAGGCCGGTGTCGAACTCGCTGCCCTTGAGCGCGGCGACCATCGACTCGGTGCCCGGGTGGCTGGTGCCCCAGGCGAAGCTGGAGATGGCGGTGTCGATGTGGTCGGCACCATTTTCCACAGCCTTGAGCTGGCACATGGCGGCCAGGCCGGCGGTGTCGTGGGAATGGATGAACACCGGCAGCGACTGCTCGGCTTTCAGCGCCCTGACCAGCTCGCCGGTAGCGAACGGAGTCAACAGGCCGGCCATGTCCTTGATCGCGATCGAATCGCAACCCATGGCTTCCATCTGCTTGGCCTGAGCTACAAAGGCGTCGATGGTGTGCACGGGGCTGACGGTGTAGGCGATGGTACCCTGGGCATGCTTGCCGGCAGCCTTGACCGCTTCGATGGCCACACGCAGGTTACGCACGTCGTTCATGGCGTCGAAGATGCGGAACACGTCGATGCCGTTGACTGCAGCCTTGGCGACGAAGGCCTTGACCACGTCATCGCTGTAGTGGCGGTAGCCCAGCAGGTTCTGCCCGCGCAGGAGCATCTGCAGGCGGGTGTTGGGCAGTGCATTGCGCAGTTTGCGCAGGCGCTCCCACGGGTCTTCCTTGAGGAAGCGCACGCAGGCGTCGAAGGTGGCGCCGCCCCAGACTTCCAGCGACCAGTAGCCGACCTTGTCGAGCTTGTCGCAGATCGGCAGCATGTCTTCGGTACGCATGCGGGTGGCCAGCAGGGACTGGTGGGCGTCGCGCAGGATCGTGTCGGTTACGTGAATTTTCTTGGACATTATAAGGTTCCTCACAGGCCTGCGTGGGCGGCGATGGCGGCGGCGATGGCCAGGGCCAGCTCTTCGGGTTTGCGCTTGATCGAGTAGTTGGTCAGTTCAGGGTGGCTTTCGACGAAGCTGGTATTGAACTGGCCGCTACGGAACTCCGGATTGCGCAGGATTTCCTGGTAGTACGCGGCGGTGGTCTTCACCCCTTGCACGCGCATGTCGTCCAGGGCCCGCAGGCCGCGGTCCATGGCTTCTTCCCAGGTCAACGCCCACACCACCAGTTTCAGGCACATGGAGTCGTAGAACGGCGGAATGGTGTAACCGGTGTAGATCGCCGTGTCGGTACGCACGCCCGGGCCGCCGGGGGCGTAGTAACGGGTGATCTTGCCGAAGCTCGGCAGGAAGTTGTTCTTCGGGTCTTCGGCGTTGATACGGAACTGCAACGCGTAACCGCGGTGGTGGATGTCTTCCTGCTTGACCGACAGCGGCAGGCCCGAGGCAATACGGATCTGCTCGCGGACGATGTCGATACCGGTGATTTCTTCGGTGATGGTGTGCTCCACCTGCACCCGGGTGTTCATCTCCATGAAGTACACCTCGCCATCGGCGAGCAGGAACTCCACGGTACCGGCGTTCTCGTAGTTCACCGCCTTGGCGGCGCGCACCGCCAGGTCGCCGATGTAGGCGCGCTGTTCGGGGGTAAGCTGTGGGCTCGGGGCAATTTCGACAAGCTTCTGGTTACGGCGCTGGATCGAGCAGTCGCGCTCGAACAGGTGCACCACGTTGCCGAAGCTGTCACCGAGGATCTGCGCCTCGATGTGCTTGGGGTTGACGATGCACTTTTCCAGGAACACTTCGGCCGAGCCGAAGGCCTTGGTAGCCTCGGAAATGACCCGTGGGAAGTTCTGCTCCAGCTCTTCGCGGCTGTTGCAGCGGCGAATGCCGCGACCGCCACCGCCAGAGGTGGCCTTGAGCATCACCGGGTAACCGATGCGCTCGCCTTCGCTCAGGGCTTCATGGATGTCGGCAACGTTGCCTTCGGTGCCCGGAGTCACCGGTACACCGGCCTGGATCATGGTGCGACGCGCTTCGGTCTTGTCGCCCATGCGGCGAATGACGTCGGCGGCCGGGCCGATGAACTTGATCCCGCGCTCGGCGCAGATCTCTGCCAGCTCAGCATTTTCCGATAGGAAACCGTAACCCGGGTGCAGGGCATCACAGCCGGTTTCCACAGCAAGGTTGACCAGCTTGCGCGGGTTCAGGTAACCCTCGAGAGGCTCGGCACCAATGCTGTAGGCCTCGTCGGCGCGCTTGACGTGCAAGGCGTGACGGTCGGCGTCGGAATAGATCGCGACAGAGCGAATGCCCATCTCGGCGCAGGCACGCACGATCCGAACTGCGATTTCACCCCGGTTGGCGATCAGGATTTTTTTTATCACTGGAGTCTTCCCAAAGCCGTAGGAACAGACGAGCCGGTTCTACCGGTCGGCGCGTGACCAGATGTTGCTGGCCAGTCGCACATTCACCCTAGCGCTGTAGGTCGATAAACAAAAATCAATATTTGTTAGGGGCAGTATTAGCAAAGGCTTATAGTTGAGTAACAAGGTTTTGCCGGAGCCTGGAAAAAAATGCGTAAGTCCCTGATGCGTATGACATTGCGTCAATTGCAGATCTTTAACGAGGTGTGTGATTTACGGTCCTACAGCCGCGCCGCGGAAGAAATGGCACTGACACAACCCGCCGTTAGTCTACAGATTCGCCAGCTCGAAGAACTGGTCGGCCAGCCGCTGTTCGAGTACGTGGGCAAGAAGCTGTACCTGACCGAAGCGGCCGAAGCGCTTCAGCGGGCCAGCCGGGACATCTTCGGGCGCCTGGATAGCCTCGACATGCAGTTGTCGGACATGCAGGGCTCATTGCAAGGTCAGTTGAAACTGGCCATCGAATCCAGCGCCAAGTACTTCGTGCCACACCTGTTCGCCGCCTTCAAGCAACGTCACCCGGAGGTCAACCTGACCCTGACCGTGGTCAACCGTGCCCAGGCGATTCGGCGTCTCTCGGACAACCGCGACGACCTGATCATCATGTCCATGGTGCCGCAGGACATGGGCCTGGAGTTTCTGCCATTCCTCAACAACCCGATCGTCGCCGTGGCGCCACCGGACCACCCGTTGGGCAAGCTCGACAATCTGCGCCTGCAGGACCTGGAGCCTCATACCTTGCTGGTCCGTGAACAGGGTTCGGGCACCCGCAAGGCCTGCGAGGAGTACTTCAAGGACAAGCGCGTGCACTTTACCCAGACACTGGAAGTCGCCTCGGCCGACGCCCAGCGCGAATGCGTGATTGCAGGGCTGGGCATCGCCTTGCTGACCCGCCATGCAGTGAACATGGAGCTGGCTACAGGCATGCTCCAGGAGTTGCCGGTGGAGGAACTGCCGTTGTACCGCAGCTGGTGCGTTGTGCAGTCGAAAGCCAAGCGGCAATCGCCGGTAGCCTTGGCATTTCTGGCGTTCATCCGCAGCGAACGTGCGCTGATCAGCGCGATTGTTGAACGTTTTTCGGGGAAGTTGCCGCCGACGCCTGCCACACCGTGAGTTCTTGCAACTCGGGGTAATCAGCCAGTTCGCGCAGCAGTTGGCGTTGGTCGCAGTAGCTTTCGATCGCACGGCGATACTCCATGCGACGCTGATCCTTTTCCTGCTGCTTGCGAGTTTTGGCGCTGGGTTGGTAAGAGCCATCGAAGTCACGAGTCATTGTCTGTCTCCCTGATCGAGTGCGGGAGTTTCAGACTGGCGCTAGTGGTTTACCGTTTGGCTGTGGAACGGTGACAAAAACATGAAGTTTTGTGGGAGCGGGCTTGTCCCGCGAACACCGGCGAAGCCGGTGCCATACGCCGAATTGCCTGCTTCGCGGGGCAAGCCCGCTCCCACAGGAATCGCGTCAACTTTCAGAAGTTGAGCAAGACAGTTG
>NZ_AKJC01000274.1 GCF_000282535.1 Pseudomonas sp. GM84 | reverse complement strand
TGTCGTGGCGACGAACCGCGGCGATAGGGCCGGTACAGCCAATGAAAAGCCCCGCATCGATCGCGGGGCTTTTCATTTCAGCTAACCAACCTTGCTGCTACCTCTGGCTCACCGAGCGCGGCGCCACCGGCTGGTTGTCGTTGGAGATGGTCACCTCCACCCGACGGTTCTGCGCACGCCCCGAGTTGCTCGAGTTGTCCGCCACCGGGTACTCCTTGCCGTAACCCTGGGCGACGATCCGCGCAGGGTCCACGCCGGCCCGTACCAGCGCCATGCGCACGGCAGCAGCGCGGCGTTCCGAGAGGGTCTGGTTGTAGTTCGCCGAACCGACGCTGTCGGTGTAACCCTCGACGATCACCTTGCGCTCGGCGTTCTCCTGGAGGAACTGGGCCAGCTTGGTGACGTTGGGCAAGGCGCTGCTCTTGAGTTCGGCCTTGTTGAAGTCGAACAGCACGTCGCCGAAGGTGACCAGGGTGCCGCGGTCGGTCTGCTTGGCGTTGAGGCTGTCCTGCAACTTGGCGATCTGCGCGTCGCGGGCATCGAGCTTGGCCTTGGCGCGCTCGGACGAGGCGTTCTTCAGCTCGTTCTCGGCAGTGCGCAGGGCGATGGTCTGCTTGGCCACTTCGATGCGCTGGTTGGTCAGGTAGGCCAGCTGGTCGACCTGCTGGGTGTCCTCGCGCTCCATGAAGGCTTTGTCGGCCTTGTTCAGCGAATCCTGGGCATCCTTGGTTTCAAGCGCCGCGACCTTGCTCGACTGCGGGTCGCTCTGCAGCGCCGAGAAGTTGGTGCGGGCCGACTCCAGGTTCGGGTTCGGGTCGTGCGAGCAGGCAGCGAGGCTGACACTCAGGGCCAGCAGGGCGGGAATCATGATGTGATTGCGCATGGTGTTCATCCTTTGATCGGTTGCGAAGGCTCAGGTAGACGTGGCGCGCTCACTGAGCGCTGCGCATGCCTTCCTGACGCACGTCCTGGGCGCCCTGGCGGGCTTCCTGTACGGCCTTCTCGGCCTTGGCCGCCTGGGCCTTGCGTTCGGCGAGGCGGGCATCCCATTCGGCCTGTTCGGCCAGGCGCTTGGCTTCGTCGTACTGCTTGTCGTGCATGGCGATTTCGGCTTGCTTGAACTTGTCCTGGGCCGCTTTCATTTCCACGGCGGCGAACTCGGTACCGCCTGCACTGACGGCGGAATTCACAGCGGATTGGGTCACGGCGTACTGCTCGCTGGGCGGATTGCCGGCACAGCCGGCCAGGACCAGGCTACTGCCCAGCGCCAGCGCGGCCAGCTTGAGTCCGTGTACGTGGGGGGATGAAATTTTCGCAGTGCGGGTTTTCATGATGGTCAGCTCCATTGGATCACTCCTGAAAACGACGATATCCGTAGCAGTCCATCGCTCAATCCCTGGCCCCTGTCCGCACTAGCGCTGAACGATGCACGACGGCAGTTGTGCAGGGTTTTAGCGTGATGGCTATTGGCTCTGACTGAGGGCTTTTTTGAATGGTTCAGAAAAAAATGCCAAGGCTGGGCGACTATTTCTGACTGCATGGTCAGTGGTCGTGACGGGGAACTTTCAAGGGCGACACAGGGTATTCCGGGCCATGGGGAAGCCCGGAACCGTGGAGAGGGCTATCAATTGCCGGTGTCATCGCCGGGGTTGCTGAGGCCGTGCAGGTGGCGCCGCGAGAGGGCCAGAAAGCGCGGGGTGGAGCCGATGTCTTCGTACAGCGGGTCGCCTTGTTCGTCAGTCGAAATGACTTTCTGGCCTTGCACGTAGGGGAAGCTGGCTTCCAGCTCCTCCAGCGCGGCGCCCACCAGTTCGCCCAGCAGTTCCTCGGCGGTACGTTTGGGGTACATGTCGATGAGCGCGGCCAGGCGGGCCTCGGACTCCAGGTCCAGGTGCAAGGTGTGGCCGGTGGGGCTCAGGGTGCCTGCGGCATTCTGCTCCCAGTGCTGGGCGAGTTCGCGGATTTTCATGGTGACCTCTGTCGACGCCTGGAAAGGCTGCATTCATCGGACTGCTCTGCTCTTACTTTAGTTTGCTTTGCCCGATCGCGGCTTGCCATGGCGCCCTGGCTGTGGGCACTCTTGGGGCATGCTGTTACCTGGGCGATGCGCGGGCGAGCCGCGCCAAAGAGAGGGCCAATGACCGATATCGATGTGCGCTTGCGTGAAGATGTCCATGTGTTGGGAGAGTTGCTCGGCGAAACCATTCGCCAGCAGCACGGTGAGGCCTTCCTGCAGAAGATCGAGGACATACGCCACAGTGCCAAGGCCGACCGGCGCGGTGCCGGCGAGCAATTGAGCTCGACGCTGGCCGACCTTGCCGAGGAAGACTTGCTGCCGGTGGCGCGGGCCTTCAACCAGTTCCTCAACCTGGCGAACATGGCCGAGCAGTACCAGCTGATTCGCAGGCGTGATGCCGAGCAGGGGGAGCCCTTCGAGGCACGGGTGTTGCCCGAGCTGTTGGCGCGCCTCAAGCAGGCGGGGCACAAGGACGATGCCTTGGCCCGACAGCTGGCCAAGCTCGATATCCAGTTGGTGCTGACCGCGCACCCCACCGAGGTGGCTCGCCGCACGCTGATCCAGAAGTACGACGCCATTGCCGGCCAGTTGGCGGTGCAGGACCATCGCGACCTGACGCCCGCCGAGCGCCAACAGGTACGCGAGCGCTTGCGTCGGCTGATCGCCGAGGCCTGGCACACCGAAGAAATCCGCCGCACCCGGCCCACGCCGGTGGATGAAGCCAAATGGGGCTTCGCGGTCATCGAGCATTCCCTGTGGCAGGCCATCCCCAGCCACCTGCGCAAGGTCGACAAGGCGCTGTTCGAAGCCACTGGCCTGCACCTGCCGCTGGAAGCTGCGCCGATCCGCTTCGCCTCATGGATGGGCGGCGACCGCGACGGCAACCCTAACGTCACGGCTGCCGTGACCCGTGAAGTGCTGCTGCTGGCACGCTGGATGGCGGCCGACCTGTTCTTGCGTGATATCGATGCACTGGCCGCCGAGCTGTCCATGCAGCAGGCCAGCAGCGCGCTGCGCGAACAGGTAGGCGACAGCGCCGAACCCTACCGGGCCGTGCTCAAGCAATTGCGCGACCGCTTGCGCGCCACCCGCGCCTGGGCGCACAGCGCCTTGACCAGCAACCAGCCGGCCGGCGCCGACGTGCTGGTGGACAACCGCGACCTGATCGCCCCGCTGCAGCTGTGCTACCAGTCGTTGCATGAATGCGGCATGGGCGTCATCGCCGATGGCCCGCTGCTCGACAGCTTGCGCCGTGCGGTGACGTTCGGCCTGTTCCTCGGCCGCCTGGACGTGCGCCAGGATGCCGCCCGGCACCGTGATGCGCTGTCGGAGATCACCGATTACCTGGGGCTGGGCAGTTATGGCGACTGGGATGAAGAGCAGCGCATCGCATTCCTGCAGACAGAGCTGAAGAATCGCCGGCCATTGCTCCCTGCGCATTTCCAGCCCCAGGCGGACACCGCCGAAGTGCTTGCCACCTGCCGTGAAATCGCTGCCGCGCCGGGTGCCTCGCTGGGTTCCTACGTCATCTCCATGGCCGGCGCTGCCTCCGATGTGCTGGCGGTGCAACTGCTGCTCAAGGAAGCAGGGCTGACCCGGCCCATGCGCGTGGTACCCCTGTTCGAGACCCTGGCCGACCTGGACAACGCCGGGCCGGTCATGCAGCGCTTGCTGGGCCTGCAGGGCTACCGGGCCGGCCTGCGCGGGCCGCAAGAAGTGATGATCGGTTATTCCGACTCGGCCAAGGACGCCGGCACCACCGCTGCCGCCTGGGCCCAGTACCGCGCCCAGGAAAGCCTGGTGCGCATCTGCCAGGAGCATCAGGTCGAGCTGCTGCTGTTCCATGGCCGCGGCGGCACCGTGGGCCGTGGCGGCGGTCCCGCCCACGCGGCGATCCTGTCGCAGCCACCTGGCTCGGTGGCCGGGCGTTTCCGCACCACCGAGCAGGGCGAGATGATCCGCTTCAAGTTCGGCTTGCCGGGCATCGCCGAGCAGAACCTCAACCTTTACCTGGCGGCAGTGCTCGAAGCCACCCTGCTGCCACCCCCTCCGCCACAGCCGGCCTGGCGCGAGCTGATGGACCAACTGGCGGCCGACGGCCTCAAGGCCTACCGTGGCGTGGTCAGGGACAACCCGGATTTCGTCGAGTACTTCCGTCAGTCCACGCCCGAGCAGGAACTCGGACGCCTGCCCCTGGGCAGCCGCCCGGCCAAGCGGCGCGCCGGTGGCATAGAAAGCCTGCGGGCGATTCCATGGATCTTCGGCTGGACCCAGACACGCCTGATGCTGCCCGCCTGGCTGGGCTGGGAGACGGCGCTGAGCAATGCCCTGGCTCGCGGGCAGGGCGAGCTGCTGGCCCAGATGCGCGAACAATGGCCGTTCTTCCGCACCCGCATCGACATGCTGGAGATGGTCCTGGCCAAAGCCGATGCGCAGATCGCCGAGGCCTACGACCAACGTCTAGTGCAACCGGACTTGCTTCCTTTAGGTGTGCACCTGCGCGACCTATTGTCGCAGTCCTGCCAGGTGGTGCTGGGCCTGACCGGGCAACCGGTGCTACTGGCGCACAGCCCCGAGACCCTGGAATTCATCAGCCTGCGCAACACCTACCTGGACCCGCTGCACCGCTTGCAGGCCGAGTTGCTGGCGCGTTCGCGCAGCCGTGAAGCCGCTCTGGACAGCCCGCTGGAGCAGGCCTTGCTGGTGACCGTTGCGGGCATTGCGGCGGGTCTTCGCAACACCGGCTAAGGGCATGCAGGCGTGCCACGGTCCTGGTGCATAGCCTGGACCAGGGCAGGGTGAAGAGGGTGGTTGCGACGGGCGCAACCACCCGCAACCGAGGTTGCCGATGGCACATTCCTGCAACTTTGTGGCGCTTGTCTGGCTGCCGAGCGCTGTGTATCTTGAGCAGCCTTCTGACCGATTTATGGTCATACCCGATTTTCCGGACTTGGCCCTGATTGCCGAATCCATTGAATTTCATACAAAAATTTGAGGAGCACGAGATGCGCGTAATTCTGCTGGGAGCTCCCGGGGCCGGTAAAGGTACTCAGGCAAAGTTCATCACCGAGAAGTTCGGTATTCCACAGATCTCCACCGGTGACATGCTGCGTGCCGCCGTCAAGGCAGGCACCCCGCTGGGCCTTGAACTGAAGAAAGTCATGGATGCTGGCCAGCTGGTCTCCGACGAGCTGATCATCAGCCTGGTCAAGGAGCGCATCGCCCAGCCTGATTGCGCCAATGGCTGCCTGTTCGACGGCTTCCCGCGGACCATCCCGCAAGCCGAAGCCATGGTCGCGGCCGGTGTCGATATCGACGCTGTGGTCGAAATCGCCGTCGACGACGAAGAAATCGTCGGCCGCATGGCTGGCCGTCGCGTGCACCTGGCCTCGGGTCGCACCTACCACATTCAGTACAACCCGCCGAAAGTGGAAGGCAAGGACGACGTCACTGGCGAAGAACTGATCCAGCGTGACGACGACAAGGAAGAAACCGTGCGTCATCGCCTGTCGGTCTACCACAGCCAGACCAAGCCGCTGGTGGACTTCTACCAGAAGCTCTCGGCCGCCAACGCTGGCAAGCCGAAGTACAGCCACATCGAAGGCGTCGGTTCGGTCGAATCGATCACCGGCAAGGTCCTGGCAGCCCTGAGCTGATCCAGCACCTAGCTATACAACGGCCCGCTTGCGGGCCGTTGTCGTTTTGGGGCCGCTGTGCGGCCCAATCGCCGGCAAG
>NZ_AKJC01000273.1 GCF_000282535.1 Pseudomonas sp. GM84 | reverse complement strand
GGGTGCCGGCTTGCCGGCGATAGGGCCGGTAGATTCAGCGCAAAAGGGCCTGAATCTGCTGGTGCAGGGTATCCAGGTCAAACGGCTTGGCCAGGATCGGCGCCTTGCGCGCGATCGGGCTGCCCGACTCGATGATCTCCGCCGGATACCCACTGATGAAGATCACCTTCAAGTCCGGTCGCAACTTCACGGCAGGCTCGGCAATCTCCACCCCGGAAATCCCGCCCGGCAGGCGAAAATCCGTCACCATCAGGTCCAGGTGCGGCTTGCTCGCCAGGATCGCGAACGCCTGCTCGCCGTCTTCGGCCACCAGCACGTGGTAGCCCTCGCCGGCCAGGTAGTCGCGCAGGATCATGCGAATCGCCGGCTCATCCTCGACCACCAGTACCACGTCTTGTGCATCTTCACTCATGACTACAACGCCTTGAAATTCATACAGTTGGCCATCTGACCCCAGGCTTATGCAGAGGTTGCCCGCGCCTGGTCGTTTTGTTCTGCCGGTGTCACCAGTGGCAACAGGAGGCTGAAGGTTGCACCCTTGCCCTCCTCGCTGTCGACCAGGATACGCCCGCCATGGGCCTGGACGATCTGTTCCGAGATATACAGCCCCAGGCCCAGGCCATTGCTGGCCTGCTGCGCCGCCACCCGCTCGAACTGCTGGAAGATCCGCTGCTGGTTGGCGGCACTGATGCCGATACCCTGATCCTGCACTTGCACCCAGGCCATGCCCTCCTGGGCGAACACCCTTACCTGCACCGGGCGCCGTTCGCCATAGCGCAATGCATTGGACAACAGGTTGGCCAGTACTTGTTCAATCCGAAACTCGTCCCACGCGCCTTGCAGCGCCTCGCAGCACTGCAGCTCGATGTGGGTCTCCAGCGCCGTGGCCTGGGCAGCGAAATTCTCCACCAGGGCGCGGGCCAACTGGCCAAGGTCGAACGGTTTCGGCCGCAGCGACAGCTTGCCGGTACGGATGCGCGACACATCGAGCATGTCTTCGATCAGCCGGATCAGGCTGTTGATCTGCCGCTCGTCGCGCTCGACCATGGCCTGCAACTTGTCGGCGCTGAACGCCTCGAGGTTGCCACGGGCCAGGTGCATCTTGCGCAACTGGGTTTCCAGGATCAGGCCGTTGAGCGGCGTGCGCACTTCGTGGGAAACGATCGACATGAAGTCGTCGCGCATGCGCACCGCATGTTCCAGTTCACCCTGCGCCACCTGCAACTGGGCCAACAGTTGCTCCTGCTGCTGACGGCTGTGCTCCAGGGCCTGCAACTGCCGGTCGAGCACCTTGCGCTGGCGGTACAGGTCGACGAATACCGACACCTTGCTTTTCACCGCCATGGTGTCGAGGGGCTTGTGCAGGAAGTCCACCGCACCGCTCTCGTAGCCCTTGAAGGCGTAGTTCATCTCGCGGCCGGCCGCCGTGACGAAGACGATCGGGATATTGCGGGTCTTTTCCGTGCCGCGCATCAATTCGGCCAGCTCGAAACCGTTCATGCCCGGCATTTGCACATCGAGGATGGCCAGGGCGAATTCGTGCTCAAGCAACAGCGACAATGCCGCTTCAGCCGACTGGGCCTGGTGCACCTCGCGGCCTTCGCCCTGGATCAGGGCGTCGAGGGCCAGCAGGTTTTCCGGCAGATCGTCGACGATCAGCAGTTTGGCGGTGGTGAGGCTTAGCATGCGCTGGATTCCAGGGTGGCGAGCAACTGCTCGATCCCGCTCAGAGAAAGTATATGGTCGGGTCGATGCAGGGCCAGGGCGGCCTCCGGCATCAACGCCACCTGTGCATCGCGGGGGTCCTGGACCACGGTCCGGCCGCCGCTGTTCTTGATGTAGGCAAGGCCTGCGGCGCCGTCTTCGTTGGCCCCGGTGAGGAGGATGCCGAGCAGGCCGTCGCCATAGGCATCGGCCGCCGACATGAACAGGTAATCGATCGCCGGGCGGGAGAAATGCACCGGGTCTTCCTGGCTCAGCGACAGGCTCAAGTCGGCTTCCACCGACAGGTGGTAGCGGGGCGTGGCCACGTAGATCTGGCCGGGGGCGATGGCCTCCTTGTCATGCGCCTCGCTCACCGGCCGGTGTACCCGCCGCTGCAGCACTTCAGCCAACTGGCTGTGGCGGTCATCGGGCAGGTGCAGGACGCACAGCACCGGCGTGGCGAACGCCGCCGGCAAGCCACCGAGCACCTGCAACAGGGCCGCCACGCCGCCCGCCGAAGCACCGATCACGATCGCACGTACGCCGTTCATGATTTGCGGTAGATCCGTTCAGGCTTGACCAGCGGCTCGAAGCGCTCGCTGTAAGCGGAGAAATCCACCGACTCCTTGCTGCCCAGCACCAGGAAACCGCGATGGCACAAGGACTCATGGAACAAGCCCAGGGCCCGGTCCTGCAGTGCCTTGTTGAAATAGATCAGCACGTTGCGGCAGGACACCAGCTGGGTTTCGGAGAACACGCTGTCAGTGGCCAGGCTGTGGTCGGCGAAGGTCACGTTGTCGCGCAGGCTGCTGTCCATGATGGCGTTGCCATAGGCGGCCGTGTAGTACTCGGAAAAGTCCCGACGGCCGCCGGCGCGGCGGTAGTTTTCCTCGTACTCGCGCATGCTCTGCATCGAGTAGATACCCTGCTTGGCCTTGTCCAGCGAGCGTGGGTTGATGTCGGTGGCATAAATGATGGTGCGTTCGAGCAGGCCTTCTTCGCGCAGCAGGATGGCCATCGAATACACCTCCTCCCCGGTGCTGCAGCCGGCGATCCAGATCTTGATCGACGGCCAGGTACGCAGCAGCGGGACCACCTCGTTTCGCAACGCCAGGAAGTGGCTGGGGTCGCGGAACATCTCGCTCACCGGGATCGTCAGGAACTGCAGCAGCTGCATGAACATGCCCGGGTCGTGCAGCACCCGCTCCTGCAGGGCCGACACCGTGTGGCACTCGAACTGGCGCAGCGCATGAAGGATCCGGCGCTTGATCGAGGCGCCGGAATAATCGCGAAAATCGTAGCTGTACTTGAGGTAGATCGCCTCGATCAGCAGCCGGATCTCGATGTCGGTGTTGCGTTCGCTAGTCAAATTCGCTCCAGTTGCGGCAGCCATACGCGGATCAACGAGAACAGACGGTCCAGGTCGATCGGTTTGGCCAGGTAATCATTGGCACCGGCCTGCAGGCAACGCTGCTGGTCGTCCTTCATGGCCTTGGCGGTCACGGCAATGATCGGCAGTTTGCGCCAGCGCGGTTGCTGGCGAATCAGCCGGGTGGCCTCGAAACCGTCCATTTCCGGCATCATCACATCCATCAGCACCAGGTCGATGTCGTCGTGCTGCTCCAGGCGCTCGATGGCCTCGCGCCCGTTGCGGCCGATCTCGACGATCGCGCCCTTGTGCTCCAGGGCACTGGTGAGGGCGAAGATGTTGCGCACATCGTCATCCACCAGCAGTATCTTGCGGCCTTCGAACACCTTGTCGCGACTACGCGCGGTCTTGAGCATGCGTTGACGCTCATGGGACAGCTGCGATTCGACTTTGTGCAGAAAAAGCGTCACTTCATCGAGCAGCCGCTCGGGGGAGCGGGCGCCCTTGATGATGATCGAGCGCGAATACTTGAGCAGCTCGGTTTCTTCTTCACGGGTCAGGTTGCGCCCGGTGTAGACGATGACCGGCGGGAAGGCCCGGATGTCCTCGGCGGTCATGCGCTTGAGCAGCTCGTTGCCGAGCATGTCCGGCAGCTTGAGGTCGATGATCATGCAGTCGTAGACGTTCTCGCGCAGCAGCGCCAGGGCTTCCTGGGCCATGGCCACGGCGGTGATCTCGACATCGTCGTCGCCGATCAGGCGGGCGATGCTCTCACGCTGCAGGTCATCGTCCTCGACCAGCAAAATGTGCTTGAGCTTCTGCGTCAGCTTCGCTTCCAGGCGGGCGAACACTTCCTTGAGCTGTTCACGGCTGGTCGGCTTGACCGCGTAACCGACCGCGCCCATGTGCATGGCCGCTTCGACACGGTCTTCGACCGAAATGATGTGCACCGGGATGTGCCGGGTGCCTGCCAGCTCCTTGAGGCGCTGCAGCACGGTGAGGCCGGAATGGTCGGGCAGGCGCATGTCCAGCAGGATCGCATCGGGGATGAACTGCGCCGCCAGGGCGAAGCCTTCGTCCGCGCCCTGGGCCACCAGGCAGCTGTAGCCCAGCTCGTGGGCCAGGTCGAAGAGGATGCGGGCAAAGTTCGGCTCGTCCTCGATCACCAGGATGCAACGGTTGCCGAAGGGTGCCCGCTCACGGTCGTCGGCGAAGGCCAGTGGCGGCAGCTTCGGCGCAGGTGATGCGGGCACCTGGGGCGCGGGCGGCAGTGTATCGACCGTCGGGCGCAGGCTCAGGGCCTCGACCTCTTCGGCTTGCGCCTCAAAGCGCTCCGGCAGGATCAGGCTGAACACGCTGCCTTGGCCGGGACTGCTGTCGACGCTGATCTGCCCACCCAGCAAGTGCGCCAGATCACGGGAAATCGACAGGCCCAGGCCGGTGCCGCCATAACGGCGGGGGGTG
>NZ_AKJC01000272.1 GCF_000282535.1 Pseudomonas sp. GM84 | reverse complement strand
CTAAAAAGCGGGCAACCATGGCCTGACAGACCGTGGCACGTTGCAACAAATGTAGGAGCGAGCTTGCTCGCGATGCGCCGCGCGGGCGGCGCTCGGTCTCATGAACGCTGACAATCTTCCGCCAGCCCTCCTCGCCCCCCCTACAACCCCAACCGCAACGCCTCCCCCACTCCCGCCCCGCGCACATCGTCCGCCGCGCTGACCAGGGCAAAGTTGTACGCCCCATGTGACCAGTACCGCGCTTCCAGCTGCCCATCGACCCGCTGCCCATCCGGCATGCGCTGGTAGCGGTCGCCCGGTGACCGCAGGAACAGGCTGATGCGCTGACCATGGCGATCCTGAAACACCAGCAACGCCGCCGGCCCCTGCTCGTTGCTCAGCAACCTCGCGCCCACCGGCTGAAAACCATAACCGCTCAGGTCGGGCAACTGCCCCACCCGATTGAAATGGCTGCCAAGCCATTCGCGCAACCGTGTCGGATCACTGGCCTGGATATCCAGCGCCTCACTGCCGGCAAACAAACGGTGCGCCTGGACTGCGTCGGCCATGGGCAGCTCGTTGCCCGCCCAGGTCGCCTGCCGCGCCTGCCAGCCACCCAACCCGCCCACCCCAAGGGCCAGCAGCAGAACCGCTGCCGACGCCAGACGCCGCTGCCGGCGCTGGCGCAAGCGCCGCTGCACCTGGGCCAGATCGAGCTGCGCGCCCCCCGGCTGCTCACCGAACCCCGCCAGCGCCGCGCGCAAACGCCGGGCATCGCTGCGCCAGGCCTCGATCCTCACCGCTTCGTGTGGATTGGCTGCCAGCCAGGCCTGCACCTCGGCACGGCGCGCCGGCGCAAGGCGGTCGTCGACATAGGCGTGCAGTTCGTCTTCGCTGGGTATCAGGCGTGTCATTTCAGTCTCCGCAAGGCCGCAGGCTTGGGGTTGCCTTCGGTCAGGTCGCGCAAGGCGGCACGGGCGCGGGACAGGCGCGACATCACCGTGCCGATGGGAATGTTCAAGGTCTCGGCAGCCTCTTTGTAGCTCAGCCCCTCGATACTGACCAACAGCAGCAGGGCACGCTGTTCAGTCGACAAGTGGGCAAACGCCTGCAGGTCGGCCTGGGCCAGGACGATGTTTTCGATATTGCCCCCCACCGCTTCGCAGTCCTGCTCGGCACGGCCGAACCAGGACAACCAACGGGCGTGCAGGCGCTCGCGGCGTTTGCCGTCGAGAAACAAGCGATAAAGGATGGTGAACAACCAGGCCCGCAATGCCTCCTCGTCACGTTGCTGGTCACGCCGGCTCAAAGCGCGTTCGACGGTGGCCTGGACCAGGTCGTCGGCGCTGCCGGTCTCACGGGTCAGCCACAAGGCAAAGCGGCGCAAGCGCTGCAGCAGTTCGCGCCACTGCTGTTCGTCAAGGTCGTGCATGGCAAGTTACCGGCCTTTGGGGTTGTCAGTGTATGGGGCAGACGCCTGGCTACAAAATTTATTCCCCGCGAGGGAATAAGTATTCCCCTGCCCCGTCGTACTGGCACCTTCACTGAACCGGAATTTCATCATGAACTCACCTTTGCACGGCCCCGCCAAGGCCCTGCGCCTGGCCGGCATCGGCGCCGTGATGCTGGCCCTGGGCGCCGGCTTCGCCTATGCCGCCGGCTGGATCGGCGGACCCCGACTGACTCCGCAACGTATCATCGACACCTTCGAGGCCCAAGCCGGGCACTACGCCGGCTATCGCAAGAACCACGCCAAGGGGCTGTGCGTCAGCGGCTACTTCCAGCCCTCGGGGCAGGCCGCCACATTGTCGACCGCCCGCGCCTTCAGCCAAGCCCGCGTGCCGGTGATCGGCCGCTTCGCCATTGGCGGCGCCAACCCGTTCGCGCCCGATACCGGCGTGCCGGTGCGCAGCCTGGCGATCCAGCTGAGCACCGACGATGGCCAGGTCTGGCGCACCGGGATGAACAACCCGCCGGTGCTGGCCGTCAGCAACCCACAAGGTTTCTATGACCAGGTGCTGGCCGGTGCGCCGGTCCCCGGCACCGGTAAACCGGACCCGGCGAAGATGCAGGCGTTCTTTGCCGCCCACCCTGAAAGCGCGGCGTTCCGCCAGTGGGCCGCAAGCTACAAGCCCAGCGACAGCTTTGCCAGCACCCAGTACCACAGCATCAATGCCTTCCGCCTGATCGATGCCGGCGGCGCCGCCCACCCGGTGCGCTGGCAGCTGGAGCCGCAGACGCACTTCTCGCCCTTGCCTGGACAGGTCGACGACAAGCAGTTCTTGCAACATGACCTGCAGCAGCGCCTGGCCCAAGGCCCCCTGCGCTGGACCCTGCGCCTGGTCCTGGCCGAGCCCGGCGATGCAGTGGACGACCCGGCACGCCCATGGCCTGCCGAACGGCGCAGCGTCGACGCCGGAACCCTGGTGGTCGAACGGGTCGATGGCCCTGAACAAGGCGCCTGCCGTGACCTGAACTTCGACCCATTGATCCTGCCCGCCGGCATCGAACCTTCCGCCGACCCGATCCTCGCCGCCCGCTCGGCGGCCTATTCGGAATCGTTCAACCGCCGTAGCCGCGAATCGCTCGGCACAGGAGCCAAGCCATGAATCCGCACGCTTTCCACCCGCTGCACCGTCTGCTGCACTGGCTGATGGCGATCCTGATCATTGCCATGCTGTTCATCGGCGTGAGCATGGTGGCCGACCTGTCGCCACGCCACCCCCTGCTGGTCGAGCTGCACAAGGCCACGGGCCTGGCGCTTCTGCTGCTGGTCGTGGTGCGCATCGGCCTGCGCCTGACCCTGCCCCATCCTCCGCTGCCCCAGGACTTGCCGTCCCTGCAACGCTTCGCCGCAGGCGCCTCGCACCTGCTGCTGTACGGTTTGATGCTGGCCATGCCACTGCTGGGCTGGGCCATGTTGTCGGCAGGCGGCTACCCGCGCCCCTTGCAGCTACCGGCCATCGCCCCGCACGACCTGCAGCTGTATGCGGTGCTGCGCCAGGCCCACGGCTGGGCCGGCTACCTGTTGTTCGCCACCGTGGTGGTGCACCTGGGGGCCGCACTGATGCATGCCCTGGTACGCCGCGACGGCGTGCTGCGCAGCATGTGGCCAGGCCCGTTGCGCCGCAGCGAATGATGGCAGGCTGCCCAGGCAGGCTCGACACCCGGCAAGCATTCTCATTACTCTTGCCTGTCGAACTGCCCTGGACAGCCCCATGAATGCCGCAAAGGACTCTGCCACCCTCATTCCCGCCACCACCCTGGACTTGCGACCGCTGTTGCTGGTGACCATGGCGTGCACCATGTCGATGATGGCGTTCGTCGCCCTGATCGGCCCCATCGCCCGCCTGCTCGGCATGGCCACCTGGCAAGCCGGCGCGGCAGTCACCGTGGCCGGGGTCGTCTGGGTACTGCTGGCCCGCCGCTGGGGCCGCGCCGCCGACCGCCTTGGCCGCCGGCGAATCCTGCTGCTGGGCAGTGCCGGCTTCACCCTCGCCTATTGGCTGCTGTGCCTGTTCATCGAAGGTGCTTTGCGCTGGCTGCCGTCAGCAGCCGTGGCATTCGTCGGCCTGATGCTCGCCCGGGGCGCCATCGGCGCTTTCTACGCCGCCATCCCGGTGGCCTGCAACGCCCTGATCGCCGACCATGTCGAACCGCAGCGTCGCGCCCGAGCCATGGCCTCACTGGGCGCGGCCAGTGCCATCGGCCTGGTACTGGGGCCGGCACTTGCGGCATTGCTGGCCGAGCACAGCCTGAGCCTGCCGTTCCATGTGATGTCATTGCTGCCGGCCGGTGCGTTCCTGGTGCTGCTGTTCAAGCTCAAGCCGCAACCCTTGGCCCACAGCCATGCACCCAACCCGGTGCGGTTGACCGACCCGCGCCTGCGCCGGCCGCTGCTGGTGGCCTTCAGCGCGATGCTGAGCGTCACGGTTTCGCAGATCATCGTAGGTTTCTTCGCCCTCGACCGGTTGCACCAGGGTCCGGCAGAGGCCGCGCAAACCGCAGGTATAGCACTGACCACCGTCGGCGTGGCGCTGATCCTGTCCCAGGTCATCCTGCGCCAGTTGCAGTGGCCACCGCTGAAAATGATCCGCGTCGGCGCCAGTGTCTCGGCCCTGGGCTTCGCGGCGGGCGCGTTGGCCACCACCGCGCCGTGGCTGTGGGGGTGCTACTTCATCGCAGCCGCGGGCATGGGCTTCGTGTTCCCGGCCTTCTCGGCACTGGCGGCCAATGCCATGCAGGCCTCGGAACAGGGCTCGACCGCCGGTTCCATCGGCGCCGCACAAGGTATGGGAGCGGTGATCGGGCCGCTGGCCGGAACACTGGTCTATGCCCTCGACCCACGCCTGCCGTTCCTTGCCGTGGCACTGCTGTTGCTGCTGGTCGGGCTATGGCCGATGCCGCGCGAGCACCGGGCCTGACAAGCACAGCGCGCAAGTGAGCAGAGTGTGTTTTAATGCGTCGCCCATTATTTTTAACACCTCTGATTAAGGCGGCTATGGACACGGGGACACGACTCAAACTGGTGCGTGAACGCAACAACCTCTCCCAGCGGGAGCTGGCCCGCCGCAGCGGACTGACCAACTCGACGATCTCGCAGATCGAGCAGAACCGCGTCAGCCCTTCGGTCAGCTCCCTGAAAAAACTGCTCGAAGGCATCCCCATGACCCTGGCGGAGTTCTTCAGCTTCGACGAACCGGTCCGGGAAGAGCGCTTCGTGTTCCGCGCCAGCGAACAGCCGGACCTGGGCCGAAATGGCCTGCGCATGCTGCTGGTCGGTGCCAGCGTCGAGGCACGGCAGATGCGCATGCTGCGTGAACTGTATGCACCCGGCGCCGACTCGGGCGAACCCATCGTGCATGCCGAAGGCGAGGAATGTGGCCTGGTCACCCGCGGCACCGTTGAACTGTGGGTCGATGGCCAGGTGAGCATTCTCAGCTCTGGCGATGGCTATTACATCCCCACCACCCTGCCGCACAGCTTCAAGAACATTGGCCAGGATGAGGCCGAGATCATCAGCGCCAACACCCCGGCCAACTTCTGATACCTGGCTGGCGGTACCGTTAGAGGTGAGCCGGTCGAGCCAGTGCCTGCTCGACGAAATCCAGGCGATCCTGGCCGAAGTACATCTGCCCTTCGACAAAACACGTCGGCGCGCCAAACACCCCGCGCGCCACCGCCTCTTCGGTCGCCTGCTTGAGCGCCGCCTTCACTTCACCGTCTGCCGCCAGGGCGTGGAACTGGGCCGGGTCGAAACCGGCCTCGCCGAGCGTTTCGTCCAGCACGCCAGGCTCGCCCAGGTTGCGCCGCTGCGCCCATAGCCCGTTGAACAGCGCTGCCAGCAGCGCCTCAAAGCGTGCCGGCGCATGCAACTGAGTGCCGATCACGCCGCGCATCAAGGCCAGGGTATTGAGCGGAAACCCCGGCGGCAGCCCGAACGGCACGTCATAGCGCGCGGCAAATCGGGCCAGGTCGGTGAACATGTAGCGGCCCTTGGCCGGGATCATCACCGGCGAAGCATTGCCGGTGGCCTGGAATACGCCGCCCAGCAACATGGGCCGGTAGCACAGCGTTGCGCCCTGCCGGGCGCAGAGGTCGGGTAGCTGGGTCCAGGCCAGGTAACTGGCAGGGCTGCCCAGGTCGAAGAAGAACTCGACGGTCTTGCTCATGTGATGCACTCCTTGATGAGTCAGGGCTTACCAGCGTTCCATCCACGGGCGCAGGTCCAGTTCGAACGTCCAGGCATCGCGCGGCTGTGCGTGCAGGAACCAGTAGCTGTCGGCGATGTGCGCAGGGTCGAGGATGCCATCCTGCTCCTTGAGGGCGTAGCGCTCAGGGAAACTGTCGCGGATGAAGGCCGTGTCGATGGCACCGTCCACCACCACATGGGCAACATGGATGTTACGCGGCCCCAGTTCCCGCGCCATGCTCTGGGCCAGGGCGCGCAACCCATGCTTGGCCCCGGCGAAAGCCGCGAAGCCGGCCGCACCGCGGGTGCCGGCGGTGGCACCGGTGAACAGCAGCGTGCCGCGCTCGCGGGTGACCATGCGCCGGGCGACCGCCTGGGCGGTCAAGAAGCCGGCAAAGCACGCCATCTCCCAGATCTTGAAGTACTTGCGCGGGGTTTCGTCGAGGATACTGCAAGGCACATTGGCGCCGATATTGAAGACAAAGGCTTCGATTGGCCCGATATCGCGCTCGATCGTCTCGACCAGCTCGGCGACTTCCTCTTCCTTGCGCGCATCTGAGCCGAAGCCATGGGCCTGCCCGCCAGCGGCGCGAATTTCGTCCACCAAGGGTTGCAGTTTTTCCGCCTGGCGCCGGGTTACGCAGGCGACGTAACCCTCGCGGGCGAACCGCTTGGCAATTTCGCCGCCCGTGGCGTCTCCCGCGCCCACCACCAGCACCACTTTTTGTTGTTTTGCCACGTGCACCTCCATTGATGAACGATCATTTAGTAAACGAACGCTATGTTATGATCGCCCCCAACGTCAAGCCAGCGCTCAGAGGTTTTTCATGCGCTACTCCAGCGAACACAAGCAACAGACCCGCGACAAGCTGCTGGCCAGCAGCGGTGCATTGGCCAAACGCGGCGGTTTCGCCAGCACGGGGGTCGCCGGGCTGATGAAAGCCATAGGCCTCACCGGCGGGGCCTTCTACAACCACTTCCCGTCCAAGGATGATCTGTTCACCGAAGTGGTCCGCCAGGAACTGAGCAACAGCCCGCTGGGCCGCCTGGCTCAGAAAGGCGCCAGCCGCGAGCGCCTGGCGCGCTGCCTGCAGCAGTACCTGAGCCTGGCGCACCTGCACGATGCCGAAGGCGGCTGCCCATTGCCGCCCTTGGGCGTGGAAATCGCCCGGGCCGAACGACCGGTACGCGAAGAGGCCGAACATTGGCTGACAAGCTTGCACGCCGCCTGGAGCGAAACCCTGGCCGATGATGCCCTGGCCTGGGCCCTGATCAGCCAGTGCGTCGGCGCGCTGGTGGTCGGGCGCATGCTGGCTAGCGAATCGGTGCAGTCCCAGGTGCTGGAAGCCAGCCGCGGCTTCGTTGACAGGGCGCTGAATGAAAGCCACTAACCTGCTGTTACTGTTATTGGCGAGCATGTCGGCGTCAGCGGAGCAAGCCTGCCCACCCGGCCAGTACCAGATATGCCTGATGGGCTGTTTCTGCGCGCCATTCGACCCCGGCCAGGCTGGCCAGGTGCTCAAGGATGTCGAGGTCATGGCCTCCAGCAGCCTGGCCTATGCCTTGCGCCAGGCCCGCGACGAGGCCACCGCCAGCGGCAGCGAAGCTATTCCCCTGCACATCCGCGTTCAGCTCGAACCCTGGTACGACTTTGCCGTGCTCGACACCGCACGCTACCGGGTGGGCGACGAGCAGCAACTGAGCGCCGCCAACGCGCTGCTGCAAAACCCCGATGTGAACGCGGTGACGCTGATCGACACGATCATGTTCCGCCATGCCAGCGATGCCGAGGACAATGTGGCGCTGTGGGCGCACGAGCTCAAGCATGTGCAGCAGTATCAGGAACTGGGCGTAGAGGAATTCGCCCGGCGCTACACGCGCGACTACCAGGCGCTGGAGGGGCCCGCCTACAAGATCGAGGCCGAGGTCGCCAAGGCATTGCGCGAGCGGGGCTCAGGACAGGCCCGTTAGCGAGCACCGGCCTCGGTGAGGAGGCCGGGTGAAAACACGCCGCTGTCAGGAAGAAGCCGCGGCCTCCTCGCCAGCGGCTTCCCGGCTGGCATACCGCTGAGCCAATACCGCACAGACCATCAGCTGGATCTGGTGAAACAGCATCAACGGCAGGATCATCGCCCCGATGCCACTGCCAACGAACAGTACCTGGGCCATGGGCACCCCTGTCGCCAGGCTCTTCTTGGAGCCGGCGAAGAGGATGGTGATGCGGTCTTCCAGGTTGAAACCCAGCACCTTGCCAAGCAGGCGCGTACCGAACAGCACCACTGCCAGCAGGATGCCGCAGACAACGAACAGTCCGGCCAGGTGCTGCGTCGAAACCGTGTGCCACAGCCCGGTGACCACCGCCTCGCTGAACGCGGTGTAGACCACCAGCAGGATCGAGCCTTGGTCCACCACCTTCAGCCAGCGTGCATTACGCTTGACCCAGGCGCCGATCCAGCGCCGGGCGATCTGCCCGGCCACGAAGGGCACCAGCAACTGCAGGGTGATTTTCAGCACCGCATCGAGGCCCGAACCGGTATCGCCGCTGGCGCCCAGCAACATCATCACCAGCAGCGGCGTCAGGAAGATCCCCAACAGGCTCGAGGCAGCAGCGCTGCAGATGGCTGCCGGCACGTTGCCGCGCGCCAGCGAGGTGAAGGCAATGGCCGATTGCACGGTGGCTGGCAAGGCACACAGGTACAGCACGCCCAGGTACAGTTCGTTGCCCACCAACGGCACGAACACCGGCTTGAACGCCAGGCCCAGCAACGGGAACAGCACGAAGGTGCAGGAGAACACCAGCAGGTGCAGGCGCCAGTGGCCCGCGCCGGCAATGATCGCCTCGCGCGACAGCTTGGCGCCATGCAGGAAGAACAGCAGGCCGATGGCCAGGTTGGTCAGCCAGCCAAAATAGACCGCGCCGTCGCCCGAGCAGGGCAGCACGGTGGCGATCAACACCACACCGAGCAACGCCAGGGTGAAGTTGTCGAACAACATGCGCAAATACTTCATAACAGTTTCCGTCTTGTCGTTGTGCAAGGGCAGACGATAAGGTCTGGGGCTTTTTCCCGCTAACGCCGGAACCCCCACTGGTGTCGCTCAACGGACACAAATCCGAAAAGGACCTTTATGCCACTCGCTCGACTCGCACCGCTTCTTGTTGCCACTGCCTTTGCGTTGGGCAGCGCCACTGCACATGCCGGCACATCACTACAGGCTCAGGTGGACGACGTGATCGAGCCCATGATGCGGGAGCACGGCATCGCCGGCATGGCTGTGGCAGTCTTCGCCAATGGCCAGGCGCATTACTTCAGCTATGGCGTGGCCAGCAAGGCCACAGCCGAACCGGTTAACGCCGATACGCTGTTCGAGATCGGCTCGCTGAGCAAGACCTACACCGCCACCCTCGCCGCCCTGGCCAGCGCTGAGGGCAAGCTCGATCTGCAAGCACCGGCCCGGCGCTACCAGCCAGCCCTGGCCGGCACGCCACTGGGTGACGCCAGCGTACTGGAACTGGGGGCCTACAGCGCCGACTGCCTGCCATTGCAGTTTCCCGACGACGTACAGACCGACAGCCAAGCGCTGGATTTCCTGCGCAACTGGAAGCCACGGAGCGTCCACGGCACCCAGCGCTGCTATTCGAATCCAAGCCTGGGTTTGTTCGGCGACCTCGCCGCACGCGCACGCCAGCAACCGTTCGCGGAACTGATGAGCCAGGGCCTGTTGCCGCAGATGGGCTTGCAACACACCTACCTGCACGTGCTGCACGTGCCGGCGAACGCGCAAGGGCTGTATGCGCAGGGTTACGATGCGCAAAACCGTCCCGTGCGGGTCAACCCGGGCCCCTATGCCGATGAGGCCTATGGCATCAAGACCAGCGCCCGCGACCTGCTGCGCTACGTGCGTCTGCACATGCAGCCCGCCGAACTTCCACCGGCGCTGCGCAAAGCTGCCGCCATTACCCAGGCCGGCTACTTCCAGGTAGGCGCAATGACCCAAGGGCTCGGCTGGGAACGCTACCCCCTCCCGGTTTCGCTCGACACCCTGGTCGATGGCAACGGCCCCAGGCTGATCCGAGAACCCCAGGCTACCCATCGTCTCGACCCACCCCTGCCCGCCGTACCCGATGCCTGGTACAACAAGACCGGATCGACCGGTGGTTTTGGCGCCTATGCCGCGTTCATTCCAGCCGAAGGCAAGGCCATCATATTGCTCGCCAACCGCAACTACCCCAATGAAGCGCGCGTGCGTGCCGCTACCGGATTCTGTCCAGCCCTGGCCAGTGAAAGGCACCCCCGCGAGCGGATTGTCGGACAAGATGTAGTGCATAAAAATATTCACTACAAAACGGTTGACGCCGTTCATCGCCCTTGTGCATGATGAAGCCGTCTCCCCGATCGGGAGCGGTGGCAAGGGTGTTCCAGACGGCCTGCGCGGTAACGCAGGCCGTCCGTGGAGAGGGAACTGTCCAAAAGGCAGCGTGAGAAAGCCCCTGTTGCGATGCTGCTGTAGCAGCCTAGGTAGCGCGCTACACGTGTAGCGCCAACTGTGAAAAATCACTAAAACAATGGGTAATGGGGGCTTTATGATGAACTTGAACAACAATCCTACGATCGACCAACTGGCCCAGCTGTTCGCCATGCGCAAGGACAGCCTCGACGACCACTTGCTGTGGGTCAGCCAAACCGGCGAAGTGCGTATCGACCGCCTGCCGCCGAACACGATTGAAGACGAATTCGAAGCGCACCTGCCCAGCATGCGCGCCCGCTTCAAGGTCTACCGTCGTGGCCTGGGCTACGTCGGCAAGAAGGCCGCCGCCGACACCGAGTTCGTCGGCCGCGTACTGCAGACCCTGCAACAAGAATGGCCCGCCGCCCGTGAGCGGCAGGCAGTCAAGGTGATCGATCCGCTCAACTGAGTGATCGCACCACTTATCGAGCCCGGCCCGAATAGGCCGGGCTTTTTCATGCCCGCCGTCGTTGCTGCTGCGGCAACTCCAGGGCACCGGTCGCCAGCGCCCTCGCCCGCTCGACACCCCACACCAGCGCGCGGGTCATGGTCTCGCCAGGCCGTGACGGGTAATACTCTTCCAGCAACGCCCTGCCATTCTCGCCGTACAGCCCAAGAAACAGTTGCGTGGCGCCGAGCCGTGACAGGCGCACCTGTATATCCAGGGTGGTGCCATCGCTCAATGCTTCATCGTGGCAGCGGCTGTGCAATTGCGCATCTGCCCACTGCCAGTAGGTTGCTTCCCTGACTCGCATGGCTCACTCCTTCCTTGCCTGATATGCCTGAGATGTCGCGCCAGAAAACCACAACTGCCAGGCTTCGGCGAGCGCGACCCGCCGTTACCATGAGCAGGGTCAAACAACGCCAAGAAAAACCCCGCCAGAAGGCGGGGTTGTGTGAGCGGGATCACTTTTTCGGCGGTACCCGAGGCGTGAAGCGGCCCTTCTTGCTGCGCTGCAGGTGTGCCGGCTGCAGCTCTTCCGAATCGTCCAGGGTCATGTGGGCGAAGCCCAGGCGGAAGGCCGCCTGACCGCAACGCACCTGGCTGTTGATCGGATATGCATCGTTCATGTCTTCGAAAAAGGACTCGCTCATGCCCTGTCTCCCTCCAGTGGCGACCGCGCCGGCAGAAGGTTTGCCTGGAAAAACGCAGCCTGTGAAAGTGAGACTAGCCGGTCATTTGCAGACTGCCCGGACAAACCCGGCAGACCCGACCAGTGGCGGCGCCGTCTATTTCAGGCGCACGGCGGTGCCGGTGGCAAACACCACGACCATGCCCCCTTGCACCGAAGGCATGCTGATCTCGAAGTCGACACCCACCACGGCATCAGCGTGCAACTGCCGTGCCCGTGCCTTGAGTTCTTCGGTGGCCTGCTCGCGGGCTTCACGCAATGCGCTTTCCAGGGTCTGCGAACGCCCCCCGAAGAAATCGCGAAATCGTGCGAAGAAATCGCGCACGAAGTTGATGCCCTGCACCGATTCAGAGCTGACCACGCCGAGGTACTCGGCAATCGGGCGGCCTTCGAGCTGGCTGGTAGTGGAAATGATCATCGCAAGCTCCGTTAGCCTGACAAAAGAAGCCAAGTCTAACAAAGCGCGGGCGGCGTCGAGGCACTTGCCAAACCTTACGCGCTGACGGCCCGCAGCCGCTGCCCCAGCTTCGGCCCGAACACATTGACCAGCAACCCGAGCATCACCAGCAGCGCCCCCCACCCCTGCACTGCCGTCAGCCGCTCATCCAGCAACCAGGCCGAGGAGCTCAGGCCGATCACCGGTACCAGCAGCGAGAACGGCGCGACCTTGCCGGCGGGGTGGCGCGACAGCAGCTTGCTCCACAGGCTGTACCCCAGCATGGTGGCGACGAACGCCAGGTAGGCCAGCGCCAGCACCGAATGCCAACTGATGTTGACCAAGGCATGGCCGATACGCTCCGGCCCTTCCAGCCACCACGACAACGCCAGGAACGGCAGCGGTGGAATCAGTCCACCCCAGATCACCAGCGCGACCAGGTCCACCGAACCGAAGCGACGCGTGATGATGTTGCCCATGCCCCACATGGCCCCCGCACACAGGGTCAGCAGCAGCGCCACCATCGGCACATGGCCGCCGTCTTCGCTGCCGATCAACGCCAGGCCGCTGGCGGCCACCAGCAAGCCCATGACGCTGGCCAGGCCCAGGCGCTCGCCGAGAAACAGCGCAGCGAACCCCAGGGTGAAAAACGCCTGCGATTGCAGTATCAGGGACGCCAGCCCCGGCGGCATGCCGCTGTACATCGCCTGGAAGAGGAACGCAAACTGGCCCAGCGAAATCGTCGCGCCATAGGCAAACAGCCAGCGCCAGGGCAACTTCGGTCGCTTGACCAGCAGAATCGCCGGGAAAGCGACCAACAGAAAACGCAACGCCCCCAGCAGCATCGGCGGCAGGCCATCGAGGCCTACCTTGATGACCACGAAGTTGACGCCCCAGGCAATGATCACCACCAGGGCGATCAGCAGGTCCTTGAGTGGCATTGCAGTTTCCCTCATCAGCCGTTCTAGACATATTTCGTTACAGCATACGGCCAACGCCCGGCGCCGGACCGGCACAGTTGCCGGCCAGCCTGGCGTAACAGTACGGCTGTTACGCTCTGCAAGCTTCACTTGACCCTACTTGTATAGACATGCTCATATCGCTGCCAGGCCACGCCTGCGACGTGCCGCCAGTGGCCCCTCCCCGACACAACAACAACGAAGCGGAGCCCGCAATGTCCAGCAAACCCGTGCTCGAACGGCGTTCGATCGACTACATTCCCGAGGCCGAACGCCATGGCAAGGTGTACAGCCAATTCACCCTGTGGCTGGGTGCCAACCTGCAGATCACCGCTATCGTCACCGGCGCCTTGGCCGTGGTGCTGGGCGGCGACGTGTTCTGGTCGCTGATCGGCCTGCTGCTGGGGCAACTGATCGGTGGCGGTGTCATGGCCCTGCATGCGGCCCAGGGCCCGCGCCTGGGCTTGCCGCAGATGATCTCCAGCCGCGTGCAGTTCGGGGTCTACGGCGCCGCCATCCCGATGGTGCTGGTGTGCCTGATGTACCTCGGCTTCACCGCCACCGGCACGGTCCTGTCCGGCCAGGCCATCGGCCAGTTGCTGAGCGTCAGCGACAGCGCCGGCATTCTCATCTTCGCCGCGGTGATCGTCCTCGCCACCCTGGCCGGCTACCGGGTGATCCACTGGATCGGCCGGGTCGCCAGCGTGCTGGGCATCATCGCCTTCGTCTACCTGTTCAGCCGTATCCTGCTGATCGCCGACATCGGCCAGTTGCTCGACAACCGTCATTTCAGCTGGGCTTCGTTCCTGCTCGCCGTCTCCCTGGCCGCGTCCTGGCAGATCGCTTTCGGCCCTTACGTGGCCGACTACTCGCGCTACCTGCCCAGCAGCACCTCGCCGCTCAAGACCTTCCTCGCCGCCGGGCTGGGCTCGGTGATCGGCGCGCAAGCTTCGATGATTCTCGGCGTGTTCGCCGCAGCGATCGCCGGCGGCCAGTTCTCGGGCCGCGAAGTGGCGTACATCGTCGGACTGGGCGGCGCCGGCACCACGGCGGCACTGCTGTACTTCAGCATTGCCTTCGGCAAGGTGACCATTTCCACCCTGAACTCCTACGGCAGCTTCATGTGCATCGCGACCATCATCAGTGGATTCCGTGGCAATCTGACCATCAGCCGCACGCAGCGCCTGCTGTTCGTACTGCTCATCGTCGGCGCCGCTACTTTGGTAGCCCTGCTCGGCCAGCACTCGTTCCTGAGCGCGTTCAAGTCGTTCATCCTGTTCCTGCTGACCTTCTTCGTGCCCTGGAGCGCGGTCAACCTGGTGGACTACTACTTCATCACCAAGGAACGCTACGACGTGCCCGCACTGGCCGACCCCGAGGGTCGCTATGGTCGTTGGAACTGGCCGGGTATCAGCGTCTACACGGTGGGTGTACTGGTGCAGATGCCGTTCATCGACACCAAGCTGTACACCGGCCCCATGGTCGCTCACCTGGGTGGGGTAGACGTGTCGTGGCTGATCGGCCTGGTGGTGCCCAGCCTGCTCTACTACTGGGTGGCTCGCCACCGTGCTGGCGAGGCCCCGGCCGATCTGATCGTGCCTGAGGCGCGCTGACATCCGCGTTGGGCCTTCGTGCCCAGCGCCATCCCTGTGGGAGCTGGCTTGCCGACGATAGGGCCCGAGCCGGCGCTGGCTGGACGGGTACACCATGGCGGGATTTAGCCTTGCCAGTGCCCGAGAATACAGCCCAATTGCAGGGCACAGCGTGATCCATGTGGGAGCGGGCTTGCCCCGCGAAACAGGCAGCGCGGAGCATGGCAC
>NZ_AKJC01000271.1 GCF_000282535.1 Pseudomonas sp. GM84 | reverse complement strand
CACCGGCGAAGCCGGTGCCATCCACTGCAGCACCTGCTTCGCGGGACAAGCCCGCTCCCACAGGGATTGCGCAGGCTTTGAAAACCAAGGCAAGACAGCTGCCCCCAATGTTACAGGCTTGGCAGCACGCCAGCCGGCAGCAGCGCGGTCAGCTTGCCTTCGGCCAACAACGCACTGGCCGCCTCGATATCCGGCGAGAAGAAGCGGTCGTGGTCGTAGTGCGGCACCTCGCGGCGCAGTACCTGGCGTGCCTGCTCCAGCTTCACCGAGGTTTTCAGCCCTTCGCGCAGGTCCAGGCCCTGGCAGGCGCCCAGCCATTCGATGGCCAGCACGCCACGGGTGTTCTCGGCCATCTCCCACAACCGCTTGCCGGCCGCCGGGGCCATGGACACATGGTCCTCCTGGTTGGCCGAGGTCGGCAGGCTGTCGACGCTGTGCGGGTGTGACAGGGCCTTGTTCTCGCTGGCCAAGGCTGCCGCTGTGACCTGGGCGATCATGAAGCCGGAGTTGACCCCGCCGTTTTCCACCAGGAACGGTGGCAGCTGCGACATGTGCTTGTCCATCATCAGCGAGATGCGCCGCTCGCTCAGCGCGCCGATCTCGGCGATGGCCAGGGCCAGGTTGTCGGCGGCCATGGCGACCGGCTCGGCATGGAAGTTACCGCCAGATACCACATCGCCCTCGGCGGCGAACACCAGCGGGTTGTCCGACACCGCGTTGGCCTCGATACCCAGCACTTCGGCGGCGTGGCGCAACTGGGTCAGGCAGGCGCCCATGACCTGCGGCTGGCAGCGCAGCGAATACGGGTCCTGGACCTTGCCGCAGTTCTTGTGCGACTGGGACACCTCGGTGGACTCACCCAACAGGTCACGGAAGCACGCTGCAGTGTCGATCTGGCCCAGCTGGCCACGGGCATCATGGATGCGTGCATCGAACGGCGAACGCGAGCCCAATACAGCTTCGACGGTCAGGCCGCCGCAAGCGATGGCGGCAGCGAACAGGTCTTCGGCCTGGAACAGACCACGCAGGGCGTAAGCGGTGGATGCCTGGGTGCCGTTGAGCAGCGCCAGGCCCTCCTTGGCTGCCAGGGTCAGCGGTTCGAGCCCGGCCACGGCCAGGGCTTCGTTGGCCGACAGCCATTCGCCGCGATGCCGCGCCTTGCCTTCGCCGAGCAGCACCAGCGACATGTGCGCAAGGGGCGCCAGGTCACCGGAAGCGCCCACCGAGCCCTTTAGCGGAATGTGCGGGTAGACCTCGGCATTGACCAGGGCGATCAGTGCATCGATGACCTTGCGGCGGATGCCGGAAAAGCCGCGGCTGAGGCTGTTGATCTTCAGCACCATGATCAACCGCACCATGGCGTCGTCCAGCGGCGCGCCGATGCCGGCGGCGTGGGACAGCACCAGCGAGCGCTGCAGGTTCTCCAGGTCATGGCTGGCAATACGGGTCGAGGCCAGCAGGCCGAAACCGGTGTTGATGCCGTAGGCCGTGCGGTCTTCGGCGATGATCCGCTCGACGCAGGCAACGCTGGCGTCGATGCCCGCGCCGGCACTCGCATCCAGGCTCAACTGCACCGGGGCCAGGTGGATACGGCGCAGCTGGGCCAGGGTCAGGCGGCCAGGAACCAGATTCAAAGCTTCCATGTTCAGACTCCTTTGCGTGATCAGCGCAGTGCCGGCAGCACTGGCTGCGGCCCTTGCGAAGCTTTCAGAAGCGCGGCGGCGCGAGCGATGTCGGGGGCCAGCCAGCGGTCTTCAAGGTAGGCCGGCACCTGCTCGCGCAGCAAGCGCCAGGCAGCATCGGTACCCGCGCCAAAGCGCTGCGCCTTGAGGAATTCGAAGGCCTGGGCGGCCAGCAGGTATTCGATGGCCAGAATCTGGGTGCAGTTTTCCAGCACCTGGTGCAGCTTGAGCGCGGCATTGGTGCCCATGCTCAGGTGGTCTTCCTGAAGACCGGAGGTAACGTAGTTGTCGAGCACCGCCGGTTGCGCCAGCTGGCGGTTCTGCGCGCACAGCGAGGCCGCGACGTACTGGACGATCATCATGCCCGAGTTGACCCCAGGGTTGCTGACCAGGAATGCCGGCAGGCCACTGACGTGCGGGTTGACCAGACGGTCCAGGCGCCGCTCGGCGATCGAGCCGATCTCGGCCATGGCGATCGCCAGCAGGTCGGCGGCCATGGCCACCGACTGGCCGTGGGGGTTGGCCTGGGACACCACCCGGAAGTCGTCCGGGGTCCCCAGCAACAGCGGGTTGTCGTTGGCGCCGTTGAGTTCCGCCTCGATCTGTCGGGCCGCGTGGGCCAACTGGTCACGGGCGGCACCGTGCACCTGCGGAATGGAGCGGATGCTCAAGGCGTCCTGGGTGCGGATACCCTTGCTGGCGGCGATCACTTCGCTGCCTTCGAGCAGGGCGCGCAGGTTCTCGCCCACCACCTGCATGCCCGGGTGCGGCTTGAGCGCGATGATTTCCGGGTCGAAGGCGGCGATCTGCCCACGCAAGGCTTCGAAGCTCATGGCGCCGATCACATCGGCCCATTGCAGCAGGCGGCTGGCGTCGTCCAGCGCCAGGCTGGCCAAGCCGGTCATGCACGGCGTGCCGTTGACCAGGCACAGGCCGTCCTTGGCGCCCAGCTGAACCGGCTCAAGGCCTTCGGCGGCCAGCGCTTCGGCGGCCTCGACGATTTGCCCGCGATAGCTGACCTTGCCGATGCCCAGCAGGCACACGCCGACATGGGCCATGTGGGTCAGGTAGCCGACCGAGCCCTGGGACGGCACCTGCGGGGTGATGCCGTGGTTGAGCAGCGCCAGCAGCGCCTCGACCACGCCACGCTGGATGCCGGACTTGCCGTGGCTGTAGTTGGCGATGGCCGCGCAGATGATCGCCCGGGCCTGCTCGTCGGGCAGCGCCGGGCCCACACCGCAGGCGTGGCTGAGCAGGGTGTTGCGCGACAGCGCGGCGAGCTGCTCACCCTGCAACGACACGTTGCACAGCGCGCCAAGCCCGGTGTTGACGCCATAGGCACGCTCGCCGCTGTCGACGATGTGGCGCACGATGGCCTGGGCATTGTCGATGCGCGCCCAGACCTGCGGCGCCAGCTCCAGGCGCGCGCCATGGCGGGCCACAGCGGCGATGTCCTGCCAGCGCAGCGCGGCGCCGGTGATGACCACGGTTGCAACTTGCGACATGGGGCTCCTCATACCGCGATCGCGCGGCGCTGGACGAAGCGGTCGACGTATTCGTCGGCCGGGTTGTGAAGGATCTGCTGGGGCGTGCCGACCTGAATCAGGCGGCCGTCCTTGAGAATGGCGATGCGATTGCCGATGCGCACCGCTTCATCCAGGTCATGGGTGATGAACACGATGGTCTTGTGCAGGGTCTTCTGCAGCTCCAGCAGCTGGTCCTGCATTTCGGCGCGGATCAGCGGGTCGAGGGCGCTGAACGCCTCGTCCATGAGGATGATGTCGGTGTCCGCCGCCAGCGCCCGGGCCAGGCCGACGCGTTGGCGCATGCCGCCCGACAGCTGGTGCGGGTACTTCTTCTCGTAGCCCTTCAGGCCCACGGTCTCGATCCACTGCATGGCTCGCTCGGCGCACAGCTGCTTGCTCTCGCCGCGCACCTTCAGGCCATAGGCGACGTTGTCCAGCACGTTGCGGTGCGGCAGCAGGCCGAAGCTCTGGAACACCATGCTGATCTTGCGCCGGCGAAATTCGCGCAGGGCTTCCATGTCGTACTTCAGGATGTCTTCGCCATCGACCAGGATCTGCCCGCTGGTGGGGTCGATCAGGCGGTTGAAGTGGCGCACCAGGGTCGACTTGCCGGACCCGGACAAGCCCATGATGACGAAGATCTCACCGCTACCGATGGACAGCGACAGGTCGTTGACCCCCACCACGCAACCGGTCTGCGACAGCACCTGCTCCTTGCTCTGCTGGTTGCGGATCAACTGCAGGGCTTCGTCGGCGCGGTCGCCGAAGATCTTGAAGACGTTCTTCACTTCGATCTTGCTGATCGCCTGCGTGCTCATTTGCTCACCTCATGGCGTGGCCGGCCATAGGCCTGGGTAATGCGGTCGATCACCACCGCGAGAATGACGATGGCCAGGCCGGCTTCAAGGCCGCGGCCGACGTTGAGGGTCTGGATACCGACCAGCACGTCCTCGCCCAGGCCACGCGCACCGATCATCGAGGCGATCACCACCATCGACAGGGCCATCATGGTGGTCTGGTTGATGCCGGCCATGATGCTTGGCAGCGCCAGCGGCAGCTGGACACCGAACAGTTGCTGCCAGCGGTTGGCGCCGAAGGCGTTGATCGCTTCCATCACTTCACCGTCGACCTGGCGAATCCCCAGGTCGGTGAGGCGGATCAGCGGCGGCGCGGCGTAGATCACCGTGGCGAAGATCGCCGGCACCTTGCCCAGGCCAAACAGCATCAGCACCGGGATCAGGTACACGAAGCTGGGCATGGTCTGCATGATGTCCAGCAGCGGCATCAGCACCGCGCGCAAGCGGTTGCTGCGGGCCGAGAGGATGCCCAGCGGGATGCCCACCAGCACCGAGATCAGCGTGGCCACCAGCATCAGTGCCAGGGTTTGCATCAGCTTGTCCCACAGGCCGACGGCGCCGACCAGGAACAGCAGCCCGGTGATGACCAGGGTCGGCAGGATGCGCCGGGTGGCGTGCCAGGCGATCAGGGCCACCACACCGAGCATCAGCCACCACGGGGTAGCGCGCAGCGCGCCTTCGAGGCTGACGATGGCCCAGAGCAAGGTGTCGGAGATATGCCGGAACACATCGCCGTAGTTGGTCACCAGGGCGTCGACCCAGCCATTGACCCAGTCGGCGATGGAGAATGTCAGGTTGTCAGGAAACATAGGATCCACTCATCAGCTGTGGACGCTCAAAGCGCCGCGTTGATCTTCTTGGCAGCATCTTCGCTGACCCAGGCCTGCCAGACTTCAGGATGTTCCTTGAGGAACGCCTTGGCCAGTGCGGGCGACTCGATCCGCTCCTTGGTCATGCGCGCCAGGTTCTGGTTCAGCAGGTCGATTGGCAGGTTGACCTTCTCCAGCACCGCCACCAGTTCGGGGGCTTGTTCGTGGAAGGTCTTGGACAGGCCGACCTTGATCGACACCGACTTGTCCACACCCTCTTTCTCCTGCAGCTTGACCAGGTCGACCTGGCCCATCAGCGGGGTTGGGGTCCAGTAGTAGAACAGGATAGGCTCGCCGCGCTTGTAGCTCGACAGTACCGCGGCATCCAGTGCCGGGCCGGTGCCAGGGCGGAAGTTGGTGTAGCTGCTTTCCAGGCCGTATTCCTTGAGCATCTTGCTGTTGTCCAGCTCGCAGGTCCAACCGGCCGGGCAGTTGTAGAAGCGGCCTTTGCTCGGCTCTTCCTGGTCCTTGAAGACACTGGCGTACTTGCCCAGGTCGGCGACGCTCTTGAGGTCCGGTGCCTTGGCTTCGAGCTTGCGCTTGGGGTCGCCCTCGATCACATAGCGGGGGACGTACCAGCCTTCTTCCGCGCCCACCACCGGGGCGCCGACGCCGACTACCTTGCCGGCGGCCTCGGCCTTCTTCCAGACCTCACTGCGGCCTACCCACTCCTCGGCGAAGACCTGGATATCGTTGGTGCCCAGAGCGTTTTCCATGGTGATGGAGTTGCCGGGCAGGCTATCGGTTTCGCAGCCGTAGCCGTTCTTCAATACGAATTGCATCACGTCGGTCAGCAGCATGCCGCTTTCCCAGTTCAGCCCGGCGAACTTCACCGGCTTGCCGGACTCGCACCAGCCAGCCGCCTGGCTGGTGCCGGCAACGCCGAGCAGGCCAAGGGTGAACAGCGAGGCAAGCAAGGTCTTGTTGGTTTTCATTGCGTGACGCTCCCAAACTTGAAAGTGGAAATCGGCAGTCCTTGCAAGGAAAAATGGCCGATCGGGGGCCGCTTTGCGGCCCTATCGCTGGCAAGCCAGCTCCCACCTGTACAGCGTTGAACCCTGTGGGAGCCGGCTTGCCGGCGATGGGCTGCACCGCAGCCCCAAAGGCCTGTCAGCCAGTAATCATCGGCAGGTTCAACCCCTGCTCTTTGGCGCAATCAATCGCAATCTGATAACCCGCATCGGCATGACGCATCACCCCGGTGGCCGGGTCGTTGGTCAGCACGCGGGCGATACGCTCGGCCGCCTCATCGGTACCGTCGCACACAATCACCATGCCAGAGTGCTGCGAGAAGCCCATGCCGACGCCGCCGCCGTGGTGCAGGGACACCCAGGTAGCGCCGCTGGCGGTGTTCAGCAGGGCATTGAGCAGCGGCCAGTCGGACACGGCATCCGAACCGTCCTGCATGGCTTCGGTTTCACGGTTGGGGCTGGACACCGAACCCGAGTCGAGGTGGTCGCGGCCGATCACGATCGGCGCCGACAGCTCGCCGCTGCGCACCATTTCGTTGAACGCCAGGCCCAGCTTGGCACGCAGGCCCAGGCCAACCCAGCAGATACGCGCCGGCAGGCCCTGGAAGCTGATGCGCTCGCGGGCCATGTCCAGCCAGCGGTGCAGGTGAGCGTCGTCCGGGATCAGTTCCTTGACCTTGGCGTCGGTCTTGTAGATGTCTTCGGCATCGCCCGACAGCGCAGCCCAGCGGAACGGACCGATACCCCGGCAGAACAGCGGGCGGATGTAGGCGGGGACGAAACCTGGGAAGTCGAAGGCATTGCTCACGCCCTCTTCCTTGGCCATCTGGCGGATGTTGTTGCCGTAGTCGAAGGTCGGCACGCCTTGTTTCTGGAAGTCCAGCATGGCTTGCACGTGCACGGCCATGGACTGCTTGGCGGCCTTGACCACGGCAGCCGGCTCGGTCTGCGCACGGTCGCGGTACTGCTCCCAGGTCCAGCCGGCTGGCAGGTAACCGTTGAGCGGGTCGTGGGCGCTGGTCTGGTCGGTGACCATGTCCGGGCGCACGCCACGCTTGACCAGCTCCGGCAGGATTTCTGCAGCGTTGCCGTGCAGGGCGATGGAGATCGCCTTGCCTTCGGCGGTGTACTTGGCGATGCGTGCCAGGGCGTCGTCGAGGTCGGTGGCCTGCTCGTCGACATAGCGGGTATCGAGGCGGAAGTCGATGCGGCTCTGCTGGCATTCGATGTTCAGCGAGCAGGCGCCGGCCAGGGTCGCGGCCAGCGGCTGGGCGCCGCCCATGCCGCCGAGGCCGGCGGTCAGTACCCACTTGCCCTTGAGGCTGCCGCCGTAGTGCTGGCGGCCAGCCTCGACGAAGGTTTCATAGGTGCCCTGGACGATGCCCTGGCTGCCGATGTAGATCCAGCTGCCGGCGGTCATCTGGCCGTACATGGCCAGGCCCTTGGCATCCAGTTCGTTGAAGTGTTCCCAGTTGGCCCAGTGCGGTACCAGGTTGGAGTTGGCGATCAGCACGCGCGGGGCGTTGGCGTGGGTCTTGAACACGCCGACCGGCTTGCCCGACTGCACCAGCAGGGTTTCGTCGTCGTTGAGGTTGGTCAGGCTCTCGACGATCTTGTCGTAGCAGGCCCAGTTGCGCGCGGCGCGGCCGATGCCGCCGTAAACCACCAGTTCTTTGGGGTTCTCGGCAACCTGTGGGTCGAGGTTGTTCATCAGCATGCGCAACGGCGCTTCGGTCAGCCAGCTTTTGGCCGTCAGCTTGTTGCCACGCGGGGCGCGGATCTCGACGTCACGGAATTTGTTCAGTTTGTTGTCAGTCACGAAAAGTGCTCCTCGGGTGCGTACAGCGCGAATGGGGACGGCCTATCCACTTTCGCGCACTTGGCTTTACTTGTACATACAAGCATATGCAATTGAATTGCCAAGTAGCCGACCGGGGGTGCATTGCGGGGGATGGGAAAGGGGTACAGCCCAGAAAAACCGGGGATCTGGAGGCAGGAAAAAAATCTGGGGCGGGGCTGGTGGAGTGGATCAGAGGGTTGACGGCATTGCGCCATCCTGGGGCGATCGGTAACAGGCTGCTCCGTTTGGAAGCGTTACCGGGTAACTCTTGGGTTGGCTGTTCCGGCCCTATCGCCGGC
>NZ_AKJC01000270.1 GCF_000282535.1 Pseudomonas sp. GM84 | reverse complement strand
TCGGCGGACGCCAAAAAGCGGTCAACCATGGCCTGACAGACCGCGGCACGTTGCAACAAATGTAGGAGCGAGCTTGCTCGCGATGCGCCGCGCGGGCGGCGCTCGATCTACGCGCCACCACAAAACCCCAGCCGAACCTTACTGCGAATAAGTCCGCAGGAAGTTACCGATACGGCCAATCGCCGCTTCCAGGTCATCCACCCGCGGCAAGGTCACCACGCGGAAGTGATCTGGCCACGGCCAGTTGAACGCCGTGCCCTGAACAATCAACAATTTCTCGGACAGCAGCAGGTCCAGCGCGAACTTCTCGTCATTGAGGATCGGGCAGACCTTCGGGTCGATACGCGGGAAGGCATACAGCGCCCCCATCGGTTTCACGCAGCTCACGCCCGGGATTTCGTTCAGCAGCTCATACGTGCGGTTACGCTGCTCCAGCAGGCGGCCCGGCGGCAGCACCAGGTCGTTGATGCTCTGGTAGCCGCCCAGGGCGGTCTGGATGGCATGCTGGGCCGGCACGTTGGCGCACAGGCGCATGTTGGCCAGCATGTCGATGCCTTCGATGTAGCTCTGGGCATGGTGCTTGGGCCCGGAGATGATCAGCCAGCCAGAGCGGAAACCCGCGACCCGGTACGACTTGGACAGGCCGTTGAAGGTCAGGCACAGCAGGTCAGGTGCCAGCGAGGCGGTGCTGATGTGCACGGCTTCGTCGTAGAGGATCTTGTCGTAGATCTCGTCGGAGAACACCACCAGGTTGTGCTGGCGGGCCAGCTCCAGCATGCCCAGCAGCAGCTCTTTGGAGTACACGGCGCCGGTCGGGTTGTTCGGGTTGATGATCACCAGGGCCTTGGTGTTCGGGGTGATCTTGGCCTTGATGTCGTCCAGGTCCGGGAACCAGTCGGCCTGCTCGTCGCACAGGTAGTGCACCGGCTTGCCGCCGGCCAGGCTCACGGCAGCGGTCCACAGTGGGTAGTCAGGGGCCGGGATCAGTACTTCGTCACCGTTGTTGAGCAGCGCCTGCATCGACATGACGATCAGCTCGGACACACCGTTGCCGAGGTAGATGTCCTCGATGGTGACGCCCTCGATTTCCTTCTGCTGGCAGTACTGCATCACCGCCTTGCGCGCGCTGAACAGGCCCTTGGAGTCGCTGTAGCCCTGGGCGGTGGGCAGGTTGCGGATCACATCCTGGAGGATTTCGTCCGGCGCCTCGAAGCCAAACGGCGCCGGGTTGCCGATGTTCAGCTTGAGGATGCGATGGCCTTCCTCTTCCAGGCGTTTGGCGTGCTTGAGCACTGGGCCGCGAATGTCGTAGCAGACATTGGCGAGCTTGTTCGATTTGCTGAACTGCATGATGTGATCCCGATTGAGAATACGCGGTGCGCCGCCGTCGAAAGGTTTGAAAGGGCAGGGCGCGGGTGCCAGACTTGAGGCCTTGCACACGAAGCCAACTAATATACGTGCCACCCGCGCTACGGAAAAGACGGCGCGAGGTGAAATTCAGCCTGCCGAGGTCCCCACATGCAAAAGATCGAAAAAACCCTGGAAGAATGGCGTGCGATGCTCGACCCGGCGCAGTACCAGGTGTGCCGCCTGAAGGGCACCGAGCGGCCGTTCAGCGGCAAGTACAACAGCGAGCGCCGCGCCGGTGTCTACCACTGCATCTGCTGCGACCTGGCCCTGTTCGATTCGCAGACCAAGTTCGACTCCGGCTGCGGCTGGCCGAGCTTCTATGCGCCCATTGAAGAAAGCGCGATGATCGAGATCCGTGACACCACCCACGGCATGATCCGCACCGAAGTCACCTGCGCCCAGTGCGATGCCCACCTGGGCCACGTGTTCCCCGACGGCCCGCCACCGACCGGCCTGCGCTATTGCATCAACTCGGTGTGCCTGGACTTCAAACCCCACGACGGAGCCTGATCATGGCCACATCGATGCTGGACATCCCCTGTGTGACCCTCGGCGGCGAGCACAAGGTGCTGGGCGACTTCACCGGCAAGGCGCTGCTGGTGGTCAACACCGCCAGCCAGTGCGGCTTCACCCCTCAGTACAAGGGCCTGGAGCAGCTGTGGCAGGATTACCACGAGCGCGGCCTGATGGTGCTGGGCTTCCCCTGCAACCAGTTCGGCAAGCAGGAACCGGGGGATTCGCGCGAAATTGCACAGTTCTGCGAGCTCAATTTCGGTGTGAGCTTCCCGCTGTTTCGCAAGATCGAGGTCAACGGCGCAGGCGCCCATCCGCTGTTCGTCGAGCTCAAGCAGCGTGCCCCGGGCCTTTTGGGGTCGCAGAAGATCAAGTGGAACTTCACCAAGTTCCTGGTCGATCCGGCAACCGGCAAGGTCAAGCGCTATGCCCCCAGCACCAAGCCCCAGGCGCTGGAAGCCGACATCGAGCGGCTGCTCAGCCGCTGAGCGGCACCCAGTGGTCGATCAGCGCCAATAGCTCTTCGCGGCGAAACGGCTTGGCCAGGTAGTCGTTCATGCCCGCCGCGCGGCAGCGTTCACGCTCCTCGGGCATGGCGTTGGCGGTCAGGGCGACGATCGGAAGGTCCGGCCAGCGGCCGCTCTGGCGGATGCGTCGGCTGGCCTCGTAGCCGTCCATCACCGGCATGTTGCAGTCCATGAGCACCAGGTCGAACGTTTCTTGCGCCAGCAGTTCCAGGGCCTCGGCGCCCTGGGTAGCAAGCTGTACCTGGCAGCCGAGCTTGGCCAGCATGCCTTTGGCCACCAACTGGTTCACCGGGTTGTCTTCTACCAGCAGGATGCGTGCGCGGCCGTCTTTGGCGCTGGGCGCCGGGGCTGCCAGCGGGTGCTCCGGCGCCTGGCCCTGCAGGGTGCGGCGCAGGGTCTGGTACAGGGCATTGCGCGCCAGGGGGCGGGCCAGCTGGTGCAGCGGCGCCAGTTGCGCAGACTGCTCGGCGGGCAGGAAGTTGCCGTAGGCGGTCACCAGCAGAATCGGCGCTTCGAGCGCGGGGCGCAGTTGCAGCAGGTGGTCGAGGTCATCGGTGATCAGCAGGTCGATGCCGTCGCTGGGCAGGCTGGCGACACTGTCGTGGCGCCGGTAACTCAGCCCCCAACTCGGCAGCAGGCCCTGCAGCAGCTCGCTGAGGCCGCTGGTGGCGGCGCTCAGGGCCACCACCTGGCCGTGCAATGGCGCGGGGGCGATGGCTTCGGTGTGGGCGGGCAGCGGCAGTTCGGCGCTGAAGCGGCTGCCCCGACCCGTCTCGGACTGGATATGCAGGCGCCCTTGCATGGCCTTGCACAGGTTGTGGGTCAGGGCCAGCCCCAGCCCGGTGCCGCCATACTGACGGGTGATGCCGGCACCGGCCTGGGTGAAAGGCTGGAAGATACGCGCCTGGGCTTCCTCGGGGATGCCGATACCGGTATCGCTCACCTCCAGGCGCACACCGCCACTGATGCGCACCAGGCGGATGTCGACGCGGCCGAAGCGGGTGAACTTGAGGGCATTGGACAGCAGGTTGCTGACCACCTGGCGCACCCGGGTCGGGTCGCCCAGCACCGAGCTTGGGAAGTCGCTGGCAATCAGGCAGGTGAGTTCGACACCCTGCGCGGCGTTCTGTGACAGCAGGTTGGCGGTGTCCTCGACCATTGCGCCCATGTCGAACGGGATGCGCTCCAGCTCCAGTTGCCCGGCATCGAACTTGGACAGGTCGAGGATATCGTTGAGCAGTTCCACCAGCACCTTGCCCGAGTCGTGGGCGATCGCCAGTTGCTGACGGGGTTCGCTGTCCAGCGGGCTGTCCAGGGCCAGCGCGATCATGCCGAGCATGCCATTGAGGGGGGTGCGGATCTCGTGGCTCATGTTGGCCAGGAAGGCCGCGCGTGCCTGGGCCATGTCGAGGGCGCGCTGGCGGGCTTCTTCCAGCTCCTGGTTGGACTGGCTCAGGCGGCTGTTGATGGCCTTGAGTTCGTCGGTCCGCGCCGAGACGATGTTTTCCAGTTCATTGAGGTACTCGGTCAGGCGGTTTTCGGCGCTGCGCCGTTGCTGGATCTCGGTGGCCATGCTGACGAACTGCTGGTTGGCGACCTTGACCAGCACGCCGATCTCATCACGCTCGTGGCCGGGTGGGCATTCCACGCGGTTTTGCCGCGGCTGGCGCGGGTCGCCGCCACTGAGTGCGGCGATCACCGTCACCAGTGGCTTGGTCAGCATCAGGTAGAACAGCCCCAGGAGGATCCCGGTCAGCACCAGGCTGCGGGTGAAGCCGCTGAGCAGCGTGACCTTGGCGCGGTCGAGAAAGCGGGTGCCGGAGGCGAACGTGTCGATGTCCAGGTAGAGGGTGCCGAGGTATTCCTGTGGCATGTGCGCCAGGAACAGCCGGCCCTGGAACTGGCGCTGCTCGCCGAACAGGAAGTCGCTCAGGGGCCGGTAGCGGTCCTGCAGGCGTGGGCGTTCGACGTCGGCCAGCACGGTTTCGTTGTTGTCGATCAGCCGGGCGCGGATCACCGCTGGCGCTTGCAAAAGGCCCCGGGTCAGCTCCAGCGCCAGTTCCGAATCGATGTTGTAGGCGATGCGCGAAGCCGGGGTGTGGCTGACTTGCAGCAGTGCCTGCACTTCGCGGTTGATGGATGCATCGACGCTGGCATAATCGATGCCGATCTGGATGAGGCTGAGCAATGTTCCCAGGATGAAGCCGACCAGGACTGTCAGCCGGGCTTGCTTGTATGACAGGCGATTGGTGAACTTTATATCCATGGGTCCCGAGCCGGTTTCACATCCCTTGCGCTGCGCAAGCATAGCCGATCAGCCCCGGCTGCTGTTGATCGCTGATGAGGGGGCCGCTTCGCGCCCCATCGCCGGCAAGCCGGCTCCCACAGGGATCGCATCAGTCCTGGTGGGAGCCGGCTTGCCGGCGATGGGGCGCGAAGCGGCCCCAAAGAACTGAAGTCCGAAGGAGTCCTCATGGACGCTCGCTTGAATGCTTTCCTGGAACGCGCGGAATCGGTGCTGGCGCGTCTCGAACCGCTGTTGCCGGCGCCCCGCCCGACCATCGACTGGGCCACCACCCTGGCCGCGCGCTGGCAGCGCGACGGCCGCACGGGCTATCTGATGCCGCTGGAAGTCAGCCTGGACATCCGCCTGACCGACCTGATCGGGGTCGACAAGCAACGTGACCAGCTGGGCCGCAACACCCACCAGTTCATCCACGGCCTGCCGGCCAACCACGCCTTGCTGTGGGGGTCGCGCGGCACCGGCAAGTCTTCGCTGGTGCGCGCCTTGCTGGCCGAGCATGCGGGCGTCGGACTGCGCCTGATCGAAATCGAGCGCGATCACCTGGCCGACCTGCCACGGGTGGTCGAACAGCTGCAGAAACTGCCGCAGCGCTTCATCCTGTTCTGCGACGACCTGTCGTTCGAAGCCGGGGAGGGCGACTACCGGGTGCTCAAGAGCGTGCTCGACGGCTCGCTGGAGCAGGCGCCGGACAACGTGCTGCTGTACGCCACCTCCAACCGCCGCCACCTGGTGCCGGAGAAGGAAAGCGACAACGAGAACTGGAAGCGCGTCGATGGCGAGCTGCACCCCAGCGAAGCGGTGGAAGACAAGATTGCCTTGTCCGACCGTTTTGGCTTGTGGCTGTCGTTCTACCCCTTCACCCAGGAACACTTCCTCGACGTGGTCGAACACTGGATCGGCCAGCTGGCCGGCACTGCCGGGCTGGCCTGGCAACGTACCGAAGAACTCGACATCCTCGCCGTGCGCTGGGCCACCGGCCGCGGTAACCGTAATGGCCGTTGTGCCTATCAGTTCGCCCGCTATTGGGTCGGGCTGCAATTGTTGGAGCAGAAGTAAATGATCGACCTCAATGCCAGTGGCACCGGCCTCGACGGCTATGACCTGCTGGCTGCGCAAGTGCAGGCGCTGTTTGCCGACGAGCGCGACTTCATCGCCAATGCCGCGCAGTTCTCGGCGTTCCTCTATAACCAGGTGGACGACCTGAACTGGGCGGGGTTTTACCTCAATCGCAATGAAGAGCTGGTGCTTGGCCCGTTCCAGGGGCAGGTGGCGTGTGTGCGCATTCCGTTCAGCAGGGGTGTGTGCGGCGCGGCGGCGGCTACTCGGCAGACCCAGCGGGTGGAAGATGTGCATGCCTTCCCGGGGCATATTGCCTGTGACAGTGCGTCGAACAGCGAACTGGTGATTCCGCTGGTGAAGGAGGGCAGGCTGATTGGCGTGCTGGACCTGGACAGCCCGAAGCTGGGGCGGTTCAGTGAGGTGGATCAGGTGGGGTTGGAGCGGTTGGTGGCGGTCTTTCTGGAATTGACCGACTGCTGATTGCTGCTGTGCCTGTGCCGGCCTCTTCGCGGGACAAGCCCGCTCCCACAGATACCCGCAGATCTTGAATGCTGCGCTGTACCTGTGGGAGCGGGCTTGTCCCGCGAAGAGGCCGACACAGGTCAGTCGTAGATCACCCGCTTCTTCCAGGTCTCGTCCTCATCGGTCTTCAAGCCCTGGGTCAGCGCATTCTCGTCATTCTCCGCCGGCTCCATCCGGTCCAGCACCTGGGCATTGGCCCGCGCCAGCAATTTCTCCAGGTAGGTCAGCTGCTCTTCATACACCTTCGGTTCAGGCTGCTTGCGCAGGTACTGCACGCCCCGCTCGAACGCCAGTCGCGCTTGCCCCGGCTGCTCTTGCTGCAGCGCTTGCTGGCCAAGGTTGTTGAAGAACTCGATATGCAGCAGCACCAGCAGGTGACGAATCTCCTTTACCCAATGCTTGGCCTCGGTCGTTTGCAGGACGTTCTCGTGGGTGGCCTTGACGATCTGGGTATGCAAGGCCTCGAGCAGGAAGCGCACGTCCTTGGCCTTGGCCTCGGTCTGGATCGGGCTCGGTGGGTTGTTCACCGGGATTCGCTCGCCCTGGGCGATGAGGTCTTCGAGTTCGGCGATGCGTGCCTTGAGTTCGGCGTTGTGCTTGTCCAGCGTCAGTTGCCGCTGGTTGAGGTTGAGTTCCAGGCGGGTCAGCAGCAGCTTGAGGGCCGGGGTCATGAACTGGCCGGGGAAGGTTTCGGTGATTTCGCCACAGCGGCGCAGGCGGTCGGCGAGTTCGATCTTCAGCCGCGCGCGTTCCAGTTTGCTGTTCTCGACCACGTTGTTGAGGTAGCCGATCACGATCAGCAACGCGATACCCGCAACGATGAGCAGTGTGATCAGAAGTGGTGTCACCGTTAACGCCTCATCAGGAAGTTTTACATTGAGAGTGTAGCGAACAGGCCAGCCCACTCGCCACGTCACCCTGTGTCGGCTGGTCGGGTGGTTTCTCCAGTGATGGCACTTTGCGACGAGGCCGTCAGAAAATCAACGCCAATCCTTGGACGGTGCTTGCTAACAGCCTATATAGAGAGCGAAGTCATTGATTTAAATAAATTTCTAGAAAAGGGTTGACGACCTTTCACGGCATCCATAGAATGCGCGCCACTTGCAGCGTAAAGCACACAGCGAAACGCGGCAGGGAGTGAAAGCAAGCAGTAATGCTTGTAGCGTGTCCCCTTCGTCTAGTGGCCTAGGACACCGCCCTTTCACGGCGGTAACAGGGGTTCGAGTCCCCTAGGGGACGCCAATGCGGGAATAGCTCAGTTGGTAGAGCACGACCTTGCCAAGGTCGGGGTCGCGAGTTCGAGTCTCGTTTCCCGCTCCAGTTTCTCCGGCAACGCTTGACGGCGGGGCAGGAAAAGAAAATCCAGGCTGAATCGCGAGGTTCATGTTCTGGTGCACTGAAAAGTGTTGTGTGTCCCCTTCGTCTAGTGGC
>NZ_AKJC01000269.1 GCF_000282535.1 Pseudomonas sp. GM84 | reverse complement strand
AAGCGGACAACCATGGCCTGACAGACCGTGGCACGTTGCAACAAATGTAGGAGCGAGCTTGCTCGCGATGCGCCGCGCGGGCGGCGCTCGATTTACGCACCACCAAAAAACTCAAGACATGCACCTACCAGCCCCCGCCTACTCCCTCCAGGCGTAAGACTTTTCCCAACCTGCAACCAAACGCTTCTGAATTGGACACTTTGGGAATTATCCTACGATCGCTTCAGACGTTTCGCTGTTGTTGCTCACAACCATCAGGGCTAATTTCCCAGAGTCGTTTTCGAACGATGTGGGTGTGAGAACCCTGTAAACATGACAGCAGCCTCGTTATGGCAGCCTTGCGCGGGCAGACCTCGGTCTGGCCGGCTTTCCCATGTTTACCGGTTTCTCACCCCGCGCATGGCTGCCACCCCAATCCCGTGAGAAGGATCGAAATGGCAGCTCCCGTTGAGTAAACAAACTGGGAACTCCACCATGAAGAAGATCGTCCCCGACCCACCCAGCCTCACCCCCTACTTCTCCATCCACAGCGACATGCCCCCACCAGACGCCCTGGCCCACGCCAGCGAACTCCTACGCGGCGTCGCCGAAACCATCGACGAACACTGCCGCATCCATTCCGGCGAATCTGGATTGAGCATGCTCGGCAACGCCGCCCATGCCTCCGAGACCTCAAGAGCCCTGATCGAGCATGCCTTGACCGGCCTGCACAACGCGAAGGCCCAGGAGTAAAGCCATGAATGACCAACTCAAGCACGCGACCACCGCCGGCCACGAGACATTCGACCTCTTCCGCCTGCAACCCGGCGTCCCTTTCGACCACGCCTTCAGCCAGCTCTCGGTCCTCCTCGGCTGCATCCGCCACCTGACTACCGAAGCCGAAATGGAAAACGACCGCAAAGCCGGCAGCGCTGCCAGAATCCTCAGCGAAATGGCCAAGGCCCTGATCGACGACCTGGAACTCGGCATGAACAAACACCCCTGACCCCCACCGCAATCGGCCCCCACCCCGCGACCGGTGTGGGAGCCGGCTTGCCGGCGATGAGGCCAGCACAGACACCCCTCATGTCGCCAAGCCACCACCCCAATGGAACCCTCTTCAAGCCCCAGCAGTCCACCCTTACAGGCCCACCCTCCAGAGGCCTTGCAAAGGAGACACCCATGAAAGGTACTGCGCTTTCCGCCCTATTCGCGGCCGCCACCCTCCTGGCGTCCCCGGCGTTCGCCGCCGACGACCTCTGCGCCGCCAACCTGCAGAAGATCAACGACAGCATGACCACCGCCGGCGCCACCTCCGAAGGCCTGGACAAGGCCCTGACCGAGCACGTCGACAAAGCCAAGGCCGCCCAGGCCGCGGGCGACGACAAGCAATGCATCGCCATCACCAGCAAAGTGCTGGAGCGTCTGGAGAAAACCGAGAAAGGCGGCGGCTCGTCCGGCGGCAGCGGTGCTTGAGCCTGAGCGGGCGGCGACGGAACCTGCTGTCGACGCCGCCCGCACAAAGGCGTATACTTCGCTCAGCGTGCCGAAAGGTACGTGAGCTTAGACAGCTGTAAGCGTGGGGCCGATTAGGATTCGACGCCGGTAGCGAAACTCTAGGTGCATGCCGAGTTGGTAACAGAACTCGTAAATCCACTGTTGCAACTTTCTATAGTTGCCAATGACGAAAACTACGAGGGTTACGCTCTCGCTGCGTAAGCAGCTGAGCCCGCTCTCCTGGTAGCTTCGGCTCCAGCAATCATCAGGGGATGCCTGTAAACCCGAAATGATTGTCATACAGAACAGGATCGTCGTGTAGCACGTTGGGGGCAAAGCGACTAAAACTTACCCAACTCGTCCAAAGCACCCTGCCCGTCGGGCGGCTGCGGATTAACTCAGTAGACACGGCTAAGCATGTAGTACCGACAGCGGAGTACTGGCGGACGGGGGTTCAAATCCCCCCGGCTCCACCAAATCCAGAAAGAAGACACCCTAGGGTGTCTTTTTTTTGCCTGTAATTTGGAAATATCCAGTCGGCAGATGTCGCCCCCTTGCAAAATCCTTGTGCGTTTTTCAAGTCCGCACGACATGACCCTCCAACTGCGGGAGCGGACGACTCAGTAACAGACCTACGACCAGAGCCATCACAAACGCAATCCCCCCGGCTACTTGTAACAACGCCTCGAAGCCGCCAGCAAGTGCCTGCCGCGCCAACGGCGCAACCGCATCGCGCACTCCTGCATCCAGCAACGAAAGTGCAGCTTGCAGATCACCTGCGGCCACTCGTGCAGCCATCGCAGCGACCTTGCCCAAATGCTCCGGCGCCAATCCGGCCATGCTTTCACGCAACAACTGCCCACTACGCGCCGCAAGTACCCCGCCCAACACCCCAATCGCGATCACAATCGCGCCAAACCGCGTCGTGGTGCTCAACCCAGAAGCCATCCCGGTACGCTCACGCGGCACGCAGGCCATGATGTTCTTCTGCGTATCGCCATTGAGCAGCCCTGCACCCGCCCCCAGCACCAGGCTGGCAGCGGCGAAGGCCAGATAGCCCCCGTGGCCGACCGCCCAGGCGCACAGCAGGTTGCCCGTGCCCACCAGCACCAAGCCCAGGGCAAACACCTGCGCCGGGCTCCACTGACTGGCCAACCGCATCCCCAACCGCGGCGTCAGCAGCATCGCCACAGCAAACGGCAACATCCCCGCCCCAGCCGCCAGCGCCGACAGCTGCAAGCCGCTCTGCAGGTACAGCGGCAGCAAGGTCATCATCACCTGAGCACACGCGGCGTAAGCGAACATCCCCAGCAAGGCACCGATGAAGCGGGGACTGCGCATCAGCTTCAGGTCGATCATCGGTCGCGCCTGGCTGCTCTCGATCATGATGAACAGGCCAAACAGGAAAGCGCTGACCAGCAGCCGGCCAATCGTGTCCACACTGGTCCAGCCAACCTGGTTGGCATCGATCATCGCCCAGATCAGGCAGCCCAGGCTGCCGGCGAAGGTGAGGCTGCCCATGGGGTCGAGCCGGGCGGCAGCGCTGTCGCGGGATTCCTCGATGCTGCGCAGCACCATCAGGGCGAGCAACGCGACCAGGGGCAGGTTGATGTAGAAGATCCAGCGCCAGCCGAGGGTGCTGGCGATCAGGCCGCCGAGCAATGGGGCGAAGGTGATGGTCGCGCCCATGCATGCGCCCCAGAAGGCCCAGGCGCGCATGCGCTCCTGGGGTTCGTGGAAGCGGTGGCCGATGGCGGCCAGTGCGGCGGTCAGCAGCATCGCGGCGCCGATGCCTTTGGCGGCCCGGGCGAGGTCGAGGAACAAGAGGCTGGGGGCTGCGCCGCAGGCGAGTGAGGCGGCGCCGAACACGGCCAGGCCGATCAGCAGCATGCGCTGGCGGCCGAAGCGGTCGGCGAGGCTGCCGGCGGGGAGCAGGCAGGCGGCGAAGGCCAGGAGGTAGGCGCTGACTACCCATTCGATATCGGCGAAGGATCCGGACAGGTCGCGGGCGATGCTGGGGAGGCTGACGGCGACGATGTTGGTGTCGAGGATGATCAGGGCGCAGACCAGGGAGGCGGTTAGGAGGGTGAAGCGCGCAGAGGGCATGACGGGGGCTCCGGAAGCAGAGCGGGTTGGCTTGGGGGGATCAGTCTGGGGGGCGCCGGGGCTGCTTTGCAGCCCATCGCCGGCAAGCCGGCTCCTACAGGGACCGCGGCGCTGTTCAGGGCGCTGCGGGATGTGTGGGAGCTGGCTTGCCGGCGATGGACTGCGCAGCGGTCCCCTGCAATCTCACAGGCAATCTTTGCCGCCAAGACACCAGCCTTGTAATGTTTGCTTCACCATAACGCCGCCAGCCCCAAAGCGTGTTAGCCCCAACGGCCGGCGTCATTAGCTTGCAGGTAACACCGCATGGAAATCCGCCATTTCCGCTACTTCCTCTGCGTCGCCCGGCACGGTCACTTCACCCGTGCCGCCGAGCAGCTGGGCATCGCCCCGCCGACCCTCAGCCGGCAGATCCAGGACATGGAGCGCGAGCTGGGCGTGCGTCTGTTCGAGCGCAATCAGCGTGAGGTCAACCTCACGGCTGCCGGCCAGGCTCTGCTGATCGAAGCGGAGCAGGCCGTGCGCCAGTTCGATGCCGCGCAGCTGGGCGCGCAACGGGCCGGCCGTGGCGAAAGTGGCAGCATCGAAATGGGCTACGTGGCTTCGGCGGCGTATTCGGGGATGCTGCAGCGCCAGGTGATCAGCTTCAGCGACGCCCACCCCGGCGTGCGCCTGAACATCCGCGAACTGCCCATGGCCGAACTGCCAGGCATGGTCCGCGATGGTCTGCTCGATCTTGCCTATGTGCGCTCGCCCATGGAGCTGCCGGAAGAACTCGAAGCCATTGCCCTGCATCGGGAAGACTTCGTCCTCGCCCTGCCCGCCAGCTCGCGGATCAACGAGCTGCAGCAGATCCCGGCATCACGTCTGGCCGGCGAAAACTTCATCCTTCCCGAGCAGATTTCCGGGACGCTGGAGGTGGCGGCGCAGGGTGGGTTCGTGCCTCGGCTGGGACCGCAGCCCGGCAGCCTTGTTGCGGTGATTACCTTGGTTTCTTTAGGCCAGGGCATCGCCGTGGTGCCGGAGTCGGTGGTGCAGCGCATCAGCCTGCCGCAGGTGAACTACCGGCGTATTGCCGATTGCCAGGCCAGCTCATGGTTGAGCCTGATCTACCGGCGCTTTGAGAAAGCGCCGGCGGTGATCAGGTATGTCGAAATGGTGGGCAACTAGCCTTCGGCATATTTGTCGCGCCAGTGGTGCGACTTTTCTTCCCTGAATTTGTGCCGGCAGCGCTGACACTTTTTGAGGCTCTAAAAAACGAGGGCACCCTCCACTGGTGCCCTCGCCCTTGTTGCAAGGTGAACCCAATCACCCCATCGTCCGCGCCCCCACCGTCTGCGCATGCCCCCGCGACGTGACGATCCCCAGGAAGGAAATCACGATCGCCAAGCCCAACGTAGAACTCACTTCCGCCCGATGCTCAGGCGTATACATCATCACCGCCAACGCCCCGCCAATGAACAGGATCACCGCCCAGGTCAGCCACGGGAACAGCCACATGCGGAATTTCAGCTCGGCGTTCTCGCGCTCCAGGCGGCGGCGCATGCGCAGCTGCGAGATGGCGATGACCATGTACACCAGCAGTGCGATGGCGCCGGAGCTGGCCAGCAGGAACTCGAACACGCCCTTGGGCGCGAAGTAGTTGAGGATGGCGATGGCCGCGCCGATCAGGGTGCTGCCGAACACGGCGGCGCGCGGTACGCCGACCTTGGAGGTCTTGTTGAGGAAGGCCGGGGCGTCGCCGCGCTTGGCCAGCGAGTACATCATCCGCGAGGCAATGTAGATCGACGAGTTCATGCAGCTGGTCACCGCCACCAGCACCACCAGGTCGACCATGAAGCCGGCGTTGGGGATGTTCATGATTTCCAGCGCGCGCTGGTAAGAACCCACCACGGCCAGTTGCGGATCGTTCCACGGCACGACCGAGATAATCACGAAGATCGACAGGATGTAGAAGGTGCTTATGCGCCAGATCACCGAGCGGGTGGCCTTGGCGATGTTGCGCGATGGGTCGCTGGATTCGGAGGCGGCGATGGTCACGGCCTCGGTGCCGATGAAGCTGAACATCACGGTAATGAACGCGCCGATCACGGCCGACCAGCCTTTGGGCGCAAAGCCGCCGTACTCGGCCATCAGCCCGCTCAAGCCACTGACTTCACGGTTGGGCAGCCAGCCCATCAACGCGGCGAAACCCAGGCCGATGAAACCGAGGATCGCGGTGACCTTGAGGATGGCGAACCAGAACTCGAACTCTCCGTACTTGGCCACGCTGAACAGGTTGGTGCCGGCCAGCAGCAGCACCGACGCCAGGGCGAAGATCCAGCTGTCCACCTGGGGGAACCAGGCGTTGAGCACATGCCCGGCGGCCAAGGCTTCGATCGGGATCACCAGCACCCAGAACCACCAGTACAACCAGCCGATGGTGTAGCCGGCCCAGCGGCCGATGGCCTGGTCGGCGTAGGTGGAGAACGAACCGGTGTCGGGGTGCGCCACGGCCATTTCACCGAGCATGCGCATGACCAGCACCACCAGGGTGCCGGCTACGAAGTAAGAAACAATGGTGGCTGGCCCGGCCGCCGCAATGGCGTGCCCGGAGCCGACGAAAAGTCCGGCACCGATGATGCCCGCGATGGACAGCATCGTTACATGACGTGGCTTGAAACCTTGTGCAAGGTTGCCATCAGATCCCACGGTGTTCATTGATGTTGTTCTCTTTTTGCTGACACAAGGAAAGGACGGGCAGGCGTAGGCGAAAAATATCTCCTTTTGAAATCAAGAAAACGGCACGTTACCGGTGCTCTGTTGTTGATCTTTGGCACGCGTCACAGAGCCACGTGCCGGTGCAATTCGGGGTTCATTTAAGCCTTGCAAGGCTGTGGGAAATTACACGAGAACGCCTCGGAACTGTTTGATCACGACAGGGGATTTCCAATTGCGCCAGATGTCGTGAATGGCATGTCCAAATACGCCTGATGGCCATTTGAAGGTTTTGTTTTTCATCCGGATGTGTTGTGCCTGTAGCGGCCCTATCGCCGGCAAGCTGAACTGGTCAACTATTTTTGGACACCGGTTTAGGTTTCATGCTGCAGCTTTCAGCTTTTTCTCCATAGCTACAGGGGT